>NZ_BAFS01000449.1 GCF_000308415.1 Nocardia asiatica NBRC 100129 | reverse complement strand
TGATCGCTCACGCGGCCAACAGGGGCCGCGGGTCACCGCCTCGGTTGGGCAGGCGGAACGCGGTGTCGTCGTCCGGTTTCGACACAATCCCGGGCGAGCACCGCTTCAGGTCGCGATGTCGGGCCTGGAGCTATCGGTGACCGAACTTCGCGTACCGACGGATCGCAGGTTTCGTGGATGCCGGGAGTCGGTGTCAGGTGTGCGGGTCGTCGGGGCGGTCGATGGCCGCCCACGCCTGTTGCCAGGCGGTGGTGAAGCTGGTGGCGTTCTCGGCGGCGCTGCTTCCCTCGTCGTGGGACTCTGCGGCGTCGTAGATGACGACGGTCCAGCTGTCGATGTCGCTGCGCCGGTAGGCGAGTCCGGCGTCGATGCTGGTGATCAGGACGTAGAGGGTGCCGGTTGGGTCGATGATCGGCCCGGCCTCGGCTTCGATGGCCACGAACGCGAACATCGGGATTCCGCCGGTGTCGACGATGCGGGGGTTGCCGCCGATCCCGGTCAGGAATTCGACTTCGGGACGGTGGGCGGCGAGCAGCGGGGCCGCGATGTGCTCGGGCGCGGGAGAATTGGGTGAGTCGATGGGCATCGCGCCCTCCTGTCTGTCGCTGCGCCGGTGCGCTCAGCGCGCGAAGGCCCGGCGACAGTGCGCGCGAGTTCGAGCCGGTTCAGGGGTGCGGTCTCGCGAGCGCGTGGTCGTGGGTGGCCTCGCGTGTGGCGGTCGGCGGTTGTGGCGGGGACAAGTCAGTGCCGCGCGGCGGGTTCGAGCGGGTCCACCGATTCGATGAACCGCAGCGGCACCAGCACCGCAGCGAGCCCGAGGCCGCCGTGGGTGTGGACGACGGTGTGGCGGTGACCGACCGCCAGGACGCGGACACGGTGGCGGTGCCCGCCGTGGGTGGTGATCGTGGCCGCGGTTGCGGCGCGGCGCAGCCGGTGCAACTCGACCACGATCAGCGCGAGCCGACCGTGCCCGCCGTCTCCGTCGGCCGCTCCGGGTTCGGCCGGTTCGGTTTCGGTGATGACGGTGAGGCGTTGGGCGATGACCGTGCGCAGGCGACGGATCCCTTCCCAGGGGCTGGCTTCACCGGCGAGGGTGTCGAGACGGTCGAGCAGGTGGCGCAGGAACCGGATCTGGATCGTGGCCGTCTCGCGTGGGTTGTCGGCGCTCACTGCAAAGCCCTCCCTGGTCAGGCCACCAATCGGGCGTGCGCGCCGGTACCGGTCCCCTCCGAGGTGGCGGTCTCGAAACCGGGTTGGCGGGCCGGTCGGCGGCGGGCGCGGGCCGCGATCGCCTCGCTGGTGGTGCGCATCGCCTCGGTGGCCGGGCTCGGTTCGGCGTGCAGCCGCAGGTCGTAGCAGTCCTCGCGGACCGGGCGGCGCACCCAGTCGCGGATCTCGACCTCGACCGGGACCTCGAGGACTTCGACGCCGGTGGCTGGGCGCGACCAGTGATCGAGAGGGCGGGTGTCGGGGTTGCCGAGCCGGGCCGCGGCGAGGGCCAGGACCCGGGAGAGGGCAGCATTCGGTGAGTGGGCGTGGCCGCGGTAGAGCAGTCCCAGCCACGCCCAGTCCTCGGGTGCCAGCTCGGTGAGCGCCGTGGCCATCGCGGCCCGCGCTCGCGAGGGCGCGTGCTCGGCGAGTGCGATCAACGCCGCCGCCGTCGCTGCCGCGGCGGTGACGGCGGGAGGTTCGGTAGGGACTTGCTCGCTCATCAGGGGGTCTCCTGGTCCGGTGAGGTAGCGAAGGATCCCGCTCTTTGGGTGGATCCACCGCTGTCGGGATGGTGGGTTCGGTTCAGGGCTGTTCTTCGCGCATCTGCGACTCGCGGCAGATCCGGTGCCAGGTGTGCATGAGTCGATCACCGGCGCGCATGGCCGCGACGGCCTCGCCGCGGTCGCTGGACTCGCACCACAGCTGCCCGTCGGGGCCGAGCACGGTGTACCAGCGGGTCGGCTCCCAGTCGCCCTGGTCGCGGGTGTAGGTCGAGTTCTCGGGATCGTTCACGCGGTGGTCGGCCTTTCGACACGGGATCGGCGCCCGCGGGCCGGGCGCGCTGAATTCGAGAAGACCCGTGATCGCTCGGTGAGCGCCACGGGGCACGCGGATGCGGATGAGACAGGTGGTGGCTACACCCGACCGGGGTGTCGGGTGTAGCCACGATCCGCGCCCCCCGGCACGCGGGGCATCGCCACTGGCGCGAGCGAGCCGAAGGTGCAATCGCGCAGGAGGCGTTTCTAGAACGTGGGCTCCTCGCCGCCGAATCCGCCGCCGAACCCTCCCCCGAATCCGCTACTCGTGGTCGCCCAGGGATCGTCGTCACCGCCGCGGCTGCCGGTTGCCGCGCCGACGAGCTCGCGGGAGCGATCGCTGCTATCGTTTGCGTTGGTGTGGTTGGCCTTTCGTTTGGTGACCTTGGCGGTGGCGTAGCGCAGCGAGGGACCGACCTCGTCGACCTCGAGCTCCACGACGGTGCGTTTCTCGCCCTCGCGGGTCTGGTAGGACCGCTGCTTCAATCGGCCGCTGACGATCACGCGTGCGCCCCGGGTCAGCGACTCCGCGGCGTTCTCGGCGGCCTCTCGCCAGAGGCTGCACCGCAGGAACAGCGCTTCACTGTCCTTCCACTGGTTGGAGTTGCGGTCGAAATATCGCGGGGTGGACGCGACGGTGAAATTCGCGACCGCGACACCCGCGGGCGTAAATCTCAGCTCGACGTCCGCCGTCAGATTCCCTATCACGGTGATGACGGTGTCTCCGGCCATAACAGTTCTCCTCGAAAGTCGATGATCAACAGGGACAGATGAATTCGCGTGGACCGAGGACCACGCGTGAACCAGCCCCGGCCCGCGCGGGTCAGCGCGCGGGTGGGCCACCGAGCTGGTGGTGGCCGGTGTCGATACGCGGGTCGTCGCCGAGCGGGTGGCGGGGCTCGGGTTCGGCGGTCTCGTCGAGCGCGGCGAGGACGTCGGTGACCGAGTGCACGGGGCGGGCGTGGCCGTCGCCGATCAGTTGGTGACAGCCCCGCGAGGTGGCGGCGGAGCCGGGCACGGCCAGCACCGGGCGGTGCAGCCGCCGCGCCCACCGCGCGGTGGACAGGGTGCCCGAGCGCAGTCCGGCCGCGGGGATCACCAGTTGCCGCGACATCGCCGCGACCAGGCGATTACGGGCCAGCAACCGCGAACGGTCGATCCCCTCACCGGGCGGGTATTCCGAGACGATCGCGCCGGTCTCGGCGACTGCGTCGAACACCTCGGCGTGCGCGGTGGGATAGACGCGGTCGATCCCGGCCGCGGACACGATCGTGGTCGGCACGCCGTGGTCGAGCGCGGCCTGATGGGCCAGGACATCCACGCCATAGGCGCCACCACTGACCATGTGCACACCCCGCACTGCCAACGCGCCCGCGGTCTCGCCGGTGATGCGGGCACCGCGCGGCGAGACCGCTCGCGTGCCGATGACACCAACGCGGGTCAGGACCGAGACCGCCTTGATGGTGCCGCGCACCCAGACCGCCACCGGCGCGTCCAGGTGCCGTCCGCCGGGAGAATCCAAGTCGTTGAATCCCAGTCCGGTCCAGGCGGGGTCGTCGCGGGTGAGCAACCACGCACCGACTCGCTCGGCCCGGTCGAGATCGCGAGCGGCGAGCTCGGCCACCGACCCCCGCGAACCGGGTCCGGCCGCAAGCGAGCCGATCTCCTCGGCGGCATCCTCGACGTCCGTTCCTGCCGATCGGGTGGCCGCGTGCGCGCGGGCGGCGTTGGTGGGGTCGAGTGCGGCGCGGGCCAGGATCGCCCACGCTCGCAGCCGCGTTCGGAGACCGTGGCGACCGTATGCATGACGTCCTCCTCGAAAGTGGTGGAGTGAGCGGCGTGCCGAGGACAGGCCCGCTCACCGGATTCGGCTGTGGCGGGGCCTCATTCGGGTGGAATGGTGATGCCGGTGAGGGCGTGCAAGGCATGGCGCCAGTCGCTGAACCGGGCATGCAGGTGCTCGTCGGGGATCCGGTGCCCGCAGTCACCTCCGGCGTAGGCCCATTCGGCGGGATCGTGGGTGACCGCAGCCAGTACCAACTCGCCGCCCCAGAGCCGGACCTCGGTCGCATCGGTGTCGGCGGCAGGGTGGGCGGTGAGATCGTCGTCGCCGCGACAGAACTGGAGACGCAGGCCCGCACCGGCTGCGGCGACGGCGTCTACCGGCGATCGCGAGGCCGGGTCAACGGTCAACGGATTCGGGGTCCGATCGGGCATGCGGGTACTCCAGACTCGGGGTGGTCGAGGGGAAGCGGTGAAGGAGACGAACCGCCACGGGTGGGCGGACACTGGCCGGACTCGCCCGCTGCGTGGTATTCCGCGATGTCTAGATCTCAGGAGGGTCCGGTGTCACGGAGTTCGACGTAGGCGGCGTCCGGCTCCACGGTGATGACGAGCCAGGCGGCGGTGTCGGTGTCGGTGCCGCGCAGGAGGTCGATCAACGGCGTTGCGTCCTGGGCGAGGGGCGCGGTCAGCGGCAGGTATTCGACGAAGTCGTCGCCCAGCGGCGGGCCGTGATGCCAGTGGGTGCCGGGGCCGTGGCCGTGGGCGTAGACGACATGCATCTTGCTGTCCGGGTGATCGGTATCGGTGGGTGGTTGGTGGGGCAGGCCGTTGCTGACCAGGTAGATCCCGTCGTCTTTGACCCAGATCAGCGACGGCGACCCGACGGCGGATTCGTCGAAGGGCGGATGGGAGTGGCCGGCGGCGGCCATGGCGTGCTCGGCGAGGTCGAGTACGTCGGCGCGGCGGAACCACAAGTGGGCCGAGGTCATCGTGGTGAGGTGTCCTTCCCGGTGGAGCTGGTGGCCGGTGGTGCGGCGAATTGCTGGACCAGGTGCCGCCAGACGCGCGCGGCTGCGGGTGGCGGGGGTGAGCGGGGTGAATAGTCGCGGGTCCAGTCCGCGGTAGTAGTCGCTGCCCTCGATTTCGTGGCGGTGGGCCAGTTCGACCCGAACCCGGCCGGTGTCGGTCCCGCGGGCGGCGCGGTAGAGCAGCTGGTGGGCGGTGGTCTCGCCGGTGACATCGGCGATCGCCGCGGTCAACACCGTCTCCCAGCTCGTCGTGACCCAGGTCGCGACCGCGTCGACGGCCGGGGTGCGGTCGTGGTGGAGCAGACGGTGCCCCTCGGGCAGGTGCTCGCGCAGATACGTCAACGCGAAGGCGTCGATATCGGTGGCGGCGGGCACGGTGACCGCGACCGCCCGCGGTCCGGTGAGCCGATAGCGGGAGGGGAGTCGATCCTCGGGATCGACCCCGTCGAGCCAGTGCGTGCGGCCGCGCGGCCGAGCACGTATTCACCGCCGGGCGGGTCGTCGAAGGCGTCGATCAGTTCCGCGCGGCAGGCCGGGCTGCTCGCCTCGGCCAGGGTGGCGTCACGGAATTCGCGCCAGTCGTCCCATTCCCAGCCGTGACCGGCGTCGATCACCACCGACCGGCCCTCCACCGCGACGCCGTCGACATACACCGACAACCAGGTCTGCGAGGACGGGTCACGAATCCCCACGACCTCCACGCTCGGATCCGGCACCGGTGGTCTCCTTCCAGGGCTGGCGGCGGTCATCGCCGCAGGTAACGGGGACGGCTGCGGGAGTAACGCAGGCCGTTGGCGATGGTGCGTTCGGCTTCGCCGGTGGTGAACCCTTCGACCCCGACGTGCACGGCGGCGGCGTCGGTGAGCACGGCGTGGGCGTGGTGTTCGCTGATCTCGTCGGCGGCCACCAGCCGTCCCAACACGAGCGCGGAGCGGAACAGGGTGTGGTTGCGCAGATGGACTCGCGCGGTGGCGACGCGGTGGGCTTCCCCGGCGAGGATGGCCGCGAGGTAGGCATCGGGATGGGTCGCGGCAGCAGGCAATCGCGACGCGGGTGCGGGTGGTGGCGGGGTGAGCACGACGGCGAGCTCGGCAGGTAGCTCGGTGACGGGATGATCGGCGGCGACAATGTAGTCACCGTGACGCGTCCGGGAGCCGGGCGCGATGACGTAGCCGCCGTGCCCACGGGTGTCGATCCCGTCCCCGAGACGGCCGACGCTGCACGGCAACCGCGGCGTCTCGGGAGCCTGGTAGTAGAGGTGCCAGCCGTGCGGGGTCGCCACCGTCCACGTCACCGGCACCGGCGCGGTCAAGCGGGTGGCGAGCCGGGTGAGAGCGTCAGCGAATCCGGTAGCGGGCGGGGTCATGTGGCGGGGGTCGAGGTCGATCACGCACAACCGGGCCGGGCCGGTCGCGATCGCGACGTTTCGGGCCGGATCCTCGTTCCACCACCGGTGGATGCGGGCCGGGTCGGTGGAGGCGTGCTCGGGCCAGCGTTTGAACACCGGCGGCTTCTTCGCGCCGGGCCGGATCGGGAACACCGGCCACCCGCGCGCCGCGATGTCGAGAGCCACCACCCGCAGATCCAGGCCCACCGCGTGCGGGTCCAGCGCCCGCGCCGTGGTGGTGCTCACCAGCGTGGCCCGACGTGGCGGGCGGTGCGGGCGATCCACACCGCGGTCGTGTGGAGGACCCGCATGCGCTCGCGCACCGCCTCAAGGGTGTCGAGGTGGTCGGGATCGGTGGGCAGGGGCGGGTAGTCGAGGTGGTCGGCGCGCAGGAGCAGATGCCAAGACAAGCTCATCTGATCGAAGACGCGCACGCTGTGACGGAAGCGGCCGTCGCCGTCGACGGTGACGGTGATGTCGGCGGGTTGGTGGTCGACCAGGCACAGGCTGCGAGCGCGATATCCGGTGTCGGTACGGGCCAGGGTATCGATGGTGGGTTCATCAGGGGTGCGCACAACTGACTCCTCGAAGCTTTGCCGCGAAGACGGCAAGCGGCCCTGGTGCGCCCGGAAGGGGGGTTCGGGCGCACCGGGAGCCGCGGGGCGTGGCGGTCAGGCCGCTGCGGGGAGGTCCTGCTCGTCGGCGTCGGCGGAGGCCGCGTCCGGGTCGGCGGGTTGACCGGTGGCGGTGGGGTTGTCGATGTCGATGTCGATGGCTTTGATCTCGCCGAGGGCGGCGAGTTCAACGGGGACGAGGGGGTAGCCGAGTTCGCGCAGGAAGCTCAGGTAGCGCCGGACCGCGGAGTCGGCGTAGCGCCACAGGTCCTTGTCGGCGCGGTGCTCGTAGCCCCCCAGCACCAACGCCAGCGCGACGACCTGGGCACGGGCGGGTTTGATGGTCTCAAGGGTGTCGAGCATGGCGTGGCGGGACCGGTAGCCCTCGATGCCCAGCAGCTTCAGCGCGGAGTCGAAGGCGTGATACTCGCTGATCAGCCCCGGGTCGGCCAGCATCGACCGGGTCAGGAACACCGCGGCCTGCGCGGGCGGAGTACGACGGGCCAGCAGCCGGGTCACGAACTCGATACGGGTCGCTTTGGCGGCCAACCCGAGCTTGTTGAGTTCACGCACCCGCCGCCGCGCGGCCCGTTCGATCTCCGCCGCCTGCGCCGCCGCCTCTGCGTCGGCTTCGGCGGCGGCCTGACGCTCGGCCGCGACCTGCTCGGCGTCGACCTGACCGAAACGGCTACCGCGCTCGCCGGAGTCCTCGCCCTCACCGGCATCACCGGTATCGGGGTCGTCCTCGGTGTCGGGTTCGGTGTCGACGCGTTCACGCAACCCGGTCGTTTCGAGGAGCTCGCGGGGCAGGAAGTACTCGGGCAGCAGCTGGTCGCGCTGTTCGACCTCGCGGGCGTGGCGCAGCCCCTCGGCGGGTGCGGCGTCGGGCTGGTCGCGGGTGTCCCAGTCCACGGTGTCGGGATCGACGAGATGGCCGGTGCCGACCTCGACCCATACCTGTTCCTGGTCGACGTCGATCCACACCAGCCACGCCCTGGGGTTCGCGGCGATGTCGGCAAACTCGATGGCGTTGCCGTCGGCGTCGACGAGCTCGGCCGCGCACAGCAACTCGGTGTCGGTGTGATCGAGGTCGGGGTAGTCGGTGAGGATCCCGAGCCCGGCCTGGGCGTAGGGCAGCGCGTTGGCGAGGTAGGCGCGTTGTTCGGTGCGGTCGGCGGCGATCCGGTTGGCCTCGAAGTCGAACAGACCGCTGCGGACGTTGAGCAGTCGGCGGACCGCGTCGTAGTCGCCGACGTTCTCGTATTCGGCGATGACCGCAGCGTGGGCCAGGTCGTACTGGTCGTCGTCGATCAGATTGCGTGCGGTGGGCGAGGTGCCGACCTTGCCGACGAGTTTGACCTCGTCGCGTTTGGTCTGCAACGCCTTGGCCACGCGGGTGACCGAGGCGCCGAGGTCGAGCATCTGCGCGATGCCGGCGGCGCGGTCGCTGTTGGTGAGCGGGATTCGGCGGTCGTTGAGGGTGATCTGTTCGGTGATGCGCTCGATCTCGGCCTCGCTGGTGTCCACGCTGGGGTCGAAATCGCGGATGTAGACCGGGACCTCGGGCAGCTCGTAGGCCAGCGCGGTCAGGGTACGGACCTGCCCGTCACGCACCACCAGGCGCCCGTCGGGCATCCGGATCACCAAGATCGGGTCCCGCACACCGTGTTCGCGGATGGAGTCGGTGACGTCCGGGTGGTCCTCGAGCCGGAAGGTCTTGCGCACGTTCTCATCGATCTCGAGCACGGCGGGATCCACGGTCGGGCCCGTGCACAACCCGTCGAGGGAACCGGGTTCCCCGGCGCTGTCGGCGTCGGTCTCGCCGGTGTCCGAGCCGCCGGTATCGGTGTTGGCGGGATCGGAACCGGGTACCGGGTGGATGGCGAGGCCCTGCTCGTCGATGTCGGGGCCGGGGTCGGTGGTGGGCGTGTCGGTGTCGGTGGGCATCGAGATGGGCTCCTATCGTGAAAGAGGCAGGGACCGGCCAGCTTTGGACTGGCCGGTCCCTGCCTCTGGGGAGGGGACTTCGATGGATGGAGTTGGTGGTGGCGGCTACCCGCGGTCGGGTTCTGCGGGGTGCGGGGGTGCGCCGTCGATGACGATGTCGAGGTCGTCGCGGGCAATCGCGATCTCCGCGTCGATGCCGCCGTGTTTGTGGTGTACTTCGCGGTAGCAGGCTCGGCACACGACCCCGGAGATCGAATCGCTGCTGCCTTTACCGCTGGCGTGACAGCAGGGGGTCAGCACCGTCGTGTGGTCGGTGCCGAACCTGATGACGATGCAGCCTTCGGCGTCGAGGCCCAGGATGTCCTCGACGGCGTCGAAGCTCGCGGGCAGGACCAGTTTTCGCTTCCTTTTCGTCACGGGCGCAGATGTCCTTCCGGAAGTCACAGGGCAGGGCACGGGGGCACCGGTGGTGGCGCTCGCTTGGGGTCGTGGGTTACTTCTTGGTGCGGGGGGCGACGTTGATAGGGCGCAGGTGCCGGGCACCGTGCGGGGCTTCGGGGTCGGTGTAGCCCCAGTGCTTGGCTTTCCAGTCCGGGAACTGCTCGCGCCATCGGGCCACGGTCTCGTCGGCGAGCGCGGTGACCGCGCCGGCGGCACCGAAGTGCTCGGCAGTGTCGAACTCGGCGCGGGTCAGAACGGTGGTCTCGGCCATGAGGCACAACTCCTTCGACAGGGGCGGGGACAGGGAGGGGAGGGATCGAGTGACCGCGGATGCGTCCGGCGGGTTCAGACGAGGGTCATCGCGGTGAGGGCCAGGTCGTCGAGGTCGTCGGCGCGGTCGGGGTCGGGGATGGTCTGGGAGTAGCTGGTGACCGCGTTGGCGATCCCGGCCGCGGTCAGCTGTCCCCCGGCGATGAAGTGCGACAGGATCCCCGAGCGTTCGTCCTCGGTGAATCCGAGCTTCTTGCTCATGACCTCGAGGGTGCGTTCGGGCTGGGTAACCGGTGTCCCGGCGTGGCGCTCGAGTTCACCGATGCGGGCGGTGAGGAACTCCGGCGACATCCATTCCGAGACCTTGTCGCGGGTTTCGGCGGTGATGACCGCGAGACGTTTGCGCTGGGTGTCCTGCGACCAGCTGCGGGTGCCACCGATCTCGAGGCGGTCCCCGACGTGGCGTTTGGTGAACGCGAACAACGGCAACGTCAAGCCGTTGCCGCAGATTTCCACCACCAGTTCCGGTTTCAACGTGACCGCGTGGTGGCCGATCTCGGAATTGGAGAACCGCAACCCCGCGAACACCACCGGCTCGCTACCGGGCCGGTAGCCGCGGCCTTCCCGTGCGGCCAGGCGGCGACCGGTCTCGATCTGCCCGGCCACGCGCCGGCGCTCGGCCTCGAGCTCGGGATTGGCGAACGGAGTCCGATAGTTCTCCAAGAACGTCGGGGCGAGCGCGCGGATCTTCGGCGAGTACACCTTGCAGTGCATCGAGGACTCCGACAGGTCACACGAGCGCACCGTGACATCGGTATCGGCCAGGCGGATGCCGTCGAGGACGGCGGTCAGCACGTCGAGGTTGTCGATGATCCCGTACCGGTCCGAGAGCACCGCCCGCAACACCCCCGGCTCATCCGGCTTGCCGGAGGTGAACAACCGCAGCAGGAACGAGCGCTCGTCCGGCCCGCCGGGCAGGCGCGGGTCCTGTGGTCCGTGGAGCAGGCCGTTGATGTTGGCGTCGTAGAGATCGGTGCGCTGGATCTCGCGCAGCGACTTGAGGTATCCGGCGGGGATCTTCAACTTCGACCCCAGGTGTGAGTCGGCCGCGCCGGTCGGGCGGTACAGGCCGTCGACGGGGGTGACACCGCGGTCATCGAGTACCGGCTCGACCCCGGCCAGCTCGATCAATCCGTCGCAGGCGCGCAGAGCCGACGCGGGGGCCAGGACGTCGAGTTTGGCGGCCTGCTGATCGTTGAGCAGGGCGACGAGGTCGCCCAGCTCGGCGTGACGCACAGTCGAAGCGATCGACATTTCAGTGATTCCCTTCTCGGACAGATGGATACGACACGCGACACCCACCGGGATGACGGGTGTCGCGTGTGCAGGGTTGGGAGCGTGGGGACCGGTCGGCGCGGGGCCGTTGGGCGTGCTCAGGCGTGCTGGGAGCCCGAAGGGCTCAGGAGGCAGGGTCGAGCCTGTCGTCGTCGGCTGCGGCGTAGGCGAGGTTGTCGATGTGCTGGATGAGTTGTTCGACGGCGTCGAGTTGGTCGCTGGTGAGCGCGGGGATCGCCACGATCGCGGTGGTGCTGAAGCAACCCCCGTCGGGTCCGGCGCAGTCCAGGCGTCCGGCTTCGGCTTCGGCTGCGGTGTCGAAGGAGTGGAGGTAGTACTCGTTGCTCGCGCCGCCCTGTTGGATATAGGCGAAGGACTTCTCCGCCGCCGCGGCGCCGTCGAGCCACGCCGACAGGCGCCGGATCGGGTGGAGAATGTGATGGGCTCGGGCCTGCGGGTCGCATTCGGCGTAGTCGCGTTCTTCGCCGATCTGTGCGTAGGCCAGTACGGCACGCAGGTCGGACAACACCGCAGGGGTGAGAGCCAGGTCGGTGTCGGCCACTGTCGAATCTCCTCGGGGCTGCGATGCGGTGGGCAGCGGTCGCGCGGTGGTCAGCTCTGCTGGCGCAGGGTCTGCACGAGCGCCCAGGAGGCGTCGGCCTCGGCGCGCGCGGCGGCCAGACGCTGATAGCCGCGCTGCTGGAGAACATCAATGGCTGCCAGCGCGGTGGCGGCGTCCTGGCGGCGCTGGTCGGCGCAGTGGTGGCGGTGCCGTGCCGCGCGGTCGTCGGTGAGGAACTCGGCGGTGATCTCGATGACCGTGTCGGCCACGAGTTCACGCAGGTCGGGGTCGGCGGTGGTGAGTGGGTGGCCGAGATCGAGGTGCAGGCGGCCGGGCTCACCCAGGCACACCGCCGCCGCGGCGCCGCGTCCGGGCTCGCCGGGAACGAACCGTGCCAGCACCCGCGGGTTGCCCAACGCTTCACCGTGGGAGCGCAGACCGAAGAACCGCACGATCACCATCGACCGGCGTTCGGGTATCCCGTCGACCAGCACCGGATGTTCGCCCATGTCGGTGAACACCTGCCCGGTCAGGGGTGCCTCATCGGTGGCGAACAGGGTGTAGGAGGCCCCGTAGTCGGTGGTGTTGGTGTTGGTGCTGAGGCTGAAACCTGGTGTGGGCATGATGAATCCAGACTCCTGTCCGAACGGCGAGTAAGAATGGGCGGGCGTGGTCAGCTGGCACGGGCGGGGCGATCCCACGGCGCGGCCAGCGCAACGGCACCGCCGGCGCGGGCGCGGCGGCGACGCGCGAGGGCGGTGCCGGAGAACTCGGTGAGCACGATCTCGGTGCGGACCGGACGCTGATGCCAGTACGGGTCGTGGAAGGCGGTGTCGACACTGCACCCCGGCTCCAAAGCGATGCCGGTGCTGGAGGAAAAACGCTTGTATTCGGCGTCACCCTGCCCGTCGAGCATCCCCTGGCCTCCGCTGTAGTGGAAAGGCGCCGACGTTTGCGGCACCAGAAAAACGCCGTGGCGGGCCAGGTGCGAGGCCAAGGCGATCACGTGGTACTCGAAGCGCGGTCCGCGGTAGCCGGGAGCGTTGCCGCTACGGGTATGGTTGCCGAAGGGCGGGTTGGCGATCGCGGTGTCGAACAACCGCCACCGCTGCCGCCCGATGCCGAACACGTCGGCGCACACCCATGTGGCTTCCGGGACCAGCTTCATTCCGACCGCCACGAACTCGGGATTGGCTTCGACGCACACCAATTCCCGCGCGGGCAGCCCGTTGGACTGCTCGCGCAGGTTGCGGCAGGCGAAGGCGAACGCACCGATCCCGGCGCACAGGTCGATCACCCGGTTGCCGACCACATCCAGGGACATGCAGTCGGCCAGATCTTGCGGGGTGAAGAACGCGCCCCCGAGCGGATGGCCGTGGCTTGCCGATTCCTGGAAGTGGGTGAGAACGAAGCGTTTCTCCTCCTCGTCCAGGTCCCGGCGCAGACCGGCCAACCCGAGGGCTTCGCGATGCGCGGTGGCCTCGGCACGAGTGAGTCTGCCCATGACAGCATCAACCTCCGAACACAGGAAAGACGCCGCACCCCAGGCAGGGGTTCGGCGAAAGGGATGGATGTAGAAACGGATCCGCCCCGGGCCGCGCCGGGGCGCTGGTGCGGCCGTGGCGTTCCGGGATGGCGTCGGCGGGTTTCAGGATCGTGGGGTGTGTGGCGCGGATTGCTCTGGTGCGCGCAGGATCTCGAATTCACGCAGTGCCCACCCTGGGGCGGCGCGCAGCAGGGGACTATCGGTCACGGTCCCGGAGTCGGTGATCTCGGCGCGCCGCCAGAGGGTCGGGGAGCACACCACGACCTGCCGTACGGCACCGATGCCGTGGCCGTAGGTATAGGTGCGGTCCAACCGGATGACTGCGCCGACCGCGTCGCGGGCGCGGCGTCTGGCGTCAGCGAGGGCGCGGTGGTGGCGGATCGCTTCGGCGCGCCACCGGCAGGCGTCGGGGTGCTCAGTGGGTGTGAGCGCATCCAGGACCCGGCGGGTGACGCCCTGGTGATCGACGGGTCCCTCGGTCTCGTGCAGGTGCTTGACGACGACCTCGGACACACCGCCGCGGTGGTGGCGCAGGTAGAGCAGCACGTGCGCCGACACTGTCACCGGTGTAGTGGTGGCGTCGGCGATCGCGGCGTAGAGGGCATAGGACCAGCCGCCGTGGCGGCCGGTGCCGAGTGCGGTGCGGCAGTGGGCCACGATGCGGTGTCCATCTCGCAGGTGTTCGCGCAGGTTGTCCAGGACGAAGCGGTGGGTGTCGGCCGACGCCGGCACCTGGAACCCGATCGAACCCATGCTGGTCTCCTCGACAGCGGGCGCCACACGGGCGCGGGATTGGTCAGCTGTTGTCTGTGATGAACTCGATGTGTGGCCCGTTCTGATCGGCGTGGCCGCAGCTGGTGACCGGGGGATCGTCGCTGCCGGAACCGTTGAGGGCTGCCCGCATTCCGCGGACCCGGCCGGGACCGAGGTTGTGGGCGATGCGCATCCCGGGCGACTCCAGTGAGGCCGGGGTGGGTGCGGACCGGTCACTGGGCAGCGACTCGAGCCAGCTCAGGACTCCCCGCAGATCGGTGGGAGTGACGACGGTGATGCCCTCGATCCGGTCGAGGTGGGTGGTGTCCTCGGGTCTGGCGATGACGACGTAGCGGAATTCTGCGCGCGTCGCCGCCGCGAGGACGGTGGTGAGCGCCTGCGGGTGATGGGACTACTAGAAATTCCCCACTGCCGCTCACGAATCGTCCCCACTTCGTTGCCGCGTGCAAGCAAGCGCGGCTCGACTGCACAGGGCTGCCCGAGAGCGGGAGGTAAGTCCGGGAGCAGGCACAACCGATTCCGTCCCCGGGAACGCGCAGTCCCCGCAGGCACTCCGGGTCACCAATCGGCACCCCGCAACGGTGGTCAATTTCAATTAGCGACTCTGGCCGTTTTCGGCCAGCGCCATCAGCGGCGGGAGGGTGGGGCGCAGGCTGCCGTCGAGGGCGATTTCGGCGAGGAACACGATATGGTCGAGCCGCCCGCGCCACCGGGGGTCGGAGGCGAGTTGGTGGACGGTGATTGCGACCGCAAGATCGTGATGCGGCCCGTCGCCGAAGCCGCCAGTCGGTAGAGACGAAACGCCTCGCGCGGATATTCGGCGTCGCTGTTGACCAGCCCCGCGCGGACCCGGTGGCGGGTCTCGGGCGGGATCGAGTGCGCGGCCAGATAGGTCGCGACCGTGTCGACCACGGCGGTGGGGCTGGCGGCGATGAGAGCCAGTTCGGTGCCGCCGTGGCGGGTGAGGTTCGCGGTCCAGGCGAAGGTGTCGATCACGTCGCTTCTCCGTTCGATCGGTCCGAGTCGCAGTTTTCGGGAAACGGTTCGGTGGGCAACAGCCCGCCGACGAGGTGGATGTCGCGGGGCGAGGCGAGGGGGGTGTTGTTGTGGTCCGCGATCAGGGTCACGACGCTTTGGGTCGGGCCGGTCCGGGGTGTTGTTCGCCGAAGGCAGTGATGGGGCGGCCCGAGCGCCAGTTGGTCCAGGCGTCGGCGATGTTGGGGCGGGATCCGCCCGCGGCCACGAGCACGGCGTAGGCGTGGGCGAAATCGACCGCCTCACCGGACCCGACCCCGGCGGCATCACACCAGCCGCGCACATAGCCCAGTGCCTCGGCGCATAGCCAATACGCCGTCCGGTTTCGAAGTGCCGCGTCGTACTCTTCGAATCCCGCCACCCGCTCGTCCGGTGACGGGGCGGGGGCGAGGTTCGCGGTGAGGTCACCGCTCACCCGCCACGCGACCCATGCATGCGCCAGATCGGGCACGAAAACACTCTCGCTGGTGAGGGCATCGGTGACGAGGTCGGCGTAGGCGGCTGCGAACGCTGTGGCGGTCTTCGCCTCGGGGGTGGTGGGGTGCTGGATGTGTAGCACGCCCCATACGAAGCCCTCGGCACGCGCTCGGGCGTTCTCGGCGCGGGCGCGCATGTCGGTGTCGGTGGTGGGCGGGTCGGCGGGCACAGGTGTGGACATGAGGCGATGGCTCCTTCGAAACGAACGACAACGCCGCACCTGGTGCAGGGTGCAGCGGTGTATCGGCCGGTCTGGCAGTGGATTTCGAGACATCCGCACACCGGCACGGTGAGTGCGGACTTATCGGCCCGCCGTCGGTAGTCGTCGGGGGTGTGCGGCGCGATGTCGTGGGGTTCGAGGAGCTCTTATGGTGTTCCGGAACCGCGCAGGTGCAGGGCTTCGACGATGTCGTGGGTGCTGGGACGGTCGGCGCCACGCAGGTCGGCGATGGTGGCTGCGACCGCCAGGGTCCGGTCCGCGCCGCGCCGGGTGATCCGGCCCAGCCGAAGCGCCGCCTCGAGCGGCGCCGCCTGCGACGGCGTCAACGGAAAGTGTTGGCGCAGCAGCGATGCGGGGACGCGCGCGTTGGTGGTGTAGCCGTGCTCGCGCCACCGTCGGGCTGCTGCCGCGCGGGCCGCGGTGACCCGGTGGCGGACCTCGGCGGTGGATTCGCGGGAGTCGTCCCCGAAACCGCCGCGGTCGTCGGGGTTGTCGTGGACGGTGATGTCGGCGCGTTCGGCCAGGACACGACGCAGGCGTTCCCGGTAGCGGTGCTTGGCCGCTGGTGGGCAGGCACACGCGGTGTCGCGTGCGGCGTGGCACAGGCATTCGGCCGAGGTCAGGACCGCGATGGTGTCGCAGGGCAATCGCAGCAGACTGTCCCGGTTGGCCACCACAACCTCGCCGTCGTCCAGCGGGGACCGCAACGCCTCGATCGTGCGATCGTGCAGGTCGGGATAGGACTCCAGATGCAGCACCCCGAGGTGAGCGCGGGCCAGCGCGCCGGGACGCCCCGAGGCGGCGCTGCCCAGCAACGCGCGTGCACTGGCGGAATGATGGACCTCGACATAGGGACGGCCGGTGATCGGTGCCAGCGGCCCCGCGGGCAGGGTGCCCGCCAGTGACGTGATTGCCCGCACTGCCAGCGACTCGGTCTCGGTCAGTCGCGGCAGCAACCCGGGCAGGCGTCGGGCGAGCGCGCCGAGCCCGGCCGAGGGTGGCCCGATCAGGCGCAGGTGGTGTCCCCCGGCGGCGGCGACCTCGAGCGCCCACCGTGCCCGGTAGTGACCACGCACATCGCCCAGTTCCACGCCGGTGAATTCCGGCCGTACCGCGACTGCGGCCGAGCCGGTCAAGGAGCGGTCGGCTCCGCCGAGCCAGGCCAGCACAGCGCCCAGGTGCTCGGCGCCGAGAACGGTCATCCCCGGTGCGAGGGCGGCTTCGGCGAGGTTGGCGCGTGGCACGATCACGACGGTGCGCCCGCCCTCGCGGGCGGCTAACACGGCGGGCAGGATTGCGCGCACGGGTCGCAGACGGCCGTCGGGCGCGAGTTCACCGAGCAGCACGACCTCGGCCAGGCGCTGTGCGGGTGCCGTCGCGGTGGCGGCGAGTACCGCCACGGCCAGTGCGAGGTCGTGCATACCTTCGATGACCGATGAGGCCGACGGTGAGATCGTGAGTGTCACCCGCCCCGAGGGCCACGCCCACCCCCCACCGGCGACGGCGGCGCGGACCCGGTCGATGCCCGCGTACGGCTGATGCCCGGACGGACCGGACGCCGTGGTCGAATTCAGTCCCGGCGTGATCTGGGCCGCGATCTCGCTCAGCTGCCCGGTGGGCCCACGCACGATGACCGACCACGCCACCGCGCTCGCTCTCATTGCCAACCTGCCTGGTGGAGGTGGTGGTCGACGGGGCGCAGGATCGGTCGAATCGCGGTTGCGGACAGGGGTGGACGGCATGGTGGTCTCCGTTGGTATGGGACGTGAATGGGTAGGAGGCGGGCGGGCAGGCCGGAACCGGTCACCGACAGTCGAACCGGGTCGGCGACGTCGAGCGAGCGGAGGCTGTTGTGGCACAGCGGAGTCGCCGAGAGCATCCGGACCGCGACGCGGCTCGCCCGGTATCGCCTGGGCGGTGTCGACGGGTCAGGAGGCGGGCAGGTAGGTGCGGGCCTCGACCAGGACACGGACCTGGTTGTGGACTTCCTCGGGCCAGCACACCGGCCCGCTGATCGGGAACCCGGTCACCGGGAGTTCGACCGGGTCACCGTGCACGCGCCCGATCGGGCGGCGCTGGGCGCGCAGGCGCAGCGTGCCCGGTTCGGTGATCGGTTCGGGTGGGGTGGCGTACCAGTGGGGCGGATGCGCCCACGTCGCGTGGTACTCGATGCCCTCGACCGTCCAGGACCAGTAATCGGCGTGCGGGCCGAGGTGGTGGTCGATTTTCGTCTTCCCGCCCCGGCGTTTCGGGCGCGGCGGGAGGCTGTTGGCGTCGAGGTCGGCGAAGATGTCGGGAAACCGTTCGCGAGCCTGGGCCTCGGTCATGACGGCGGTGATTTCGTGGAAGCGCACCGGGTGATCGGTGGTGATCCAGCGATGCCCGGTCATCTTCGCGGCGATGGTGTGCACCGCCAACCGGGACAGGGAAAAGTTCACCACCGAGACCGATTTCGGATTCACCCGGGTGATTTGGCGCCACGTCGACCCGCCCGCGCGCACGAAGTCCCCGACCGTGAAGTCCTCCCGGCCCCAGCCCGGGGTCAGCCCTTCATCGATCTGGGACTGGCGGACCTGCTTCCAGTAGGTGATATCGCGCTCGCGCTGGGTCATCCGGTCCAGCACCCGCGCCCGGTACTCGCCGGTCGCCGGCCGGGTGGTGTCGGTCTGATACACGTTGCCGTCGCTGTCGAGGAACCGGCGGGTGTGCCCATCGAGGGCGCGTTGATCGGCGCGCTGTTCGGCTTCCAGGACCTCGATCCGGTTGGCCACCGTCCGCGGGGAATACCGTTGCTCGGTGGTGTGGGTGGCGGCCTCGGCGCGATTGTGGGCGCGGGTGGCATCGCGGTCGGCTTCGACCGATCGTCCCCACGCCTTCCATGACTTGTCGATGGCGTTGCGGTGGCGGCGTTCGGAATGGTGTCCGATCTTGATCGGTTCCCCGCCCGGAGGCAAGGCGTCGTGGGCTCGCTGATGCGCGGCTTCTGCGGCGACGGCTTTCGCGTCTTTGCGGGATGCCTTGCTCTGCAACGCATCGACTCGGTCGGCTTGTCGGAGGGCGCGGTCGGTCTCGGCGTCCTCGGTGGCGCGCACGCTGCGGTCGATGGCGAGCTCGACGGTGTATCCGGCCTCGCGCAACTTCGTTGCGGCGTAGTCGATGTAGTACTGCTTGGGCTGGCGATCGCGGGAGGACACCACGATCCAACACCCCAAACTGCGCGCCCACCGCCAATGCCCGACCGCCTTGCGCACCGCGCACATGACCTCGTAGGTGCCGTCGTCGCGGACGGTACCGGTCAACAGGGTGCCTTCCTCGGCCGTGTGGGAAATCGTCAGCGCGGTCACGAGCATGACCTCCTTCCAAGATTTGTCGGCATGCGCATCTACGCATATGTCAGCGTTGGGTCCGGCCGTTTTCTGTAGCCGCGGGGCAGTCGCGGCGGGATGCGGTTTCGGGCAGCTGGTAGTCGTGGGGGCCGGTGGGGGTCAGTTCGTCGCGGGTGAAGTCGTCGACGGGGGCGCCGATCCACTCCGCGGTCGGGCCGGGGAAGGTGGCCTCGCCGAGCAACCACGACTCGAGAGTGTCGCCGACCTCGAACAACCTGCCTGTCACGCGGTCGTCGACGCACAGCCGCGCGGCGTCACCGCAGCGCACGCGGATCAACGACAGTCCGGTCGCTTCCTCGATCGCGGCGAACAGGCCACCGATCCGCTCGGCGCTGACCGAGACCAGCGGTGCCGGGCCCAGACGTGTGGTGAACGCCTCCGGATCGGTGAACGCGCGCAGTTCGGCGGTGAGTTCGCGGCGGCGTCTGGCGATGACGGCGAACACCACATCGCCGAGCGAGTCACCGATACTCGAATTCCGGATCGCGGCGCGCACCTTGGGGAGTTCGGTGCGGGTGAGGCTGCCACCGACCATCGCCAGCAAATCCGCCACCGAGATCACCGCCGCGCCCGCCGCGGCACTCGCGCGCGCGGGCTCGACAGCGGTGCCCGACGGCGGTGCGATCTCGGTGTTGTCGTCGCATCCGCCGACCTCGAGATAGGCGCCGGTGAGAAGGTCGTCGTCGCCGACCTCCACCAGGGTGAGGCCCCCTTCGTCGATTCCGACGAAACCGGAGGTATCCAAACCCGACACCCAAGTACGTAGTTCCGGGACGGAGATCATGAGCGTCCTGCCTTTGCTGTTGTCGGAACAGAGTTTGTCGATTCGGCGACCGGGTCGCTCGGCAGCGTCGACCGCGGCGAGTCAGAGGAGGCGACGCGACCGGGATCTGTGCTGCCGATGTTGGAACGGCGTCGCTGCGGCGGTGTTCGCCGGAGCCGCTGCGGGCAGTGCGTGCCCACTTCATGTCATGGGCTGTCAGAGACGACCCGTGATGAGGTGGAGCAGGCCGTTGGCGATCTCCACGATGTGTTCGAGGTGGAAACGGATTGCCGCGGCCGTCGAGAGTCCACTGTCAGGGAAGAGTATTTCGGTGATTCCGGTGGTCACGGCGCCGCTTTCCTGCCCGCCGCTGTAGTTGCGCAACATGAGGGTGAAGCCGGGAAGCTGCGGTGTGTTGTCGTGGTCGACGAGGATTTCCAGCCGAGGGTCGCTGGTGAGAACGTCGGCATTGCGAGCGGCGTCGAGCAGTGCCACCAGGTCGCTGGCGGCTGCTCGTCGTGATTGCACGGGATGTTGCCCGCGATCTGATCCCCTTCCGCCGCGATCCAGCCCGCGAACGCGGCTTCGTCCAGAGCGAACGGGTACGGATCGTGATGGCCGATGACGAAGGCGGTCTCGGGAGAACCGCCCGCCGGTGCGTCGGCGGGGTCGTCGTCGCTGAGCAGCTCGTGTGCACGAGCCAGCAGAATCCTTCTGATACGTACCGGGGTGCACGTTTTGCGCGGACGGCGGTCGACTCCGGGCCGAGCCGGTCGCCGTGCCCGGGGCCCACCTGTGGTCAGCAGGCGTCGCGGTCCCGCATGTTGCAGGCGCTCGGTGTGTCAGTGCGTTCGGCTAGCGTGAGGCACTATGGGGTCTGTTGTCGATCGCGACAATCACCGCAACTGCGTCGGGGGATGCATGCTCACTCTGTCGGCGGCTGCGATTGCCAGGCGGGAGTCCACTTACAAGCTGGACTCGTTCCAGCTCGACGAACTCCTCACGCTGGCCGGCGGGCTTTGCATGATCTGCCAGCAATGCCACGCCATGGTCATAGACACGACAACGCGCGCCGAGCAGCAGCGTCCCCGTGGGCTCGTGTGCAGGTTCTGCAAAGATCGAATCGCCACATACGAGGGCTCCTTCGGGGATGAGGTCCCCTTCTTGGCCGGGTGCAGGTGCATGCCTCGCGACGATCCCGAGTGGGAGCCACGGATCGCCGCCGCGACAGCGCAATACCTTCACCGGGCCGCGGCTCTGGACTCGTGCGCGACCAACGCTGAACGGTACGACATGCTGATTGGGGACCTGGCTGTACACGGTCGCGACCCGCACGGAGTCTGGAGCGGCACACCGCTGACCGAACTCCCGCCGCTGCCTGTGCGGAACAGATTTGTGCCCGATGACTACGGCGGGATACCCCCGCTGGCCCGCGACTGGTGCGAGGGCAGTTGCCGTGCTCACGCCGAGCACCTCTACATCGCATGCTTCGATGAGCCGACCATGCTGCGCGATGCCGACACCCGGAAAGCAGTACTGCATTACGTCGGATGGACACGGCAACATCCGCCGCTTCGGCGGGTCAACCAGCACGGCCCAGCGTGTCGCGAGTTTCTGGTGGCGATTTTGCCTGGCACCCTGGCGGAGGAAGCGCACCTCAAAGCCGAGGGGCTCTGCCCGAAATGCGGCCAGCCGCTGCGCTACCACTGACCGGACCCGAACCTGGCACCGCGCAGCGCCAATTCCACAGGACGCGCTCGGCATTAGCTTGAGGCCGGACATCCAACTCACGCAACCTCAACCGAAGCGTCGACGGCTGATCGACACCACTGAACGCGGCCCTCAGCCGCCAACAAAGTCTGGGAACCGTCACTGGGGGCATAGCTGTGCGGCGCGGACATTGCTTCGCTGGTCAACTATCGTTGAGATTGGCCAATTATCGCCTGTGAGGCACAGTGTTCGAGTGCCAGCAAGCGTTCGTCGGCGTGGCCGCCCCAACGGGTTTCGAAACCTGAACGTTTCTTCGGGTTGATCGTGTTCGGGGCCGCGACGAAGAACTCCTCTAATCGCGGATAGTTCTCGGTCTCGGTGGTCAGCCAGAGGCGGGCGTGTTCACCGTCGGTCCGTACAGCGATCCCCAGGCTATCGGCGAGGTCGAGGACGAACCGCTCGGCTCGGGCGCGGTCGGCGCGGTGGGTGACCTCGACCGCGCGCCACGCTTTCGCGCGGGCGCTGTAGCAGCGCCGCACCCGATACACCGCCCACTCGCACGCATCCATCGCCGCCTCGGCCAGGGCGTGGACCTCGTACGCGCCGTCCGCCCGCAGCCTGTCACGCAACGATTTCCCCGGTCCGAACAGCCCGCTGCGGTGGTTGAGCGCCAGCGTGCAGTATTCATCGACCAGATGCTTGAAGGCTTCCTTGGGATGGGTGCGGTAGCGGGCGAGTTGGTCGGGCCAACTGGGCACGCTGACGTAGCCACACTGGCGGCAGCAACTTTTCGGCCACCATACGCCGAACAGTCCGTACAGGTAGCCTTGGCTCATCGCGCGGCTCATCCCGGCCGCGTGCAGCGGGTAGATCGGGTGACGGCGCCCGCCCATCGTGACCGAGGTGTCGCGGGCGATCCGTCTGGTCTCATCGGCGGAGAACCCTACGGCGTGGATGTAGGGGCGCGGACCCAAATATTTTGCGCGCCAGGCATCTAAGGGCTGGCCCTTAGCCTTGGCCGAGCAGGCGCGCCCGTTCAGGGTGGGCATGACCCCGTTGCCGCGATGCTCGGCCGAGAGCGGGTAGAAGCCGTGCTCGTCGGGATCGGGATGCAGACGCGTCGGGGTCCGGGTATCTTGCAGGACAACGATACCGTCGGCGACGCTGGGCCCGGCGCGGGCGACTTCAACGAAGCGCACTCTCCGGGCGGCAAGCAACGGCAGAATATGTTGCGCGACCAGGTCACAGGTCGAGGACCACTCGTCCCCCGTCTGAGCAACCATTACCAGCAGATTCGACAGATCATCGAGCAACTGCGGTGGCCGGAAACCCGGGTCGAGCAGGGTACGGGTAACGCCCGCCGCGCTGTCGACACCGAGACCGAAAGACCAGCACACCGGCATCGCATTGTCATCGAAAAGCGTTGAGAGAGAGAATAATCCCTCGGCATCCTCGACCATAGCGACCATTCCTTTCGGCAGATGACCCGGCCCGGCACTCACGGCCGGAACCGATGCCCCGGGCGCTGATGCGAACGAGCAGACCCCGGGTGCGCTCACGGCCCAGGGATGAAGGGCGCTGCGCGCCGAGTCCAGGGACGATCCCGACCGAGGGGCCGAAACCTGGGGCAGAGGCCCGTCGTCGGTGGGAGATCCGTGCCTCGGAATGCCGGTCTGTCAGCGGTCGACGGGGCGGCGGGCATGCAGGAGCACGGTGTCGACCTCGGTGCCGGAGGTGGTGAATGCCCCGGCGGGCACTGTCTCGTAACCGCCGTGGTCGGTGATGAATTCACGCATCGCCCGGTGGTCGCGGTCGGTGCGGTAGGTGTAGTTGTTGGGTGCGAGGGCCAGGAGCTGTCCGCCGTCGTCGAGCAGGTCCCAGGCGGTGTAGAGGTGGTCCATCCACACCGTCGGCTGTCCCGGCAGCGCGAACGGCGGGTTCATCACCACGCCCGCGTACCCGGGTGTCGCTGTCGCGGCGAACTCCTCGAAACTGGCTACCACGATGGTGACCCGCGGGTCGTAGGCGATGGCCGCGGCACGCTCGCGGTCGGGTTCCACGGCGGTGACCTGCACGTTCGGGTTGGTGGCCAGGATCGCCCGCACCAGCGCGCCATCGCCGGCCGACGGCTCGAGGACGTGCGCGCCGGGCGCGAGAGCGGCGATGCCGGAGTGCGGGCCTGCCACGATGTGGCGGGCCAGCGGCTCGGGTGTCGCGTAGTACGCCTCCAGTGCCTTCCTGTCAGTGTTGGGGGTCGTGCCGCGCGCCACGGCAACGGCGATGGTCTCGGTCGGGTCGTCGGGGAAGACGTGGGCTTTTGCGCGGCGGTTCCATTTTCCGCCCATGGATTCGATGACCCTATTGATCTTGCGGTAGTCGGCTTGTCTCAACTGCCGGGGCAGCAACAGGTTGTTGCCTTCGATTCGTGACTCGGCCAGGATCTCGCGAGCGAACTCGGGCACGGACACCGACGTTCTCACAGCCATCGATGATCACCTTTCACACAGAATGGACACGGACAGCGACAAGCACGCCCAGCGGCCGGGAGTCCGAACGACGCTGCACAGCGCGGGCCGCCCCAACGGCCGTGGTGGGCGCGAGCTTCCGGCGTCGCGGCGGTGTCGGCCGTTCAGCAGGACGTGTCGATGACCAGTTCCACCCATTCGTCGGCGACGGCGAGGCGGTAGTGCAAGCAGTAGGTATCGGTCATGGTGGCGGTGATGTGCAGCTGGTAGTGCTCGGTCCAGGTGCGCAGTTCGTCCCCGCTGACGGTGAGCCGGCGCTGGTCCCGCGGGTCCAGGGATTCGAAGTGCACGCCGTAGTCGGCGAGACTGCCGGTATGCAGAGCCCCCGCGTAGGACCACACGTAGCGGCGGGGTTCACCATGCAGACACCCGCTCGTGATGGCGGACGTGGACCCCGCCCAGGACCGACTGCGCGGACTCGGGGCACCCGCAGCGGGCGGCTGGCGTGGTATGGCGCT
>NZ_BAFS01000450.1 GCF_000308415.1 Nocardia asiatica NBRC 100129 | reverse complement strand
GGTCGGCGCCTGGAACGGCAGCCGGTCGGTGTGCCGCCGCAGGATGGCGTCGGCACGATCGCGGTCACCGTCGGTAATGATTCGAGCTGGTTCGAAAGTGATGTTGACCAGGTGCTCGCGACGGTTGGGGTCGGGGAAGCGGGCGAGGTGGACGCGCCAGCCCGCGGCGGCCATCGCGGCGCGCAGGTGGTCCAGGGCGATACCGCAGCTGATCAGCAGTTGCCTGCCGGAGGTGTCCGTGGCCGGGAGCATGCGTTCGGGCACGGCGAACAGCCGCAGGGTGTGGCCGTCGAATGTCCAGTGCCAGGGCTGGCTGTTGTGCAGTGACGGAGCCCGGCCGGCGAGCAGGACGGCCTTCTCGATGGTTTCTCCGGTCGGTAGCTGGTTCATACCGTCACGGTAGGGATCGCGGGCAGATGTCCGGAGGAGTCGTAGGTCCCGAATCACACCGCAGGTGGTCCTTCTCCTCGGCCGGACGGTCGCAGAGGGACCGCGACCCCTGGACGGCAGGTGTCGGTCCGTTCAGGCTGTATGTGTGGAAAAAGGTGGAACGACGCTACCGCTGATCGACGCGCGCCGGCACGACGCGGTGATCTTCGATATGGACGGTGTAGTGACCGATAGCGCGTCGATGCACGCCGCGGCCTGGACCGAACTGTTCGATGCCTTCTTGAACCACCGTCCGGCCGGCGCCGGACAAGACCGCTCACCGTTCACGCAGGGCGATTATCTGCGTTTCGTCGACGGCAAACCCCGCTATCAGGGTGTCGCGGACTTTCTCGCCGCACGCGGGATCGACTTGCCGTGGGGAAATTCTTCCGACCCGGACACAGCCGAAACGGTCTGTGGGTTGGGCAACCGAAAAGATGTTCTGTTCCTCGAGATGGTCGCGCGCGCGGGTGTGCGTGTGTTCGATTCGACCGTCACACTGGTGCGGCGGCTCGGCGCGGCGGGCATCCGCACCGGAGTGTTCTCCGCCAGCCGTCACTGCGCGGACGTGCTCGCGGCTGCGGGCGTCGCCGACCTGTTCACCGTGCGGGTGGACGGCCTCGATGCCGAGCAGCTGGGCCTGCGGGGGAAGCCGGATCCATCGATGCTGCTCGAGGCGACTCGGCGGCTGGGTGCCGAACCGGATCGGACGGTGGTGGTCGAGGATGCCGAGGCAGGGGTGGCGGCCGGGCGCAGCGGCGGTTTCGCCCTGGTCATCGGCGTCGACCGGCACGCGAGCGCCGGCCGCTTACTCGCGCACGGCGCCGACTTCGTGGTCTCCGACCTGGTGGAGGTGGAACTGCGCGGCGGCTTCCGGCGGATGTCGGAGCTTCCCGATGCCCTGGACCGCTGGTCGCGCATCGTCGATCTGCTCGGGGCCGAAAAGCCCGCCGTCCTGCTGGATTTCGACGGCACAGTGGCCGATATCGTCGCCGATCCCGCCACCGCCGAACCGATCGACGGCGTAGCGGAAGTGCTGACGGAACTCGCAGGCCGGTGCCCGGTCGCGGTCATCAGTGGCCGCGACCTGGCCGATCTTCGGGAACGCGTCGGGGTCGACGGCATCTGGTACGCGGGCAGTCACGGCTTCGAACTGATGGACCCGAACGGCCATCGGCATGTCCACGACGCCGCGCCGGGCGCGGAGCGAGCCCTCGCCGAGGCGGCCGGTGAACTACGCCGGGCAGTGCACGACATCACGGGGGCTCTGGTCGAGCAGAAGCGCTTCGCGGTCTCGGTCCATCACCGCAATGTCGCGGCCGAGAACGTCGTGCGGGTGGTCGCCGCCGTGCACGAGATCGGGCACGCGGCCGGCTTACGGGTCACGCACGGACGGCGAGTCACCGAATTGCGACCCGATGTGGACTGGGACAAGGGCACCACACTGCGGTGGATCCTCCAGCACCTCACCGCCCCGGTGTTGCCGATGTACCTGGGCGACGACCTGACCGACGAAGACGCCTTCGACGCCGTCGAAGCCGATGGCATCGCCGTCGTGGTGCGCTCCGAAGAGACCGGCGACAGGCATACCGCTGCCCGGTTCTCGGTCGCCGGACCATGGCAGGTCCGTGCCTTCCTACGCCGACTGGCGCAGTTGTGGCGCGGCGAGACGGCTGCGTGCCCACCGGAGGCCTGGACGCTCACCTTCCACGGTTACGACCCGGCCCGAGAGAAGCTTCGAGAGGCGCTGTGCACGCTCGGCAACGGCTACTTCGCCACCCGCGGCGCGGCGCCGGAAGCCTCGGCCGGAGCGTTCCACTATCCGGGCACCTATGTCGCCGGAATCTACAACCGGCTCTCCGACGAGATCGCCGGGCACGTCATCGACAACGAGAGCCTGGTGAATCTGCCGAACTGGCTTCCGGTGACCTTCCGGACCGGCGGCGGCGACTGGTTCGACCTCGATTCGGCGACGTTGCTGGATTACCGGCAGGAGCTGGATCTTCGCCGCGCCGAACTCATCCGGAGATTCCGCTTCCGCGATCCTGGGGGACGGATCACCGCGGTGTCCCAACGCCGCTTCGTTGCCATGCACAGCCCGCACCTGGGCGCACTGGAGACAACGATCACCGCGGAGAATTGGGCGGGCACTGTGCGAATCCGCTCGATGATCGACGGAAGGGTGCGCAACAGCCTCGTGGAGCGCTATAGCGACCTCTCGGCCACGCACCTCACCGCCCCGCACGCGCTCACTCTGTCCGACGATTCGGTCCTGCTGGCGGTGCGGACCAACGGATCCGGCATACCCGTGGCGATGGCGATGCGCGACACGCTGCGGCGTGGCCGGGAACCGGCGGGCTCGCCGCGGCAAGTGATCGATCGGGACGGACAGATCGGCCACGAGTACGCCGTCGAGATCACCGCCGGAGAAGCGGTGATCCTGGAGAAGATCGTCGCCGTCTTCACCGGACGGGACAACGCTGCGGCGGGTCCGGAGGAGGAGGCCGCTCGCACGATCGGCGCCGTCGGCGGCTATCCGCAGCTGTTGCAGGGTCATGCCGTGGCGTGGGAGCGACTGTGGGCACGGCTGCGCATCGACCTCGACGGCCGGGAAGAGCCCACCCGGGTCGTTCGCCTGCACCTCTTGCACCTGGTGCAGACGCTGTCACCGAACACCGCGGATCTCGATGTGGGCGTGCCTGCGCGCGGTTTGCACGGTGAGGCCTATCGCGGCCATGTGTTCTGGGACGAGCTGTTCGTCTTTCCCGTGCTGAATCCGCGCTTCCCCGGCCTCACCCGATCTTTGCTGCGCTACCGCTATCGCCGGCTGCCAGAGGCTCGCCGGGCCGCCGCGGAGGCGGGATCGGCCGGGGCGATGTTTCCGTGGCAGTCCGGCAGCGACGGCCGCGAAGAAAGCCAGCGGATGCATCTGAATCCACTGTCGGGACGGTGGAATCCGGATCCCAGCCGCCGCGCGCACCACATCGGGATCGCTATCGCCTACAACGTCTGGCAGTACTACCAGGCCACCGGCGACCTCGAGTTCCTCATCGAATCCGGCGCGGAAATGCTGGTGGAGATCGCGCGCTTCTGGGCAAGCCTGGCGACCTACGACACCGAGCGCGAGCGCTACTCGATTCGTGGCGTGATCGGACCCGACGAATTCCATTCCGGCTATCCGGGCGCGCCCGAGGCGGGCATCGACAACAACGCCTACACCAATGTCATGGCGGCTTGGGTGATCCTGCGGGCGATCGACGCGCTCGCTCTGCTCGCTCCGCGAGAGAGGTCGGAATTGCTGGAGACGCTGTCGGTGCGATCGTCGGAAAAGCAGCACTGGCAGGACGTAGCCCGGCGGATGTACGTCCCGTTCCACGACGGAGTGATCAGCCAGTTCGAGGGATACGAGCGACTGGCCGAATTGGACTGGGACGAATACCGTCGCCGTTACGGCAATATCCAGCGGTTGGACCGGATACTCGAGGCCGAGGGCGACGACGTCAACCGCTATCGGGCTGCGAAACAAGCCGACGTGCTGATGCTGTTCTATCTGCTGTCGGCCGACGAACTGCGGGAACTGCTGGATCACCTCGGCTACGAGCTCCCCGGTGAGATGATTCCGCGCACCATCGACTACTACGTGGCGCGGACATCGCACGGTTCCACGCTCAGTGCGCTGGTGCACTCGTGGGTGCTGGCACGGGCGAATCGTGATCGCGCCGTCGAGTTCTTCGATCTGGTGCTCGGCTCCGACGTGGCCGACATCCAGGGCGGCACCACTGCGGAGGGTATCCACCTCGCCGCGATGGCAGGCAGCGTCGACCTCCTGCAACGCTGCTTCACCGGGATGGAACTGCGCCACGACCGCTTGGTCTTCTGCCCGTACTGGCCCGCCTCGCTCGGCGCCTTGTCCTTCCCGGTGATCTATCGCGGCCACCGGCTGACCGTGCGCGTCAGCGGACAGGGCGTCGAGATCAGCTCGGATTACGGCGCGGCGCCACCGATCGAGGTCACCTGCCGGGACCAGACCGCCCGTCTGACGCCCGGCAGCACGGTCCGGCTGGTGAACTCGATTCCCGACGCCGCGGGATGACCCGGTTCGCGTGGAGCGAGGCGGTCAGCTCTCCGGCCTGGCGATGATCACGGGCACTGTGGCCCCGTGCAGCACCGCTTGACTCACCGAACCGAGGGTCATTCCGGCGAAACCGCCGTGTCCATGGCTGCCCACCACTATCAGCTGCGCGTTCGCGCCCACCTCGAGCAGTCGTCGGGCGGGGCGGTCTTCGGCCACTACCCGCCGCACCGGCACATCTGGATATCGCTCGCCGTGCCCGGCCAGGCTCTCGGCGAGCAGTTCCTCCCCTTCCTGCTGCATCACGGCGCGTGAGTCGTAGCGGAAGAACTCCGACCAGGCGTGGACCGCGACCAGCTCGGCACCGCGGTGCGCAGCTTCGTCGAAGGCGATCTCGACCGCGCGCACACTGCACGGCGAGCCGTCCACGCCGACCACCACCGGGCCGTCCGCATGCTCGACAGCGACCGGAACCACGGCGACCGGGCATGCGGCATGCCGGGCCAGCGCGGTGCTCACCGAACCCAGGATGCTGCGGCTGAAGGCGCCCAGGCCATGGGTGCCGACCACGAGCAGCCGCGCGGCTTTGGAGCGGTCGCGCAAGACCGGAATCGGCGGCGCTTCGGCCAGTTCGGTGGTGATGTCGAGTTCGCCGATCGCGGCGGCCGCTGTCGTGGCGGCTTCTCGCGCGGCCTCCAGTGCCGCGCTTGCCTGCCTGCGATAACTGTCGTAGTCGATCTGCTCCAGTGCGACGCCTGGTCCGAAATCGGCCGGCGCGGGAATCGAGTCGACGATGTGCAGCGGTGCGTGGCGGCGGGCCGCGGCGGTGGCCGCGAAGCGCACGGCGGCGAGCGCGGACTCCGACCCGTCGACGCCGACGAGGACGGGGAGATTTATCTGGACAGACATGAATTTTCGCTTTCTCTAGAATTGGTGGGCGACCATGACCGGGCAGTTGGCCTGTTGGACAAGGGCATTGCTGACCGAGCCCAGCAGTAGGCCGCGGAATCCGCCGCGCCCCCGGCTGCCGACAACGAGCAATTGCGCGGACTTCGACCAGGCGGTGAGCAGGTTGCGTGGCCGGGCGACGGAGACCTCGCGAGTGACTTCGACCGCGGGATATTTCTCCTGCCAACCCGCGAGTTGCTCGGCGAGGAGATCTCGTGCGGCGGTCTCCAGTTCGCGGGCCGGAAAGAGTTCGCCGGCACCGGCATGGAAGGGCAAGCCGGCGGTGGCATGTACCGCGACGAGCGAAGTCCCGCGGAGGTCGGCCTCGGCGAATGCCGCACCGATCGCGGCTTCGGCGGCGGAGCTGCCGTCCACGCCGACGACGACGGGTCCGTCGGTGCGGGTGCGCTGTTCACTGCCGGTGTCGCGCACGACCACGATCTCGCCGTGGCCGTGTGCGGTCACCGCGAGCAGTGTCGAACCGATGTGCGCGAGCTCGCCGCCTTCCCCGGCGCCGAGTGCCACCAGATGCGCGGATGCGGAGCGCTCGATGAGCAGCGTCGCCGGGTGAACGGGCGACAGCTCGGTGTCCACCCGCAGCTCGGGATCGACGCGGCGGGCAGAACGGGCGGCGCGGGCCAGCCGGTCGGCGCCCTCCTCTCGCAGTCGCTGGGCTACCGCGGGGACCACCAGGTCGTACATGCCGAAGATAGCCTGGCTGGCCGCCAGGTCCAGCCCGTGGACGATCAGCAGTCTCCGTCCGCGCTGGGCGGCTGTCTCGGCAGCCCAGCACACGGCCAGATCGGAGGCTTCCGAACCGTCGATGCCGACGACAACCGCGGCCGATGCCAAGTGATGCGGATTGTCAGGGGAAGAGGCGGACATGGTTGTGGACCTTTCGGACAGCGATGTTTTGTACTCGAAGAGTAGGAATCGGCGCGGCCGCACACGCCTGGCGTTGGTCCCGAATACCGGAGTCCTTCGGCCACGCATGGGGCGCCGGTCCGACGTCGACGGCTCAGCCGGATTCGGTGAGACCTTGCTTTCAGCGGTTCGGGCTCCGGGGCTTTCGACCTGGTGCGGCGCAATACGAGTGTTCGACGGACAGGGACCGGTACTTCACTCTCCGAGAATCCGCTTCGGGGTGGCGGCGTCGCTATTACGCGACTGCCGATCTCCGGCCGGTGGTGACGCGGGCGCTGCCGTGCGGGACTCGTCTTCGCCCGCGCGTCACGTGTGGTGCTTCATCCGGTCGAGTTCGGTGTGCGCGATCCGCCTTGCCCACACGCGCGCGCAGTCCAGCTCGCCGGGAGCGAGCGGTCCGGTCGTGCCTTCGACGAGAAAATCCACCGGCTGATCGGCGAGCGAATAGCCCAAGCGTCGCAGCCGTTTCCCGATCCCGTGTGCGGCCGAGCCGGACAACCAGGGAGGTTTGGCGACCTTGGTGCCGAACGCCAACGCGCGGTGGCGCGGCGATACCGGCGGTGCGGCCGCGAGCCATTCTCGTACGCCGATATCGGTCGCGATCGGAGCGTCGGTGAGCTTCGCGGCGTCACGGCGGGTCTGTGGGCGGCTGAGCCCGAAGGCGTGGGTGGGGCCACCGACCACGAGCAGGTTCAGCGTCGGCCCGCACACTTCCGCGGCTGCCAGCACGTTCACGACTTCTACCTCGGCATACTCACGCAGTCCCTGTGCGATGGCCTCGGCGACCGCCGCCGTGTTGCCGAACATCGACTCGTAGATTATTCGCGCGCGCATGACGATGTTCTCCTCTGCGCTTGCCCGGGTGAGACCTCCGACATTATTGCGGCAGACAGCAGCCGAAACAGAGTCGAACCGACCATTGCGATGGGGACCTTCGCCCTGTGGTGGTGGTGCCTCCCGGGTGGAGCGCGTTTCGGCCGACGCCTTCCACGGTCGGTAGGCGATGCTGGAACGGTGCTGGCACGTTTGCTCCCGGGACTGGGGCAGTTCAAGGGTTACCACCGGACGTGGCTGCGGGCGGATGTGGTCGCGGGTGTGACCGTGGCCGCCTACCTGGTCCCGCAGGTCATGGCGTATGCGACGATCGCGGGGCTGTCGCCGGTAGCCGGGCTGTGGTCGGCGATCGGACCATTGGCGGTCTACACCCTGCTGGCGACCTCACGACAGCTGTCGGTCGGGCCGGAATCGACCACCGCGCTGCTGACCGCCGTCGCGCTGGCCCCGCTCGCGATGGGCGACCCCGATCGGTACGCCTCGCTGGCGGCTGTGCTCGCGCTGCTGGTCGGTGGACTGTGCCTGGCTGGAGCGGCCGTCCGGCTGGGGGTGCTGGCGGACCTGTTGTCGAAACCGGTCCTGGTCGGGTACCTGGCCGGGACCGCCGGCATCATGATCGTCGGTCAGCTCGGGGCGGTGACCGGAGTGCCGGTCGAAGGCGAAACCCCGCGCGCGGAGTTGAATTCGTTCTTCGACAACCTGGATCACTGGCATTGGGCGACTTTCTGGCTCGCGGCGACCGTGTTGACCGGACTTCTGCTGCTGGCATGGCGCGCTCCTCGCTCACCCGGCCCGTTGATCGCGGTGTTGCTGGCAACCGCGGTGGTCACGGTGTTGTCGCTGGATCGTTTCGGTATCCGGCTGGTCGGCGCGGTCCCCACCGGAATCCCCGCTCCCGGTCTGAACTCGGTCACGCTGACCGACGTGACCGCTCTGATCCTCCCGGCGATCGGCATCGCGGTGGTCGGATTCTCCGACTGTGTCCTGACCGCGCGGGCTTTCGCGGCTCGCCACGGCGACGAAGTGAAGGCGAACACCGAACTCGCCGCTCTCGGCGCGACCAACCTCACGGCCGGGCTGCTGCACGGATTCCCGGTGAGCTGTTCGGGCAGCAGGACGACGATCGCCGACGCCATGGGTGCTCGCACCCAGCTGTACTCACTCGTCACACTGGGCGGTGTGCTGGCAGTGCTGCTCGTGGCACGTGGCATCCTCGAAGCTTTCCCGACCGCGGCGCTGGGGGCGTTGGTCATCTACGCGGCGCTGCGGCTGATCAATCTGGCGGAGTTCCGCCGTATCGCACGGTTCCGGCGCAGCGAGTTGTTGCTGGCGCTTGCCACACTTGTCGCGGTGCTGGGCCTCGGGGTGCTCTACGGTGTGCTCGTCGCGATCGCGCTGTCGGTCTTCGATCTGCTGCGCAGGATCGCCCGCGCCCACGATGCGATCCTGGGTTTTGTCGACGGTGTGGCGGGAATGCACGACGTCGATGACTATCCCGCCGCGAAACCCGTCGCAGGACTGGTCGTCTACCGATACGACGCGCCATTGTGTTTCGCCAACGCGGAGGATTTCCGCCGCAGAGCGCTGGCTGCCGTGGGCTCGAGCGCCGAACGGGGGAAGGCGCCGGTGCACTGGTTCGTGCTCAACGCCGAGGCCAATGTGGAGGTGGACTTGACCGCATTGGACGCGGTGGAACAACTCAGGGCCGAACTGTCGGAGCAGGGGATCGTCTTCGCGATGGCCCGGGTCAAACACGACCTGCGCGACGCCCTGGACGCCTCCGGGCTGACATCGAGAATCGGCCAGCGGTATTTGTTCCCGACACTGCCGACCGCGGTGGCGGCCTACCGTGCGGACCGCAGTGCGGAGTCCGATGTCCCGCACGATGAATGACCTTCTTCTCTGCCGATGAACCGCCAGGCGCGCGATCCTCGAAGTCGAGGGTGGCACCCGTCGGAAGAGGTGAGAAGGCGATGGCAGAGAGCGTGACCGTTCCGCTGAACGGATGGTGGACCAGGCTCGCCCGCTTGTGGTCGCTGCGACCCCATAACCCGAACCGGCTCATGCGCCCATCCGACCGCATCGAATCGGCAGTGCGCGTCATCGCCACGATCGCGGTGCTGGTCGCAGTTCCCATCGCAGGTGCCCTCGCCACCGAAGCGTATGCCGACGCCTCCGCCGAAATCCGCAGTGAGAAGGCGACGAAGACCCTGATCCACCCTGTCATCGTCGATGAGCCCGTCAAAGTCGCGGCACATCGCTACGAAGCCCGCGTGCGATGGGACGAGACCGGCCGTGTCGGCAACGCCATCGTGCCGGTGCGAGAGCGGGCGCGGACCGGTGATCGCATAGAGCTGTGGCTCGACGCCGACGGCGCGCCTACCACGCGGCCACGCCACCCGGACACCGCGGTCGTGGCCGGAATCGGCGTAGGCGTATCCGTCCTGGTGGGTGTGTGGCTGTGCGGGTGGTGTCTGGTGCGCGCGGCCACCCTCCTGCTGGACCGGCAGCGTGGCGCGTTGTGGGACCGCCAGTGGCGACAGTTATGTCGTGCGACCAAAGAGGACACGCAATGATGCACTGGGACGGGAACGGGCCACAGTGGTGGATGTTCGTTCTCTTGTTGACCGCACCACTGTGGACAGCGGTGGCGACTGCATCCCGTTCCCGTGACCCCGGCGGCGGACATCCGCTCACACACCCGGCAGTACACCCCCAGATAGGGAATCCGGCATGAGCACCGACAATTTCTCTCACTCGAAACGATCGAACCTGCCGATCCTGGCGGCGGTGGACGGATCGGCCAGTTCGTATCAAGCGGTGGCCTGGGCGGCCGCCGAAGCGGCTTTGCACCGCCGGGGGCTGCACATCATCACCTCCATGGCCATACCCACCGGCTTCGGGCCGGGCATCTCGCTGGGGGAGGCAGACCTGGAGTGGATGCGCAGGGACGGCGAGCGCATCCTCTCCGAGGCCACGCGTGTGGCGCGGACGGCAGCGCCCGGTGACGAACTCGCGATCTCCACCGAAGTGAGCTTCGAACTGGTCATACCACTGCTCATCGAGCGATCCGCACAGGCGTGGATGCTGGTGGTCGGCAGCCGCGGGCTCGGCGCGTTCCAGCGCGGCCTGCTGGGTTCGGTGAGTACCGCGACCACGCATCACGCGCACTGCCCCGTCGCGGTGATCCACGGTATCTCCGCGATCGACGCGGTATCGGCCCGCCAACCGGTGCTCGTCGGCGTCGACGGCACCGACAACAGCATGCCCGCTGTCGAGCTCGCGTTCGAGGAGGCAGCGCGACGCAAGGTCGATCTGGTCGCGTTGCACGCCTGGAGCGACACCAGCGGCTTGGACATACCGGTTCGTGGATGGGACGCTGCCCGTGAGTCGGCGGAGACGGTCTCGAGCGAGTGCCTGGCGGGCTGGGGGGAGCGCTATCCGGATGTCGCCGTGCGGCGCATCGTCACGGCCGACCGACCGGCGCGGTCCCTCCTCGACGAGTCGGCGAATACCCAACTGGTGGTGGTGGGCACGCACGGTCGAGGCGGATTCGCGAGCACCGTGCTCGGATCGACCAGCAACGCGCTGCTGCACGCGGTAGAGGTACCGATGATCGTCGTTCGTTCGCGGTGACGCGCGCCGGGCGGGCTCGCGATCAGGCGGGGGTCGGTCGTGCCTGCTTCACGTCCCGAGCCGATGCCTCGGCTCACCCCGCCGCAGTTCGCTCAGGACGGCCGTGACCGCGCGCGGAACGGCGGCGGCGACCGGCTCGGACAAACCGACACCCAGCTCGAGCGAGGCGACGTCCACGGCGATGACGACGATTGCGCCGGGAAGCCGGCCGAGCGCGCGGCCCAATGGCAGCGCGTCCTGGATCCCCAAGGTGTGGGTAGAAGCGGTGGTGCCGGCGTGCCGGAGCAGGTCGATGTCGGTGCGCCGGACCCGGCCGGGAATCGATGGCTCGCAGCGGACAGCGTCGATCACGACGGCGAGGTCGACGCCGTCCCAGGCATCCAGAAGGCTCGTGGGTTCGCCGTCCGACACCGTTACGAGAACTCCCGGGATGCGAAGCTCCTCGATCTGGAGGGCGACGGCCGAACCGACGCCGTCGTCACTTCGGTAGTCGTTGCCTACGCCGATGACCACGGCCCAGGGCTCGGTCATCGGCGCAGCACGTCGACGTCCAGAAAATGCGCCGAGCAGGAGATGCATGGATCGTAATTGCGAATCGCGCGTTCGCACAGCGTGGCCAGCGCGGCGTCATCGAGGTCGAGATTGTCCGCGACGACCCGCCGCAGGTCGTCTTCCATCACGGACTGGTTCTGGGATGTCGGCGGGATGATCGTGGCCGAGCGCACGATGCCGTCCGCGTCGACCTCGTACCGGTGGTAGAGCAGTCCGCGGGGCGCTTCGCTCACGCCGTGGCCGGTCCCCGCGCGAGGCGTGACCGCGACCGCGGCACGGGAGGGCCGGTCGTAGTCCGCGATGAGACGCAGCGCCTCTTCGATGGCGTGGACGACTTCGACCGCGCGCACCAGAATGCTGCGGTACGGGTTGCGGCATTCGACGCCGAGCCCGATTTCGGCCGCGACCTGTCGTGCGACCGGTGACAGCTGGTGTTGATTCAGTGTGTACCGTGCCAGCGGCCCGGTGAGGTATCGCTCGCCATCGAGCATCGCGTGCAAGGCGGTGGAGTGCGGAACCTGGCTCTCCCGAACGTGACGGGAGAAATCGGCCGTCGAAAACCGAAGCCCGGTGCTGGTATGTACCGCACCGTTGTCGATGGCGTACCGGTCCGGTTCGGTCGCGGCAAGCAGTTGATGCTCGAGCTCGAACTCGGGAAAGTCGAATTGTGCCGCCGTGCGTGCGGTGCTCACCGCGCAGTCTCGCGCACGACGCAGCAGTTCGGTCACGGCGGCGAAATCGGCGCGGTCGGGGACCGAGTAGAAGCCACCGACCCGGACGTTGATCGGATGGATGGCTCGGCCGCCGATCATTTCGAGCAGCGCATTGCCGGCCTTCTTCATCGCCAATCCCTGTTCGACCAATTCGCGGTGGTCGGCGGCAAGCGTGATCGCGTCCGGGTAACCGAGGAAGTCGGGAATATGCAATAAATGAATATGCAATGAGTGACTGGAGATCCATTCGCCGCAATACAACAGCCTGCGCAAGTCGGAGAGTGGCCGGTCCAACGTCACGCCGCAGAGCTGCTCCAGGGCGTTGCAGGCGCTGGTCTGGTACGCCACCGGGCAGATTCCGCAGACTCGGGAGGTGATATCGGGAGGTTCGGTGTAGGCGCGCCCGCGAAGGAATGCTTCGAAGAACCGTGGCGGCTCATAGATGTCCAGTTCCGCGCTTTCGACGCGCCCCTCCGCGACGACCACGCGCAGCGCGCCCGAACCTTCGACGCGAGCCAGTGCGCCGACCTTCAGCTGCCTACGGTGACTCATCATCGCTCCGGTTCGCGAACTCTGGGGCGGCTGCCGCGTATGTGGTGAAAACCCGGTCGATGTCGTCGTTGTCCATGCCGTTGACGCGCAGGATGGGTAGCAGCGCGTGGATATTGGGATCGGCCATGGGGCCGAAACAGCCGAAGCAGCCACGGTGGTATGCCGGGCACAGTGCGCCACATCCCGCCTGGGTGACCGGTCCGAGGCAAGGAATTCCCTCGGCGACGGTCACACAGGTCGTTCCGCGGCGTTTGCACTCGGTGCAGACGCTGGTGTTCGGGATGTCGGGCGCCCGGCCGGCGAGGAACGCGCACAGGGTGTCGAGCAGCTGGCGCCGGTCGATCGGACAGCCACGAAGCTCGAAGTCCACCGGTACGTGCGCCGACACAGGCGTGGAGGTGCCCAGCGTGGCGATGTATTCCGGGCTGGCGTAGACCACCGACGTGAATTCGCCGATGTCGGCGAAATTGCGCAGCGCCTGGATGCCGCCGTGGGTCGCGCACGCTCCGATCGCCACCAGGATCCTGGACTGCCGGCGGATCTCGATGATCCGGCGTTCCTCTTCCGGCGTGGTGATGGAACCCTCGACCAGCGAAACGTCGTACGGCCCTTCCGCCATGGCACTGGAAGCTTCCGCGAAGTGGGTGATGCGAACCCGGTTCGCGAGGGTGAGCAGTTCGTCCTCGCAGTCGAGCAAAGTGAGCTGGCATCCATCGCAGGAAGTGAACTTCCAGACCGCGAGCGTCGGTGTCTTCGTCATAGTTCTCGCACCGCCAGGAGAGGTTCGGCTCGCGCGTAGTCGATGATCGGGCCATCTCGGCAGAGCAGCAGCGGCCCGAGCTGGCAATGACCACATCGAGCGACACCGCACTGCATGTTGCGTTCCAGTGACACCTGGATGCGCGTGGCCGGAATTCCTTTGCGCAGCAGCGTCTGCGCACAGAAGCGCATCATCGGCTCCGGACCGCACAGCAACCCTGTGGTGCGTCCGGCGTCCATCTTCAGCTGGGCGAGTGGCTCGGTGACGAAGCCGACTCGCCCCTGCCAATCCGAAGCGGGGTGGTCGACGGTCTGATGTAGCTCGATCGAACCGCTCGTCCTCCATCTCTCTTGGTCACCGCGGAAGAGAATGTCCGCCGGGGTACGGGCTCCACTGATCAGCACGATCCGCCGATAGTCGGCGCGGGCCGCGACGGCGGCGAGCACAGCAGATCGCAGTGGCGCCAACCCGACGCCGCCGCCCACGATGACGAGATCTCCGCCGGCCGCGGACGCCAGATCCCATCCGGTGCCGAACGGTCCACGCACACCGATCAGACCACCGATGCCGGTGGCGTGCAACGCACCGCTGACTGCGCCGACTGCCCGGATCGTGTGTTCGAGGGTGCCGTCACCGGCGACGGGATTTCCGCTGATCGAGATCGCGACCTCACCCACGCCGAAGCTGTAGAGCATCATGAACTGCCCGGCCCGAAACCGTTGGACCGCATCGCGTACCGGTTCCAGGCGCAGTGTGACTGTGTCGTGGGTTTGGGCGGTGCGACCGACGACTCGGTAAGGAAGCATCGTGTCCCCGTCTACCGCCGCCATGGCCCGCGCGTCCACGCTCATAGGCCACCTCGCCGCTCCGTGATGCGGGGTGGACCGGTCGTACATGTCTCGGCGGGGTTCCGGTAGAGGTCGAGCAGCCTGGCCCTGGTGGCCTGCAGCCGTTCCAGTAGCGCCTCGAACAGCATCAAGGTCAGCGCACGGCCGAATCGTGGGTCCCGGTCGACGAGTTCGGTCAGTATCGCCGCATCGAACTCGACGGCCTGCACCGGTTCGGCGGTGACCGCCCCGAAATGCCACCGGTACGGCGGCACCAGCCACGACCAGCCGAGCAGATCGCCGGCACCGAGCGTTTGCAGGACGATGTCGCCGCGCCCCGGCACCTGCGCTTCCAGCAGGATCCGGCCGTGCCGGATAAGCCAGCACCGGTCGGCCGGGCGGCCCTCCCTGATCACCCGGTGACCGGCCGGGAAGGTCACCTCGCGCCCGGCGCGGGCCAGCGTGGCCACTTCGTTTGCGCTCAGTGCCGCCAAGCGGCCGAACTCGGACAGGTTGTCACTGGTGGGGGACATCGCCGCCTTCTCGAGCGCGCTCGTCCAGCCGGGCCACCTCGGCGGTCAGATCGATCCCGGCCGGGCACCACGCGATGCACCGTCCGCACCCGACGCATCCCGAGCTGTCGAACTGGTCGTACCAGGTGCTGAGCTTGTGGGTGATCCACTGGCGGTAGCGGCTTTCGCCGGATCGGCGCACGCTGCCGCCGTGCAGGTAGGAGAAGTCCAGTTCGAAACACGACGACCAGTGCTCCCAGCGCTCGGCGTGGTCGCCGGTGAGGTCGGTGACGTCCTCGGTGGTGGTGCAGAAACAGGTGGGGCACACCATCGTGCAGTTGCCGCAGGTGAGGCAGCGGGCGGCAACGTCTTGCCAGTGCGGGGATTCTCGAGAGTCCCGGAGCAGTGTGCGGATGTCGACTTCGGGCATTTCACGACCCATCCGGCTCGCCGCCGCCGTCACCGCCGCGCGGGCGTCGGTCACCTCCGCCGCGTCGGGCCTGCGCACGGTGAGCCGGGCGAGGACTTCCGCGCCGTCTTCACTGCCCACGTCGACCAGGAACCGGTGCCCTTCGGAGTCGATGCGCTCGGTGAGAGCGAGATCGTATCCGGGAGAGACGCCCGGCCCGGTACCCATCGACGCGCAGAAACACACCCCGCCTGGCTCTGTGCAGTTGACCGCGACGACGAACAGATCTTTCCGACGGGCGACGAATGCGGAATCGGGATGCGTCCCGCCACCGAGCACTTTCCCGAGAATCGCGATCGAGGTGAGGTCGCAGCCGCGTACGCCGAGGAACGCGGAGCGGACCGGAGTCTCCTCGACGGATTGCGCCTCGAGATCCGGTCCGAATTGCGCTAGCATCCGTCGTGGCGGATGCAGGAACTGCTTCCAGGATCCGGGGCCGGCCGAATGCGCGAATACCGCGTCATCGTCTCGACGATGCAGCCGGTACCGTCCAGGCTCCGTCTGCACGCCCCACCCTGCGGGCAGGCGTACACCGGAGTCCAGTTCGTCCAAGACGATCGCACCATCGCGCACCTGCGGACCGATGACGCGGTAGCCCTGCTCGCGCAGCACGTCCACCAGACGATCCAGACCAGCGCGATCGATTACCACGGTGTCGTTGGGCATGCTACGGCCCTCTGTTCGGTCGGATAGTCGTCCGTTTCGAGTCTGCTGGTAGTGCGGAACGCACCGCGAGAGACCAAGGTCCCGAAACACAAGGACCGACGGCATCGGCCCGGAAATCGCCGATCCCCGCCGGCGCTCGAGCGCCGTACCGCTCGAGCGGGGACCGCTGCCGGCTGCCATCCGCCACGGTCGGCACCACGCGGAATATCACTGCCGACGGGTCGCGATGAGGACCGGGATGCGGCTTTCCTGGAGCACCGCCTGGCTGACCGAGCCGAGGGTCGCGCCCGCGACGCCACCGCGGCCCCGGCTGCCGAGAACGATCAACTGGGCGTTGCCGGACTCCTGCAGGAGTCGCTGGGCGGGGGACCCCTCGGCGAGTACGCGGTGGACTTCCACCTCGGGATACTTGCGCGTGAAGCCCGCCAGTGACTCCTCGAGCGAGGCGCTGGCTCGCTCCTGCGCACCGGCAGGCACGTCACGGCGAGACCAGATCGCCACCGCTATGAGCCCGACTTGCCGTATCGAGGCCTCGTCAAAAGCCATCCTGAGAGCGAGGTCGCTTCCGCGCGAGCCGTCCACGCCCACCAGAACCGGGCGCTGCGACAGACGCGGGACCGATTCCTCGCGGCCGGGCACGACTGCCACCGGACATCTGGCATGCCTGATCAGGCCGATCCCGACCGATCCAAGCAACACCCGCTCGAAGGCGCCCAGGCCACGGGCTCCGACCACCACGAGTCTGGCGTCCGCGGATCGGCCGACCAGAGCGGGTACCGGAGATGACGACTCGACGAAGGTCTCGACCACGATCGCGCCGCCGGGCCCGGCGATCTCCTGCACCAGGCTTCGTCCCGCGTCGAGTGCGATATCGCCCACCTTGCGCAATCCGCTCGTGTCGAACAGCAGCCGGCCCAGCACGGGCACAGCATCCGCCGGGACGCCGATCGCGTGGACCAGATGCAGCGGCGCGTGACGTCGGGCGGCCTCTACGGCTGCCCAGCGAACCGCGGCGAACGAGGCCGCGGAACCGTCGACGCCCACGACGATGGGACGAACGGCACGCATAGTCATATGAGGCGGGTGCGGAAATCGACCGGTTCGCGTGGGCCCTGATCGAGACGGAACGGCGGGTACTCGTCCCGCATCAGCGCGGCATAGGCCAGCACCCGATACAACCAGCGGTTGATGCCGAGAACGAAGTCGAACAACGCGCGTGGGTACCGCCCGGTGACCAGCAGGGTGGCTGCGGCGACGAGTACGAGCACGCCGATCAGCGGGATCGCGGTAGGGCTGTTGCCGTCGTCGTCCGCGAGCACCACCGAACCACTCCACATCGCGGTGACGACGAGGTAATGCGGGATTGCCAGCAACCACCACTTCACGAGCACGAGGCCACGTGACAACCGTTCCGGATAGTCGACCTGGATTTCGGCCGGGTAGCCGGTGGGACGCAAAGTGAACGGTGGATACCGGTCGGTGCCGAGCGCGGCATAAGTGTAGAACTGCACCCGCCACGACCACCGCATCACACCGACGTTGAAGTCGAAGATGCTCCGCGGATATCGGCCGGTGAACAGGATCGCCACTCCCGCCGCCACGGTGAGCACGACGAATGCGATCCACAGGAAGACCAAGACGATGTAATGAGGGATCGCCAGCAGCCACTTCAGCAGCCACAGCCAGCGCGACGGCTCGTCCAAGTCACCCCGCAGGTATACCGGATAAGCGGACACGGTCTCGGAGTCCCGTCCGTCCGCGCTCGTGCTTTCGAGATTCATGGCGATGGTCCTTGTCATGTCGGGGGTGGGAGCGTCGAACCGCCCGGCGATCGGCACTGCTTGTCCCACCAGTGGAGGGCTGATGCATCCCGGAGGGAGCACCAACGACCATGACCGACAGTCTCGCGGGAGATGCGCTGCCCGGCGAGAGTCCTTCGGTCCGGGCATCGAGGGACCTGTTGCGCCGCCTTCCGCTGTTCGCCCGATGGCCTTTGGTCTCCCTTCTCGAGGCCGATCAGCCGCATCCGCGGCCGCGGTGGGGCACATACCGTTGAGGTCGGTGTCCAACCCGGGCACTACGCGATCACACGGGCTCGGAGGTCTCCATGTCAGCGCAGCGATTCGATGATTCACAACGTCTCGCCTCGGCGAAAGTCATTGTCGGGGTCGATGGTTCGGATGAGTCGTGGACCGCTGTGCGGTGGGCGGCGCGGTTCGCGGCCGACCGTGGACGCGACCTCGAGATCGTGCACGGCATGGGTCTGGTCGGTACCGGCTGGGTACTCGGTGATTACGAGGTCGTCGTTCCCTCGGTCATCGACGCGGTGCGTGAACAGGGCAAGGACGTGGTCGCGCGCGCCGAACACCTGGCCGGCTCGATCGCGCCCGGGCTGGGTATCTCGACCAGGCTGAGCACCGACTCCGGTAGGGAACTGTTGATCGGGCACAGCGGCGAGGCGTATGCGGTGGTGATCGGTGCGACCGGCAACGCCGGAACGCTCGCTCATCTGGGTTCCACGCTGCTGGCCGTGACCGCTCACGCGCAGGGCACGGTGGTGGTCGTGCGCACCGACTCGGAAGCCGACGCCGCGCCGCGCGTCTCGGGTCCGGTGGTCGTGGGAGTGGACGGCAGCCCGGTCGGTGAGGCCGCGATCGCGGCGGCGTTCGGCGAAGCGGCCGAGCGTGGGGCGGAGCTGGTCGCTGTGCATGCGTGGAGTGACAAGGACTTCGGCCGGTTCGCCGGTCGCGCCAGTCTGGGCGAGCTGGAGGTGGACGATCTCGAGCGGGCGGTTCTCGCCGAGCGTCTCGCGGGCTGGCAAGAGAAGTTCCCGGAGGTTCGGGTCACCCGCAAGGTCGAGCTGTCCGCGCCGGGGCCGCATCTGCTGGATTGGTCGAAGGTCGCGCAGTTACTGGTCGTGGGCAGCCGTGGGCGCGGCGGTTTCGCGGGCATGCTGCTGGGGTCGACATCGAACACTCTGGTGCAGCACGCCTCGTGCCCGGTGATGGTCGTTCACCCGCAGTCGCGCGTCTCGAGCTGACCGCCCTGCCCCGTCGGCCACGAGTTCCGGGTGCGGCCGCACCTGCGCGAGTCGGTAGCCGGTGACTCCGACCCGGTACAACACGCTGTCGGCGCATAGGATTTGCGCCGCAGGATTTTTCGCTGATCGGCAGCGTCGTGACGCGCGGCGACACGGCACGGGAGCACCACCGTGTCGCCAATCGCGCGGACGCAGGCCGGGAGCCCGCCGCGCACCGCTTCCCAATGCCGCGCGAGCCGGTCCAAGCGTGCCTTCAACCGCACGGCGAGCAGATCGATGGCGTCCCGAGTGGTCGCGGCAGTGACTTGGACTCGGACCGGCTGGCCGTTCATGATCACGTTCGCCTGGCGACTATCGGGCGTGCTACCGCTGGGTCGGCATGCCCGGTCAGCCGAACCCGCGCCCCGTCCAGCGGCTCAGATGTGTAATCCAGAGCCGCGCGATCTTCTCGCGAGCGTAGTCCGCCGCAGGAGCCGCGACGTGGTGTCCGATGGATATCCGCACTGCCGCGTTCGCCGCGGTGCCTTTTACCCATGTGACCGACTGTGGCACCGGTCGGGCAGGGTCGAGAGGGTCGAGAAGTCCCGTTCCGTGTCTGCCTATGGGCCACTTCCGGCGTGCGGAGCGCCACGGCCCATTCAACGGCGCAAATCTGCCGGGCCCGGGGCGTCGATCTCATCGGGGGAGTCGGGAAGCTGGCGGATGCGCCCGTGGTCATGGACTCCTGGCCCTCGCCGCCGTCGGTGATCGTGCTGATGTGGACGCATGCGCGTGATATCTGCTGTGTCGTCCTGAGGATCGGCGCGAGTGATGGCCGGTTGGGAGCGTAGTCCCTTCTCGCCTGTGTGCTGTCTTGGCTGTGGCTGGCACCGATAGTCACGGCGAGAGAGTCTGTGCGTTCCGGCGCGGGGTGGCCGACTCATTTCCCGGTGTCGGCCGGACCGGCGGCCGCCGCACTGCTCACAGCGGACCTTGTTCGACGGGTGAGTGGAAGTCACCGCGCTGGCAGATGACGCGCTGCGGGTCTGGCTGCGTTGGTGGTTGGTCGCGTCGAGTCCGGGGCACGCGCTGCTGGTGGTTCTGCCGGGTGAGGCGGCGGTCGGACGCCGGTCGCCGCCTACCGGGCATTCACGTGGTGATCACCGGTCTTCCGGCTGGTCGGGGCATTGTCGGTCTGGCGGTGACAGTGCTGCTGGTCAATGGCTTCGGTGAGTCTGCCGCCACCGTGCGACTCGAGGGTCCGGGACGAAACGGTAAACCAATCGGCCGGACCGAACTCGTGCCGCTGTGGCGGCGGTTATGTACTACGAACCGGTGTGGAGGCGCTGTAGGGGCTGCCGATCCTCTTACTCGACGGACGAAGCTCCGGTACGGCGCTGTCCCGTCCGCCGCGCCGTGGCTGTCCCGGTCGAATGCTCGCGGCGGTCGTGGTGACCACTTGGGCCGGACTTGGCCGCGAGCGGCGAGCGTACTTCGCGTCACAGGATGTGGCGGCGCTGTAGGAAGCGGAAGGCGAAGAAGCCGGCAGCGGCGGGAAGCCAGAATGTGGCTATCCGGTAGGCGAGTACGCCCGCGACTGCGGGTGCGCTCGGTACGCCTCCGACCATGAGTCCGGCGACCAAGGATGCCTCCACGACGCCGAGACCGGAGGGTGTCGGACTCGCGGCGCCCAGAGCTTGTCCGCCGAGGAAGACAGCCGCGACCAAGGCGGCCGACGGGCTCGCGCCGAAAGCGTGCACCGAGAAGCCCAGCGCCGCGATGTAACAGATGTTTGCCCCGACCTGCCCGCTGAGCAGGAGCGCCGCCCGTTCGGGCGTGCGGAGTATGTCCGTCATCGAGCGGACGGTGCTGCGGATCCGACTGAGCCAATCCGGGCGGCGCAGCAGCACGGCGACGGCTACGCCGACTGCGGTCATGACCGCGACGAAACCGACGAGCATGCTCCAGCGGCTCGGCAGTGCCGACGACAGCAGTAGCCGGGTGCTGCCGAGCCACATTCCGACACCCGCCAGCTCGAGAACGTGCAACACCGCGCCCGAAGTGATCGTCAGCGCGATGACCGCGATGGCGGTGGTCCGCGGCAACCCGCAGCTCTCCAAGTAACGTTCGTTGACGGCGGTACCGCCGAGTCCATACGGCGCCAGCCGGTTCGCGAACGAGGTCGCCAGCTGGACGATCATGGTGCGGCCGAAGGCCAGAGGGCGAGGGCTGGCGCCCATGAGCGTCAGCGCGGCCGCGGCGTAGGTCGCCGTCGACATCACCAGTGCGCCGGTGATCCATTGCCACTGAGCGTCATCCAAGGTGGCTACCAGTTGGCCGAGCTGACCGATCTGGGGCAACAGCACGTAGGTCGCGAACACAGTGGCAACGATCCAGCCGAGGGTGCGCCAGCGAAACCGCAACAGCGCCTCCGGCGGGGCGGGCTCGGCATCGATGGCGTCGCCGACCGCGACGCGCAGTTCGTCGAGCAGGCCGCGCCGGCGGCGGGCGGCAGAACGGGTGGCCGAGGCCAGTGCGAGCGGTTGCAGCAGCGGCGCGGCGCCTTTCAGCGCCTCCGCGCCGAGAATCGTCCGGGCGGTCGCCACCGCACGCTGGGTGCCGACCTTCAGGCTCATCGACACCAGCATCTCGGCGACGTCGGCGTCGAGCCGGCGGTTGGAAGCGGCGGATTCGCCGAAGCCGAAGTCGATGATCCATGGGGTCGCGTGCTCATCGAGCAGGATGTTGGCCAGGCGTAGATCGCGGTGTGCGATGCGGACGGATCGCAGTCGCGCGATCTGGGACCAGATTTCGCACAACACCTCGTCGGAGATGGCATCCGGACAGCGCGCGAGATCACGCCCGGGAATACGGCTCTCGGCCAGCCAGGCGTCACCATTGCCGACTACACCCACCGAGACGACCGTCGGGGTGCGGACGCCGGCTCGCTGCGCGAGCAGGGCGATGAACGCCTCGTGCTCGGCTTCCTGTTTCGGGGACGCGAAAGGAGACTCGTCTTCTACCTCGCGATAGATGATATGGCGGAACAGCTTGAACAGCAGGTCCGAGTTGCGTTCGTGATATCCGATCACTTTCACGAACAACTCGGTGCACCGGCCGGAGATCTCCGCGGTGACCAAAAACGGGCGCGACCCGCGTGCGTCCAGCACGACCGGCGCCACCCGGATCGGGTTCCATCCGGCCGCGGCGAGCGCGTCGCGGAGCGCGGGAGCCTCCGCGCGATGCACCGGTGCGCCCCAGATCAGGTGCAGTGCGGCGGCAATCGTCCACCCCAGCGCCGCGCCGCCGACGACATCGAGCACCAGATGCGCCCCCACGAAGACGCGGGAAGCGGCGACCACCCCAGCGGTCGCCCATGCGATCCGCCGCCACGGACGCGGCAACCACGGGGCGGCGGCCGCCGCCATCGCCGCCGCCACCGCGGCATGTCCGGAGACGAAGCCGAGCCCTCCCTGCTGAGTCCGCAGCGTCAACTCGTGCAGCAGCATGTCCGGGCGTGCCCGTCCCACCAGCGTTTTCACCTCGATGGCCAGCAGATATGCCAGCACACCCGCGGCCGCGATGTCGCGAGCCAGCCGGAACCGCCGGGTGACCAACGCGAGACCAGCGACCACGCCGACAGCGCCGATCGCGCCCAGCTGCATCACCACCAGCACGACCGGTGCGACCCAGGACGGCAGGTCATTGATCACCCGGAACAGATCCACCTCGAGCCGCGGGACCTCCGTGCGGGAAGCCAGCAGCGTCGAAACACCAAGAGCCAGAAGGCCCAGCAACAGCCGGACCACATCGCCAGCGTGCCGCGTCAGCACTTGCGGATTTGTCTCTGTCCGGTCACCGCCCGCGCCGGTGACCGGCGTGGAGTCCCGGACTGTCTCGATGGTCATCGCCCTCATCCTTCGTGCTGACCGTCTCCGTGCGGAGAGTTCGTGTGAAGAACGGTGCCAGTCGACGCCGCTCGCGACGAGGGGATGTCGGCTCCGGAACCGAGGGACCAAGTGCCCGAGACGATCTCACCGCGCAGTAGGCCGCCCCTGACCTTGCACGCGCACAATAAGATTGAGGAGTGCCCCGACGGCGATACCGGCAGCGGCGCCACCCACCACGTCGAGCGGGGTGTGGGCACCGAGATATACCCTTGCCGTGGCGGCCAGGATCGCGATAGCTGATGCCGCAGCCAACTGGCCCCGGCTCGCGTACGGGCTCAACAGAGTCACCATCCCGAACAGCACCAGTGCGTGGCCGGAGGGAAACGCCAGGCCCGCGGTCGGTACATCGCGCAGTACGGCGTCCGGCACCACGGCGCCAGGCCTGCCGTGCGCTACGAGCGATTTCAAGATGTCGCGCTCGACCACCAGTTTCGCCGGGATCAGCAGCAGCAGCCCCACCGCCAGCCGAAATCTGCGCGCGGTCAGTGCGATCGCCGAGACGACGGCAGGCGCGCCGATGACACCGGCCAGTTGCAGCAGCCACACTGGCCGGGCCAGGCCATCGGGCAGGGTGTTGATTACGCGGAACAGCGCGTGATCGAGATGATCGACGATGCCCGAGTCGCATGCCCACGCGAGCGACGCGGTCGCCGCCACGCCGGCGATCGCGAGCCCGAAGTCCGCGCGGCGAAGCACCGGGTTCTTCGCGGGGAGCGCCCCACTGGGTTCCGTCTTGCCGAACGTGATCGGCAGACGTCCAGAAGGGCGGTACCAGCCGATACGGAAAGAAGATCTCATGAGCCACTCCGGCTGTCATATCGCTGTCCTCGATGCCGCGCGACCTCATCGCGGGGGGCTCCTGCTCGAACCCCGGTGCGCCCGCGACAGGCTCCGGCCTGACAGACGACTCAGCGGCGAGGGCTAGAAGGACGCGCTACGACGATGTCCTCACTTCGCATCACAGCTTCCCACCACGTCTGCAGCGGACTTGGGTGGGGCCAGATGACCGGGGCGTGTACGTCATCATCACGGCGAGTCGGTGATTTCTCGGTCACTCTGTCCTCCTGAGGTGTACGAACCGAGGTTTGCTGTAATTCATCGGCGGAAAGTTCGAGAACCGTCCGGACACGAGCCGCTCCGCCCATGCCCGGGCCCGGGCCCGCCATCGACGAGTGGTCCGGTGACGTCGGAAACGAGGAAATCCATCGGATCGTCGGCGAGACGATAACCTGACCGGCGCAATCGTTCAGCGGCGACGCCACGAGCGGCTGATCCCGGCAACCAGGGGGCGATGGCGGCAGTGTCGCCGAACACTGATTCGTACACGACTCCGGCCTGCACCTCGACCTCCTCTGCGGGTCTACCCGCGAAGTAGCGGCAACATGGATGCTACGGACAACGGCTTCGGCCGCAGCAGTGCCGAAATGACCCGGGCTGCAGGACTTTTGACTGTGGAGTCGATCCGGGATGCCTCGAGGTGAGGCTGTGCGGCCGGCCGCAGCCGGGTTCAGGCGGAGACGGTGAGGGATTCGT
>NZ_BAFS01000451.1 GCF_000308415.1 Nocardia asiatica NBRC 100129 | reverse complement strand
GTCGAAGGAGTGGCGTGCTCAGCCCTTACGACGGGCTCCCCGGCTCCCAGATCTCGGCCGACGGCCACGTCGCGATCGCGCTGGTGGGCCTGGATGGAGAAATGGCCGAGCGCGCCGCGGTCGCCCGCGACCTGCAGGACGCCATCGACACCGGTGCCGATACCGCGGTGCAGGCTGGGTTGACCGGGTATTCGGCGGTGCAGAACGCGGCCACCGACACGCAGAACGCCGACTTGGCCCGCGCTGAAGCGATCGGTATCCCGGTCGCCCTGATTCTTCTCGTGATGGCCCTCGGTGCACTGGTCGCCGCGGCAGTTCCGATCGGGGTCGCGATCGCGGGGTTGCTGGCTGCGGTCGGAGTGCTGTTCGCGCTCACCACGATCACCACGTTCGATTCGCTGACCGTGGCAATGGCGACCATGATCGGGCTGGGCGTCGGTATCGACTATGCGATGTTCATCGTCAGCCGTTTTCGTGAAGAACTCACCCACAGCGGGGTCACCACCCGAAACGATCACGACGCCATCGCTGCGGCGGTCGGGCGGTCGCTGGTGACCGCCGGTAAGACGATCCTGGTGTCCGGGCTGGTGGTGATGGTCTCGCTGTGCGCGCTGATCGTCATGCAAGCACCCATCTTCCGCGGCATCGCCATCGGCGTGGCCACCGCCGTCACCAGCATGCTCGTCGTCGGCATCACTCTGCTGCCTGCACTGCTGGCAGCCCTCGGTCCGGCCGTCAACCGCGGCGCCCTCTCGCCACGGTGGCGACCTGCCGACACCGTCACCGTCGATGTCGCCCGGCCGGGCCGGTGGGCGCGCTGGGCTTACACGGTCATGGGCAAACCGGTTCTGTTCGGTGGTGTGGCCATCGCAATCTTGGTGGTCGCCGCGCTGCCGGTATTCGGCATCCGCTACGGCTTGGACATGGGCACCAGCGCACTCGACGACACACCGACCGGACGCGCGACCAGCACGTTGACCACCAACTTCCCCGCCGGAGTGCTTTCGCCCATCGAAATCATCGCCACCGGCCCTGCAGACACCCCGCTCACCGCGGACGCCGCGGCAATGGCGAACCGGTTCCTCGCCGACATCGCCGGCGACGGGCGCATCGACACCGTGCTGCCCGCCCAGATCAGCGATGGACGACTGCTGGTGATGGTCGTGCCCGCGGTGGCGTTCGACTCGATGGCCGCCACCGACCTCGTCCGAGACTTGCGCGCCGACGCTGCCGAGATCGGTGGCCAGAACGGTCCGGTAATCCGGATCGGAGGCAGCACGGCCGAATTCGTCGACCTGTCGGAGGAGATGACAACCAAACTGCCGCTCGTCGTTGCGCTGGTGCTCGCCGTGTCACTGCTGTTTCTGACGATCGCCTTCCGCAGTCTCGCCTTGCCGGTCAAGGCCATCGCGATGAACCTGCTCGCTACAGGCGCCGCTCTCGGCATCACCGTCGCGGTCTTCCAGTGGGGGATTGGCGAAAACGTTCTCGACTTCACCAGTCCTGGCTTCGTCCAGGTCTATCTACCCACCGTCGTGTTCGCGGTGCTGTTCGGGCTCTCGATGGACTATGAAGTGTTCCTCATCCGCCGCATCCGCGAATACTGGGAAACCACCGGCGACAACCAACATGCCGTCGCCGCGGGGCTTACCCACACTGCCCGGCCCATCACCGCCGCCGCGGCCATCATGATCGCCATCTTCGCCAGTTTCCTCACCGCCGCGACGCTGGAACTCAAACAACTCGGTCTCGCATTGGCCGTCGCCGTCGCCATCGACGCTGTCCTCGTCCGCCTGATCCTCGTTCCCGCACTCATGCGGCTGTTCGGCACTTGGAACTGGTGGTTCCCGACGCAACGACCGCGGCGACAGAGCGCCTGAACGGGCGTGCCGTCCGATACGTCTCTCGGGCCGGCACGATGATTCGCCGCCGTCACGCTGAAGACGCGGAAGGCTCCACAATGCGGTGGCGCGACATCGGCCTCACGGGCCGATGTCGCGTTCGACCGACCGCACTGCCCGCGAACCGTATGGATCGCGCAGCGTGCGCTGAAATATTGGGAGGCTGGTCATGGCCGGCCGATGGTCGTGCGTCAGCCGAGGACGTGTGGGACGTGTCAGCGTTTGCCGCGCAGGCTGCCTCGGACGACGACGAAGACGCCGCCCAAGGCGAATCCTGCCAGCGCGGCGATCAGGATCCAGCGCACGGCGGTGTCCGACTTGTCGCTCTGAGGCGGTTCGGGTGCGGTTTGCTCGGTCGTGTCTGCTCGGCTTGTCGTCGGTGCCGTCGTTGCGCCGTCCCTCGCGGTGTAGGTGAAGCGGTAGGAACCGGTGATCGGATGACCGTCGGCCGATACGACGCGGTAGGCGACGGTGTAGGTGTCCGGCGGGAGCGCAGGATCCACTGGCACCCGCACAATCATGCCCTCGGCCGCCGCTTTCCCCACGGCCCAATTCTTCCCACCGGCGTCGGTCACCGCGATGTTGGCGAAGGCCGACTCGATCTGTTGGTTGAACGTCAGCGCGATCTGCTCCGGGACGGATTCGACCACGGAGTCGGCAACAGGAACAGAGCTGTCCAGCTTGCTGTGGGCGGCGGCAGTGCCCGTTGCCAGAAACGACATCAGCACCGCCAGCAGGGCGAGGGCAATCGCGTGCTTTGTCATCTGCCTCTCCATATCTTCTTCATCGGGACCGGTCGTCGGGCCGTCGAATAAAACGACTGAACGGAACCGGCCCGGGATGGTGCCTGGCACGCCGTCCGCCCGCGAATACTACGCTGCATAGTTGCAGCTGTGACAGGTGAGCCGGTCAAGACGAAAGCAGGCAGGCGATGCCGCCGGCGGCCAGGACGCCGAGCGCGGCGACCGCAAGGGCGAGGATCGGCGGAAGTAGAAGGACAGCCAGCGCCGAGGATTCCCGCGGTGCGTTCGAGGGCAGGGATTCGAGTCTGCGTAGCCGCATCGTGATGACCTCGTCGCCGAACCCGCGCAGTGCAGAGGGCGAGTCGGTGCTCCTAGATTGCGACACCGAGCGCAGTGCGGCATGGATCGCTGCCGCACTCGTATCCCTCGCGGCCGATTCGTCGGCGGCCAGCTCTGCCAGTGTCGTCACCGCGCGGGGGGCGGCAGCGAACAGCGGAATCCAGGGGAGGGCCGCTGCCATCACCTCACAGATCCTGATCGCGCGGTGATGATGCCCGCGCAGGTGAGCATGTTCATGGGCGAGCACAGCACGGCGCTGCATCTCAGTCAGCGACCGCGCCAGACCCTCGGTCGCGACGACCATCCCGGGGCGGCCGTCCACGCTGTAGGCCATCGGCATCGAGTGGTCCAGCCACATCACCGGCACGACATCGTCGGTGCACCGGGCGACGACAGCGATGACGTCGCGATGATAGTCCTGGATGCGTGCTCGGCGGCGCAGATGCCTGCGCATGATCACTGCCACGCGGGTGGTCGCGGCGAGGGCCGCGAGGACAGCCAGCGCGGTGAACGGGTGGGCGAACCACTGTGGTGCGGCGTGGAGGAGTGAGGTGAGGCATTGCATCGTTGCCTCGACCGCACCCAACGCGGGCGCGTGGCCCGGCCAGGCCAGCACGACGACGGCGAAGCAGGTGAAGAACACCACAGCGCCTATGCAGGTCAGCCACGCTGCCGCAACCACACGCGGCGCAAACGACGTCATCATGCCGCGCAGTAGCGGTGGCGCTGTCACCGACAGCAGCACCGCACTCAGCGCCGATCCGGCGGCGACGATCATTTCTTCGACCGCGGTTTCGATCGCTCGAGACCGCGCCGAAATGCTGCCGACTCGGTCTCGGTCACGGTCTTGGCCAGATGCAGCAGCACCGCCTCCGGATCATTGCTGGCATCGATGATCTCGCGCAACGCTTGCGCGGTGGCCTCGGCCCGGGTCTGCGCAGGCCGGTACAAATAGGCGCGACGGTGCATGATCCGCACCACCCACTGCTTGTCGTACAAGTGGGTCAGCACCGTGAGAATGGTGGTGTAGGCGTAGGAGCCCGGCAGGCGTTGGAGGATGTCACGCACGCTCAACGCCTCCGTCGTCTCCCACAACACGTCCATAACACGTGCCTCGAGGGTGCCGAGTCCCTTCATCCGTCGAAATCCCATCCTCTCGCCACGATGCCGCCACCAGCGATCTAGCGGGCCGCGACCACCGGCCTGCAAAGGACCAAGTCCAGTGGACACCCTACGACTATCCCGCACGCCCGCAGCGACGGGCGAGTCCCACCTCGGCGGACGAAAACTACGGCAAAATTCAGTACTAAGGTGCATAGTTGTGTCTGAGAAGTCGCTGAGAGATAGCCAATTTGTGCACAGGGTCACAGGCACGGACAGTGGCGCGGCCGTATGGTCACGACCCGTGCTGACCTCCCCTCATCAGGTTCAGGCACACGGGCCCCGGCAGGCCGCTTTCCCCGGCAGGGAGCACCGGCCAACCCGGGGCCCACCATGGGAGCCTCGGGCTCTCCCATACAGGTTTTCGCACAGCCTTCGGTTCCACTCGGATGCCGTGCATCGGCGACGAGTCGCTGACCAACTCGAAAGACCTCCGACCATACGTCCTGCCAGCATCGACGACCGGCAGCACGCGCAACGGCCAAAGGAAGAGAAGACATGGTGTCGAAAGGCATAGACGCGGCGCGGACAGCGAACGTTCCAAGATCGCAGCAATCCCCAGGCTATCGAGTGCGTGAAATTCTTCATCACGATCTTCCCGCGTCCGTGGTTGTTTTCCTGGTAGCGCTGCCGCTGTCGTTGGGCATCGCCATTGCCTCGGACGCACCGATCATGGCGGGGCTGATCGCGGCGGTCGTCGGGGGTGTGCTCGCCGGCGCGGTGGGTGGCTCGCCGCTGCTGGCGACCGGACCGGCGGCAGGATTGACCGTCGTGGTCGCCGAACTGGTCGCGAAATTCGGGTGGCAGGTCACGTGCGCGATCACGGTCGGAGCTGGTGTACTCCAAATCCTGTTCGGGCTCAGCAGGATCGCCCGGGCCGCATTGGCGATCTCGCCGGTCGTCGTGCACGCGATGCTGGCCGGGATCGGTCTCACGATCGCGCTGCAGCAGGTTCATGTGCTGCTGGGTGGGAGTTCGCGCAGCTCGGTGTGGCAGAACCTGAGTCAGTTGCCCGCGCAACTCGGTCGCATGCATGTCGGCGACATACTCATCGGCGGGACTGTCATTGCGATCCTGCTGGTGTGGAAGAGGCTGCCAGGGCCGGTGACCAAAGTCCCGGGTGCCTTGGTGGCAGTGGTCGCCGCGACCGTCTTGTCGCTGGTGCTGCCGGTCGATGTGGAGCGGATCGTGATAAACGGATCGCTGTTCGACGCGATCGGCCTGCCGGAGTTGCCGGATGGTCGATGGCCGGCTTTTGCGGCCGCTGTGCTCACGGTGGCATTGATCGCGAGTGTCGAGAGCCTGCTGTCCGCGGTCGCGGTGGACAAGATGCACTCCGGTGCGAGGTCGGATTTGAACCGCGAGCTGATCGGGCAGGGCGCGGCGAATATGGCGTCCGGCGCGTTGGGCGGGCTTCCGGTCACGGGTGTGATCGTGCGGAGTGCGACGAACGTGGCCGCCGGTGCCCGGTCCAAAGCCTCGACGATCATGCACGGCATCTGGGTCCTGCTGTTCTCGGTGTTCCTTGCCGGGGTGGTGCAGCAAATCCCCAAGGCGGCTTTGGCCGGTCTGCTGATCGTGATCGGTATCCAGCTGGTCAAGCTCGCACAAATTCGTCTCGCGCACCGCACCGGCGATCTGTGGGTCTACGTGGTCACCGTGGCCGGGGTGATGTTCCTCAACCTCCTCGAAGGTGTGCTGATCGGACTGTTCCTCGCCATCGCGCTGGTGCTGTGGCGGGCAGCGCGCCCGGTGATCCACGCTGAGCCGGTGGGTGCCGCGGCGGAAGCCGAGTGGCGCGTCGTTATCGAGGGAACGTGCAGCTTCCTGTCTCTGCCCAGGCTTTCCGGCGCGCTGGCCAGGGTGCCGGAAGGGGCAGACGTCACCGTCGAGCTCATCGTCGACTACATCGACCACGCCGCCAGTGACGTCATCAACGAGTGGGCCCGGCGGCACAGCCGCGACGGTGGAAGCGTGCAGATCGACGAACTCGGCACGGCTGCGCTATCCGTGGCCGCCCACGAACCCCCGCAGCGCCGCGGTGCCGCAGCGCTGGCTCGTGGGCTCGCGCCGTGGAAGGCGTGGCAGCGCGGCCTGCAGCCGGGTGCGACGGGCGCTGCCGAGTCCGACATACGGCTGCGGCCGGTCCTCGATGGGATCTCGCACTACCACCGCAGACACGCGCCACTGCTGCAACAGCATCTGAGTGAGCTGAGTCATGGACAGAATCCCACGTCGCTGTTTCTGACCTGTAGTGATTCCCGGGTCGTGCCCAATGTCATCACCCACAGCGGCCCCGGCGACCTGTTCACCGTGCGCAACATAGGCAACCTGGCCCCCACGCAAGCGCGCGACACCTCGGTGGAGGCCGCGCTGTCGTTCGCCATCGAGCAACTCGAGGTCACCTCGATCATCGTCTGTGGACACTCCGGATGCGGCGCGATGGGCGCCCTGCTCGATACCGACCGCCATATTTCGGCGCCGATACGGGACTGGCTCGCCCACGCGCAACCCAGTCTGCGCGCCTACCTCGGCGATCATCCAGTCGCCCGGGCCGCCGCCGAGGCGGGTTTCGACAACGCCGCCGACCAGCTCGCGATGGTCAACGTCGCCGTCCAGATCGATACGCTGCAACGGCATCCGCTCGTCGCTGCCAGCGGCGTCCACGTCGCTGGATTGTTCTTCGATATCGCCACCGCCAAGGTGTGGCATGTCGCAGCGGCGACCGTCACAGAGCACAGCGATGAGCAGGCGGGGGTGTAGGTTTCAGCTCGGGCTACGCGTCGACCGCACGCTACTGCCGACCGGCGCGCGGGTGCAGAGAGGAATGGACGGAAACCAGTGCGTGAAACGGAGTGGTCGTCGGACAGAGATCACTCGATCGAGAAGACCGACTCACCCGCCGTCGCGATCGCATCGAACACCGGGCCTGCCGTCGCGGACGCAGGTCCGCAGCCCGAGTCCTCGAATTCGGACGTCGAACAGACCGATGCCGCCGAATCCGGCGCAGAATCCGACAGCGGCGACACCGAGCCGACCTCCGATGTTCGCGCATACCCTCCCGCGCTCATTGCCACGACGGTTGCGCTTCCGGTGATGCTGATTGTCGCCGTGCTGGTGGCCGCGGTGTTGACCCGCCAGGCGCCGATCGAGCGTGAACCGCTGGCGTTGGGGCCTGTGCCCGCGCCTGCGGCGACCGGTCCGGAGTGCACGACACTGTTGCCCGCGATGCCCGCTGAGCTGGGGGAATACACCAAGTCCACACTGGTGGAGCCGGTTCCACCTGCCACCAGGGCATGGCAGCGCAACAACGGCGGTGATCCCATCGTGCTGCGCTGCGGCTTGGACCGCCCGTTGGAGTTCGACCATGCCTCGGCGCTGCAGATCATCAATGACGTGCAGTGGTGCGCACCTGAAGACGCGCGCTCGGTGCTGATCGCGCGTGGAAGTGCTGGGGCGTACCGCCGCCTGTTGGCGGGTTCAGTTCATCGGTAGCGGTGCGATGTTGCGCTCGGCGAGCAGTTGCCGCAGAGTCTGCGATTCCGCGGACTGGGTGGCGTCGATCTGACCGGCCAGACTGATCACGGCGAGAACAGTTGCGTTGTCGCGGGCGTAGCGGGCCATGGCGAGTCCCCCTTCGTGGTGCCGCAGCAGCAGTTGGATGTAGAGCGTGTCGAACGCTGAGCCGGTCGTGCGCCGCAGCGCGGCCAACTCCTCGCTCGTGGCCATGCCCGGCATCCGCATCGAGCCATCACCGCGCATCGAGTGGCCGGGCATCGACATGGGTGAGGTACTCGGCGCCCAGTTCATCCAGTGCATGCTCGGCCGATCGGAGACCGGGGGGCGGTCCCACAGCCGCAGCCACCCCTGCATCGTGCCGATCTGGCTCTGCTGGGTGGTCAGAACGTCGTAGGCCAGGGTGCGCACCCCTTGGTCGCCCGATTGGGACAGTGCTATGGATGACATCTCCACGGCCTGGGCGTGATGGATGGACATGTCTTGCGCGAAGCCCACGTCGACCGAATCGGAAGCCGGGATCGCGCTTTCCTCGCCGACCAGTCCTCGCCCCACGAACCCCGAGACGAGTCCGAGTGCCAACGTAGCGGCGATAACCAACACCACGGTGACCGGGCCTCGACGGCGCGGCGACGCGGCAGCCGCGACCGGGGCCGCAGAAGAGGCCTCAGTTGCCACTGCCGCCCCCCGGAGTCCTTGCCGGTGGCGGAATCGCCGCAGCAGGTTCTGCGGGGGCGGCGTCGGGGCCAGGTGGCGTCGGGTCGAACGGTGGTGGCATGTCCGGATCGAACCCGCCAGCCAAGGTGGAGCAACTGGCCCCGAACTCCGGATGGGTGTTCTGGTTCTGCCGCAACGCGGCGATGAACTGGCCGATCCGTTCGTCGTCGGCGCGGTCGAGTTTGAGCTGATACCCCACGCCTGCAAGCTCACCGCGGAGGTCAGTCCGGGATACGGTGACATCAGCATGTACGGCTTGCCGTCCACCTTGCGTTTCAGGCTGGCCACCTCGCCTTCATCGAGATCAGTGCGGTAGGTGATCCACACCGCGCCGTGTTCGAGGGAGTGCACGGCGTTCTCGCTGCGAATCGGCTGCGGATAAGCCAGTCCGGTGCAGGTCGCCCAGTACTGGTCGTGTGTGCCCCCGAACGGCGGGCTCTCACCGTAGGCCACCCGCTGCGGCCCCCGCACATGCTGGCCAGCCGGATACTGCTTCTTCACGACGCCGTCGATCCGGTCGGCGGGATCCGGCTGACTCGAGCTCGGGCTGTACTTCTCAGCTTCGACCCTCTCCAGATACTTCGGCACGTATCGGTAGCCCAGGAGCCCGATCAGCGCGATGATCACCACAACAGCACCCACGATGTCCCAGCGCACCCGCCGTCTATTCGAGAGCGGGCGCACCGACTGGGCGGTCTTCGGCGGTCGCTTCGCCGCTCTGCGACTCGGCTGTTTGGCCACCGCATCGTTCCTTTCGCCATGTGCCGACCGCATCTGCGCGGCACGCGCAGTGACGATCCCGTCACTACTATGCAGCATAGTTTCACCGGTCGCTGATGTGGATGCCGACGAGCAGTTCACTTCCTTCTCGGCGCTGTGACCGCGTCATCGCCCTCCGGCTGTGGGGTCCCTAGTAAGCCGTCCAGCGGGCCAAGGAGAGTGCGCCACCGCCGCGCGCTTGCGTTCGATCAACCATAGTTCTAAATTAGGGGCACCTAAAATTTTCATTCGGTTCTGCGGGCATGATGAGGTCGACGCGATGACTACGGCGTCACGGCGGGGATTTCTCGCCGGTAGTGTTGTGCTGGGTGCCGCGCGGGGGCGACGGGGGCGCCGGCTCATGCGCAGCAGCCGCCGGGCGATCATTCAGGCGTGTCATCAGCCGCGCACGGTGGCGGTGCCGCCGGGCCGACGTTCCGCAAGGGCGTAGTAGTCGACCACGCCGCGTACGGGTTTCATCCGACGGAGATCCTGCGGGTAGTTCGACTACGGGCAGGTGTCGCGGGGCACGGATGGCCGGGTAGTGCGGGAATGGGAAGTCTTCTCGCGCGACCGCGAGATCGAAGTCGCTCCGGGACTGCGGTTTCCAGCGTGGACGTTCAACGGCCGCGTCCCCGGGCCGACACTGCGGTGCACCGAAGGCGACCGGCTGCGGGTGCGGTTCACCAACGCGTCCGAGCATCCGCACACATACATTTCGACGGCATCCACCCGGCGGAGATGGACGGTGTGCCCGGTATCGGGCTCGGGCTGCCGCCCGGCGGGAGCGTGGTGTATGAGCTCGACGCCGTCCCGTTCGGGCTACATCTGTATCACTGCCATGTGGGGCCGTTGGCCGAGCACATCGCCCGCGGCCTGTATGGCACGTTCATCGTCGACCCGTCGACACCGCGACCGTCCGCGGACGAGATGGTGATGGTGATGCATGGCTACCACACCACCTTCGACGGCGAAGGCAACCAGCTGTATGCGGTCAACGGAATCCCGTTCCATCACATGCACGAACCGATCAAGGTCAAACGCAACGAACTCGTCCGCATCTACCTGGTCAACGTGCTCGAGTACGACCCGATCAACAGCTTCCACCTGCACGGCAACTTCTTCGACTACTACCCCACTGGAACCCGCCTGCAGCCGGCCGAATACACCGACACCATCGTGCAAGCCCAAGGGCAGCGCGGCATCTGCGAGCTACGGTTCCCGCATCCGGGTCAATTCATGTTCCACGCCCACAAGTCCGAGTTCGCCGAACTCGGCTGGATGGGACTGTTCGAGGTGACGCCATGACCAGCCCCGCGACCCGTTCGGCCCCGACCTGGCTGTGGGCCGCCGCCGCGGTCGCGCTCGTGGCTGCCACGCTGGCGGCGCTGGCCCTGCTGGGCGCCCGCTCGCTACCGGAACGCACCGGCCCGCCGGTGGAAGAACTGTCGGTCGAACACACCAGGCTCTCCCCGGGGACCGTCGAGTTGACCGTCCGCAACACCGGCCCCGACCCGGTCCAGGTCGCCCAAGTCGCGGTCAACGATGCCTTCGTCGACTTCGCCGGTGCCGACGACCCGATCGGACCCGAATCTTCCGACGTCCTGCGGCTGGACTATCCGTGGAAAGAGGGCCAGCCCTACGTGATTTCGATGCTGACCTCCACCGGCCTGGTGATCGAACACGACATCCCCACCGCGGTCGCCACACCCGAGCCGAGTAGCAGCTTCTTCGGGTTGATGGCGTTGCTGGGCGCCTACGTCGGGGTCATCCCTGTGGTGCTGGGCATGCTGTTGCTGCCCGCGCTGCGCCGCATCGGAGGCCGCGGAATCCGTTTCCTGCTCGCGCTCACCGTGGGCCTGCTGGTCTTTCTCGCCGTCGACGCGCCCTTGGAAGGATTCGAACTCGGCAACAGCTCCGGTGGCGCGTTCGGCGGCGCCAGTCTGCTGGTCCTTGGCGCGGGCATGGCGTTTCTTGCGCTGACCGCGGTCGACCGGTGGCTCGGCGGCCGCCAACCGGGTGATGGCGGCGGCGCGCGGCTGGCGTTGATAATCGCTGTGCCTGCACAATCTCGGCGAAGGCCTCGCCATCGGCGCCGCCTACGCCGTCGGCGAACTCGCCCTCGGCGCGGCACTCGTGGTCGGGTTCGCGTTGCACAACACCACCGAAGGCATCGCGATCGTCGCACCACTTGTCTCCGGCCAGCGGCCCCTCCCCACTGGCGCTGCTCGGCCTCGGCCTGCTCGCCGGGCGCTCCCGCCATCCTCGGTGCCATCCTCGGCGCCACCATCAACAACGCCGAAGTCTCCACCTTCCTGCTCGGTATCGGCGTAGGCGCCATCATCCAGGTGATCATCCAAATCGCCCCAGGCATCCGCGGCCCGCAGCAGCAGCGACTGCTGGATCCGGTCGCGATCGGCGGCCTCACCGCCGGTCTGGGGATCATGTACCTCACCGGCTTGCTCGTACTCGCCTGACCGGCGGCGCCAGGCGCCGCCACCGGCAGCTGGAATCGTCGGTCGCTTCGACATACCGGCTTGAACTGACCACGCACCTGGGCGGCATGGTCGTGCTGGCCTGCGAGCCGAGTCGGACCCGTGGGAAATCAGTCGGATTGCCTCGTACAATGTCACTTTCATCCCATGCCACGAATATGCCGCTGTTCTACCACTCCGCTCGCCTGCGCTTCGCCGATGTCCTGCTGCCATTGCAGATCGACACCCCGACGTCACCTCCCCGCGGTTGCAGCAGTTCGGACACTGGTGATATCTGTTCGGTGCCGACGTAGGCATCCGGCCGGTAAACCGCCCGAGCCAGGCAACGGCGACCAAAATCGCGCGGCTACCTGTGCGAAGGACCTCCTCGTCAGTTGTCTTGTGCTAGGCTCGAATTCGAGCGAAGACGTTACTGCCGGGTTCGGAATCGCGGACGCTGTCGAGTGTTGATCACAGAAGGCATGCGACGGCATTTTCAACCAACGCACCGATGCCCATAACGGTAGGTGCCATCCCGGAAAAGGAATTCCTGTTGCGAATTCTTCCACCGCTCATCGCGTTCATTTCCCCAGTAACCTGGGTTGTACTCAGCGCCGGACCTGCCTCAGCCATCGGGATGACGCAGCTTCCCCAAGCTATCGTCGTCGAGTTCACGCAACCGGAGGCTGAGGCTATTTCCACGACGAATCTCGGTGGGCTGATGGCTCAGTTACCGCCGAACTTCACCCCCGAAGCCAAACTCCGGCTGGGCGAATCAATCTCGCGATACGCCCGACAGACCGCCCAGACGCCGGGGGCCACGCTGAGAATCATCGTGGACAATCCCCTCCAGGCTCCGCCCGGTGTAGCCGTCACCGTGGTTCGCTGACGGCGCCCACCGTGGCCGGCACTGAGTGACATCCGCGGCACTTGGACTACGGCATTTTCACGCGAAACACAGGCTTGCCGCCGATCATGCATACACCGGGCGGTAGGTGTCAGCGAAGCGCGGTATCGAGCGTGTCGACCAGGTCTTGGTAGCTACTCGGCTTGATTCTCGTGTCGTTGACAAAGAAGGTGGGGGTGCCATCGACTCCCAGAGCACGGCCATCCTCGAAATCGGCGCGCACCCGCGCGAGTGTCGCCGGGTCGTTGTAGTCGGTGTCGAACGCTGCCAAGTCGAGCCCGAGCTCGGCGGCGAAGCCCCGGAACACGGAATCCAGGGGGACGCGCTGGTCGCCCCACCCGGACTGTGTTTGGTACATGCGCTGATACATTTGCTCGAACCGGCCCTGCCGTGCGGCAGCTTCCACCGCACGCGCGGCCCGCTCGGCGTTGAAATGCGCTGGAATCGGGAAGTATCGCACGACGAAACTCACCCGGTCGCCGTACTCGTGGCGCAGCCGCTCGACAACGGGGAACATTGCCGCGCACGCCTCGCACTCGAAGTCGAGGAACTCGACAAACGTCACCCGCCCATCGGCGACCGAGGACAGGCGGTGACTATCCGGTCGGATGACCGCACCGGCCGGTGGGTGCCTCTGCGCGGCTTGTGTTTCCCCATCGGACCGGTCGATCAACAGTACGGCGGCGATCCACACAGCCGACACTGCCGCCAGTGTCGCGAGAATGCGGGTCCTTCGGGAGGCGCGGAAGGTGCGGGTCATCAACGACAAGCCTGGGCTGAAAGCGATGAATTCGACGGAAGGGTACAAGCGAGCACGCGCACACGCTACAGACTTCGCGCGCAGCACGCCACGCCCGTATACACCGTTCTTCACCCCGGATCGCGATCCCCGGAGTAGTCGAGGTTTCCTGAAAATAGCTATCCTTTCGGACTTGGCCCATGGATTGAGTCGGCTGTTGGTGAAGACAAGTCCCGGTCTCATCGAGATCGTTATTCACGAGTCGGTGCGTCCACCACACACTGGGAAGCAATGGCGCGGACCGGCGGTTCGATGACCGCCGGGGCAGCTTCGTCGGCTGTCCGATACTCGACGCCTACCTGCTGGGTGCCGCTGCTGCGCTGGCGATGCGACGCTATCCGCTACCAGGACATTCGTTCGCAGTGCTCTGCGGTGCCTTTGTGTTCGATCTGCAAGGTCGCGTGGTGAAGATCGAATCTGTCCGCCAGCAGTCGCTGCGCCGAGGCCAGCACTGTGTCCGGATCGGCATCGTCCTCGATCGCCACGTGCGCGGAGGCCACTTCCATGCCGGAGGTCAGCGTCCAGACGTGCAGGTCGTGGACATGCCCGACCCCTGCCAAGGTTTCCAGGGTGCTGCCGATCTCGGCCACATTCAGGTCGATGGGGGCGTGTTGGAACAGGATTCGCAGGGATTGCTTGCCCAAGTTGTAGGCCCTGGGCAGCACGAACAGGCCGATACCGACGCCGATGAGCGGGTCCGCGTAGCGCCAGCCGAATACCAAGGTCACCAGGCCACTCGCGAGTACGCCAAGGGAGCCCAGCATGTCCGCCATGACTTCCAGGTACGCGCCGCGAACATTCAAGCTGTCTCCGGCACCCCGCCTGAGCAGCAGCAGCGCAGTCACGTTCATCACCAGACCCACCACCGCGACGAGCGTGACCGGAAGGCCTGGCACCTCGGGTGGTTCGGCCAATCGACCGATCGCTTCGTACAGCACCCAGCCCGCCACCGCGAACAGCAGGACCGCGTTGAACAGCGCGGCGAGGACTTCGCCGCGATACATCCCGTAGGAGCGATCGGCGTGGCGCACTCCACGGCGGGCCACCAGGATGGCCACCAAAGCCATCGCGACACCGAACACGTCGGTGAACACGTGAGCGGAGTCCGACAGCAACGCCAACGACGACGTCGACAGCCCCACCGCCAACTGCGTCACGAAGGTGACCAGACCCAGCCCGATCGCCAACGCCAACCGGCGGACGTACCGGCCCGAAGCGCTGCCGACGGCGGCCGAAGCCACCCCGTGATCGTGTCCGTGTCCCACGGGTCGACCTCCCTGATCTCGACTGCGCTCGCATGGCTTCGCGCACCGTGTCCGCTAGCGACAACGCCTGCAGCTTTGCACCGCCATCTTCTAGGAAGCATAGTAACATGCGCATGTTAATCTGATTTCCGTGCAAGTCCGGCGCCATATCAGTGCGGACAACAGAGGCGGCGCGAACCGTGAGGGGCGCACCACCGGTGCCTTACTCGAGGTGCCCTTAGCGGTGGTTGTGGTGCACACGCCGGAACAAGCGTCCGGGTATGAATCCCACGAACAGCGGCGTCGAGCGCGGCTGCGCCTGTCGGACCGCGCCTGGTGCTTCCTTGCTCCGTACGGAACTAGTATGTGGCAGCACCGCAAAATCTTCCGGTTTCCTACACAGCCCACGCCGCCGATCGGCAGGAGAACCATGTGTCGCGTGCCCTCTCGGCCGAGAGCTTCGTACACGTGAGTGCTGCAGTCATGTCGCGTACGGGATGGTATGCCGGATGAATGTCGCGGCCTGGCTACTGGTCTACGGGTTTGCGCTGGTGATCTCGGCTCCGCAGTGGCTGGAGCGATTCACCCGCAGCGGCACCGCGCCGCGTTTCGGGCTGCTTGCGTGGTTGAGTGTGATCTCCTCGGTGATCCTCTGCTGCGGCGCAGCTCTGGGCCTGTTGATCGCCGACACAGCTCATGACTGGACAGGGCCGGGACATCCGATCTTGCATACGTGCTATTCACATCTACACGATGCGGCGACGGGTGGCTTCGGTGTGGTACGGGCGGCGCTTCTGGTTTTGGCGGCGTTCGGTGCACTGGCTGCGGTGTCGGCGATCGCGCAGCTGGGACGGTCGTTGTTGCGCGCCCGCAGCGTGACCCACGAGCATGCGCGGCTGGTGCGGATCGCAGGCCGTCACGACGCGAATTTGAATGCCGTCGTGGTCGAGATCGAACAGCCAGGGGCGTACTGCGTGGCAGGCAGGCCCGATACCGTCGTCGTCACTCGGGGGATCATCTCAACTCTCGCCGTCGAGCAGCTCGGCGCGGTTCTGGCGCACGAGCGCGCGCACCTCTTAGGACGCCACCACCTGGTCCTGGCGCTCACCCGCGGGCTCGCGGCGATCGTTCCCTGCCTACGGTTGTTCACCCGAGGTGCCGAGGAAGCCGCGCGGCTGCTGGAGATGTGCGCAGACGATGCAGCGGCCCGGCGGCACGGCCGCGACACTGTGCGCGAGGCTTTGGTAGCACTCGCCGGGATCACCCCCGGACCTGCCGGAGCCCTCGCTGCAACCAGTATCGGCCTCGCCGAGCGAGTCGAACGTCTGGCGGCGCCCGCTGATCTCGCTGGACGGATGCGTGCCCGCTTTCTACTCGGTACGGTGGCGATTGCCGTCCCTCTCGGCCCTCTGATCGCGGTGCTGATGGCCATGACCGGCATCGCTGGGGGCGCTCCTTCGGCCTAGCAGAGCAGTAGCGCCTCAACGGCAGCTACCGAAACATTATTCGAGCACCACCTCACCTGGGGATTCACGACTCGCTCGCGCGGCAATGCTGCGAATTCGTCGCTGGGCGCGGATAGTTGCCTGGCCTTAACATCTACGTACGTATCTCGTAAAGCGCGGGCACGGACCAGCTCCGACCCGCCCTTTCTACCGAGCCGCACCTGCCGGGGTGCGGTCCATCGGTCGTTGCGTCCTGCCGGAAAGCGCAACGAGCGGCAGGAGATGCGCCGAGATGAGGGAGGCGCCGCAGATGTCGGCACGAGGATTCGGTGAACTGGAAGCAGTGATCATGGACCGGGTCTGGAACTGTATGGATCCGACCACAGTGCGGGAGGTCTTCGAGGAACTTTCCGCGGAACGCGAAATTGCCTACACCACAGTCTTGTCGACGATGGACAATCTTCATCGCAAAGGATGGCTGGATCGCGAGCGCGTCGGTAAAGCATTTCGTTACTGGCCGACGCTGTCGCGCGAGCAATACGGCGCACAGATGATGCGGGAGGCACTCAGCACCGGCGGCCGATCCGATTTGGTGCTGGCAAATTTCGTCGACGAGATCACTCCAGAGCAAGCCGAAGGACTGCGTGCGGCACTGCGTCGCCGACGCGGAAGCGGCCATCCGGGGTAACCCCGCCGCCGCTGGCGCCGCTCCCAGAACCCCGATCAAACCTCGGTGAGTCGAGCAACGCCGCCCAAAAACGTTGTGCCAAACGCCGATTCGGTGACGAGCCTCCGGTCGGCGATGACACGGGAGGGCGGTGAGCAGCCCAGTCATCGGAGCTGGGAGTCGGCTCGATCCGCCGGTCACGAACTGGAGATTCGTCCGTCGGTCCGGCGTTGGCGCACCGGGTCGACATGCCCGCCCCACCGATCGGAGGCAGGTCCGTGATACGACGCACTGGCCCGGCGAGCCCATCCGAGTCGGGGACTCCTATGAACCCGGTGGGACTAGTCACACAGATCCAACTATTTACGTACCGAGATAGTAGATTGTTGCGGGTGGATGTCGGCGGCGTATCGCCGTCGTATCCGTCACGATGCAGTTGGTCAGGGGCAAGTGGGTGTGACGAACGGAGGCCGTGCGGGTGAGTCGGGTGGACGATCACCTCGGTATACGCGGCGTATTGATCGGTCTCGACATCCGGCCGCACCGGGCCCGTCGCGAACTCGCCGCAACCGTGGGAGCACGGTGAACCTGAGCGGCCGGATATGGCGCGGTGGCTCGCTGGCCGCGGTGCTGCTCGCCGCGCTGCTGCTCATAGCCTCGTTGGCGGACTGCAGACAGTCGGCAGGCGATCCGCCGACCCAACTCGTGGTCTCTGCCGCGTCCGATCTGTTCAACCATGTCGCCTCAGAAGCCCAGGTGCACGGTGTCATCGACTGTGCCGACGAGGAATGTGGGCACATCACCCACCTCGTGAAGTCAGTGCTGCCAGGCGCAGGCAAGAACACGCAGCCCCTGCAGCTCCTGCTGTCGCTGTTGATCGCAGCAGGAGTTGTCCTCGCAACCGTCTTCTCACCGCCCGCTGCTGCGGTCCGCGGACCGCCGACTGCACCGTTGCCCGCAGCCGGTGGGCGCGGCATTTTGACGCTTTTCTGTATCGCACGACGCTGACCGGTCAGCATCAGGCCGTCGATTTGCCGGGTCGTCGGCCGGTGCTCGCTGCCCATCATCGTTCGTACCGCCTTCATGGCGCAGATACAGGAAGCGATAATCATGGACAAGGTTGCGCTCGACAACCGCACCGAAGGACCGGCTGGTTTGCTCTCTGCCCCAGTAGCTGTTCGGCAGGCGCACGCACTGGTCGGCAACACTCCCGTGCTGTGGGTCGGCGCTCCGCTGGCCCCGGCCGGGCGCGGGTTCTGGGCCAAGCTCGAAGGATTCAATCCCGGTGGGATGAAAGACCGTCCCGCGCTGCACATGGTGGCGCGCGCCGAAGCCCGCAAAGACCTGGCACCGGGAGCGCGGATCATCGAATCAACAAGCGGAACACTGGGACTGGGGTTGGCGCTGGCCGGCATGGTCTACCGCCACCCCGTCACCGTCGTCACCGATCCCGGCTTGGAACCGATCGTCGCGCAGATGCTCGCCGCCTACGGCGCTGAGGTTGATCTCGTTGCCGAACCCCATCCCAGTGGTGGCTGGCAGCAGGCGCGCCGCGAGCGGGTCGCCGAACTGCTCGACCAGGATGCCGAGGCCTGGTGCCCGGATCAGTACAACAATCCCGACAACGTCGCCGGCTACGAATCGTTGGCGCTCGAGTTGTGGGAACAACTGGGAGACGTGGATGTGCTGGTATGCGCGGTCGGCACCGGTGGGCACTCGGCCGGAGTGGCGCGGGTACTGCGCCGATTCAATCCGGATCTGAAACTGATCGGCGTGGACACCATCTCCTCCACGATCTTCGGCCAACCACCCGGTCCGCGGCTGATGCGCGGTCTCGGGTCGAGCATCTTCCCCTTGAACGTCGACTACGCCGCTTTCGACGAGGTGCACTGGGTGGCGCCGTCGGAGGCAGTGTGGGCGTGCCGGACACTGGCCGCGACACACCACGCCACCGGCGGTTGGAGCGTCGGCGCTGTGGCGCTGGTCGCTGGCTGGGCGGCCCGCACCGCCGATGATGACGACACCCGGATCGCGGCCGTCTTCCCCGACGGGCCGCAACGCTACTTCGACACCATCTACAACAACACCTACTGCGCCGCACACGGCCTGCTCGACGCCGCCCCACCACTCGAACCGGACACGATCGCGCATCCGGGCGAGCGAGTGGTGCATTCCTGGACCCGATGCACCACAGTTGTGGATCCGCGCGGCCAGACCGGGCGCGAGGAGACGCTCTGGTGAATGTGATCGGAAAGTTCCGCAGCTTCGACCTGCCCGCGCGGCTGTTGATGATCAACCAGTTCGGCATCAACCTCGGCTTCTACATGCTGATGCCCTACCTCGCCGGATATCTCGCCGGGCCGCTCGGCCTGGCGGCATGGGCAGTCGGCCTGGTGCTGGGTGTACGCAACTTCTCCCAGCAGGGCATGTTCCTCATCGGTGGCACGCTGGCCGATCGCCTCGGCTGCAAACCGCTCATCGTCGCAGGCTGTCTGTTACGTACCGCCGGATTCGCGCTGCTGGCATTCGCCACCTCGCTACCGGCACTGCTCATCGCATCAGCGGCGACAGGGTTCGCCGGTGCACTGTTCAACCCGGCCGTGCGCGCGTACCTCGCCGCGGACACGGGTGAACGGCGGGTTGAGGCGTTCGCGGTGTTCAACATCTTCTATCAAGCGGGCATCCTGGCCGGTCCGCTCGTGGGCCTCGCCCTGATGGCGCTCGACTTCCGGCTGACCGCGGCTACGGCGGCGGTCGTGTTCGCGATGCTGACAGTGGCGCAACTGTTCGCGCTGCCGTCGCGGCGCGCCGAGGTGGCGACCGAGCCGACGTCGGTGCTCGACGACTGGCGCAGCGTTATCACCAACCGGCGGTTCCTGGCATTCGCGGTGGCGATGATCGGGTCGTATGTGCTGTCGTTCCAGGTTTACCTCGCCCTGCCGTTGCAGGCCGAACTCATCGCGGGAGACCGGTCGCAGATCATGGTGACGGCGCTGTTCGTGGTGTCCGGGCTGGTGGCGGTGGCCGGTCAGCTGAGGATCACCGCATGGTTCAAGGCGAGATGGGGCACCGGCCGCAGTCTGGTCGTCGGCATGGGAATCCTGGCCGTGTCGTTCCTACCGCTGGCAGTGATCCCCGGGCCGGACTGGTTCGGAACAAGCGCTGCGGTAGCCGCGCTGCTGGCCTCGACCACGATACTGGCAGTCGGCACGGCCGCGGTATTCCCCTTCGAGATGGACACCATAGTGACCCTCTCGCGGGGCAGACTCGTGGCCACCCACTACGGCCTCTACAACACGGTGGTAGGCGTCGGCATCCTGATCGGCAACCTCGCCACCGGCGCTGTCGTCGGCGCCGCACGCGATGCCGACGCGGACTGGGCGGTGTGGCTGGGCCTCAGCACGATCGGTGCCATCGCCACCGTGGCGCTGCATCGCCTCGACCAACCCCATTATCCTGTACCGATCACGCCAGGCACGGACACAACCACCAGCGCGAGCCATCATGTGCGTGGGCGGGCAGCCGATGAGCGCCCTCCGCTTCGTCGATCGATTGGCCGCGTAGGTTGACGTGGCGTTCTCCTGCGCTCACCGCGGTGTCACCCGGTGTCGCTCTTGGGACGAATCGCGCTGGCGCGTCGCAGCCTGACGTAGGGTTCCGTCATCTCCGCCCCTGACCGGTGCACGCGGCTCGCTCACGAAGCGAGCCGCGTGCGGTTGGGTGCGTCGTCAGGGAGTGATCGCGACTGTGACACCGGGTGGGGCTTGGATGGGAGCGTCGACGATAATCGTCAGTGTTGACCCGGGCAACTGCGCTGCCTGTTGTGCATAGCGTGTGATGCTGTCGGCGAGGCGTTGTTTGGCTTCGGGCGTGAAGTTCGGGGCAGTTGCCCCAGGACCGCGCCGAGGTTCATTGTCGCAATGGCCTCCGCTTCTCCCTGGGTGAACGTGACGGCGACCGATGTTGGCTCCTCTCTGTGTCAAGTCTCGATGAGTAGAGAGGAGCCGTTAGCGAGATAGACCCGCGCTCGGCGTCGAAGGCCGGCATGGGAGAGCGCTTCCGCAAGTGCTGGGAACCAGAGACTCTTTGAAGTCCCGCCCGCCAGCGGCCGGTTCCGCGGCTCGTCCCACCGAGAGAAGTACTTCCGAGTTCCGTCTCGCGCAACGTCCCTCGATCCAGCGCGCCGATGTCAATGCGCCGGTAGGCTACCAGCCGGTAGTCGTCGGTATGCGAGGGCAGCGGATGGGAAAGACGGGCGCGGTCCGGGCGGCAAAGGAAGCCGGTTCGACTCTGAGCGCCAGGTGTGCAGCTACCGTGGCGGAGATGAAGTCCCTCGCAACGCATTGGTGGGCGATTCGAGGGATTTCGATTTCCGCCATGGGATGGATCATTCAGAAGTGATTTGAGAAGCGGTGTGGTGTCGGTCGTATATGCAGTGATCAGAGTCGAGCCACTTCATCGGATGCTCGTGCGCTTCGCCGCTCGCGATGAGCCTGGACTTTGCGACGCTGCCAACGCGACGTCGACTGAATCCGTGTGGTAAGAAGGGTATCTCGATACATGAGCGAGCAAACTCACAACGTAAAGCCGCGGAAAGCCACATCCATACCGGGATCTCAGATCCGTCGACGGACTGTTTGCTTCTGGGGCGGGCTCGCTGTGACTACCATCGGTACCACACTGCACTTTCCGATGTACCTACAGTCCGGGGACGTGGGCTATCGCATGGCGGGCATGTCGATGGACGCCGCCATGATCAGCGGAATGGTTTTGATCGTCGTCGGCCTTGTGGGCACAACTTATGGGCTGATTCCGATTGGCGAACGACGTGATCGAGTTGTCAACCTTCAGGTGCGCGCGCTGGACGAGGCACCGATGACCCGTGTGCACGTGGTGCTGTTACTCGTGCTTGCCGCAGCGATCACCATCGACGTGATGAAGCCGACGACGCTGGCATTCGTGGTGCCCGGCGTGGCCAAGGAATATGGACTTCGCACGGCGACGAACCCCGATGGCGACTTGCCCGCTGCGTTGCTGCCGCTGGCTGGTATCACCGGCACCGTGATCGGCTCATTCATCTGGGGATGGCTCGGCGACTGGATCGGTCGCAAGGCGGCGATCGTGCTGGCAGGTGTTTTCTTCGTGGCCACCTCGGTGTGCGGTGCGATGCCGAGCTTCGAACTGAACCTGCTGATGTGCCTGATCATGGGCATCAGTGCGGGCGGCATGCTCCCGATCGCGTTCACCCTGCTCGCCGAGACGATTCCCGCGCGGCACCGTGGCTGGCTGATGGTTCTGATCGGCGGCGACATCGCGGGAGCCTATGTCATCACCAGCTGGTTGTCCTCGACCATCGGCGAGACCCTGGGCTGGCGGGTGATGTGGCTGATCGGTTTGCCCACTGGACTATTGACGATTGTGTTAACCCGTTGGGTGCCCGAGTCTCCTCGCTTCCTGCTCGCGCTGGGGCGCGGCGACGAGGCCGAGGAAGTGCTGCGGCGCTACCATGCCGCCATCGTCCCGGTCGCAGAGTCGGAACTTCGTATCGACGACAACGTGCGTGGCGGTTACCGCAGACTGGTGCAAGCCCCATTTGCTGGCATCACCACCGTGCTGGTACTCGTCGGGCTCGGTGTCGGTCTTGTCGTCTATGGCTTCCAGCTCTGGCTGCCCACGAATCTGCGCCAGTTGGGATTCAGCGGCGTCTCCGCAGATAAGATCCTGCGCGATTCAGCGTTGATCGGCTTTCCGCTCAACTTCTTGGTAGCGTACCTCTACCACCGCTCCTCTAAATGGACGATGGTGCTGTTGAGCGCGCTGCTCGCCGTGTCGTTGTTCAGTTTCGTTGCGCTCGGCGACCAAGTCGCCAACAACAGGGCGCTGTTGTATGCCCTGCTGATTCCTCCGATCTGGGGCGCGAGCTCGGTAGTCGCGGTGCTCATCGCCTACAGCGCTGAGGCGTATCCGACTCGGATTCGTTCACGCGGTAGCGGTTTAGCGGCCAGCATGAGCAAAGCGGGCGGCATCGTGGTAATCGCGCTGGTGGTACTCGCGGTGGCGACGCCCTCGATCTCGGTCACTGCGCTGATCAGTGCAGTACCGATGGCAATCGCCACGGCGGCGGGCGTTCCCTTCCTGGTTGAGACACGGCGGCGCTCACTCGAGGAAATCACCGCTGAAGAATTACGTGTCGCGACCTGAACCGGGACTGTGGATCTAACGGTGTTTGCGGCCTGACGCGCTGAACGAAGTTCAGCGGGAAGGTGCCGTGATGACGACACTTGATGCCGTGGCGAGGAAGAAGGCTGAGGCTTCGGCCGAGGAACTGGCAGCGGCGGAGCTGGTGCGGATGGCCAAGGAACAGGGCTTGTCCCTGACCGGGCCGAACGGGCTGCTCAAACAGTTCACCAAGACCGTCCTCGAGACGGCGTTGAACGAGGAGATGACCGAACACCTAGGGTTCGAGCCGAACCAGGCGCCCGCCGAGCGGGACTCGGCGAATGTGCGCAACGGGACCAGGCCCAAGACGGTGCTGACCGAGACGACCAGGCCGGTGCCGATCGAGGTGCCCCGCGACCGCGACGGCAGTTTCGAACCCCAGATCGTCAAAAAGCGCCAGCGCCGGTTGACCGGGGTGGATGAGATCGTGCTGTCGCTGTATGCCAAAGGCCTGACCACCGGGGAGATCTCGACGCACTTCGCCGAGATCTACGGCGCGTCGGTGTCGAAAGAGACCGTTTCTCGTATCACCGACAAAGTGGTCGCTGAAATGCAGGAATGGGCCAGCCGGCCGCTGGATGAGGTTTACGTGGCCGTCTTCATCTATGCGATCGTGGTGAAGGTCCGCGACGGTCAGGTCGCCAACCGGCCGATCTACGCCGCGATCGGAGTCAGCGTCACCGGTGAGAAGGACATCCTCGGGTTGTGGGCCGGCACCGGCGGCGAAGGCGCGAAGTTCTGGATGAGTGTGCTCACCGACATCCGCAACCGCGGGGTCAAAGACGTGTTCTTCCTGGTCTGCGACGGGCTGAAAGGGTTACCGGAGGTGGTGGGGAACGTGTGGCCGCTGGCCACGGTCCAGACCTGCATCATCCATTTGATCCGCAACACCTTCCGGCTGGCCGGCCGCCAGCATTGGGACGCGCTGCGCCGCGATGTGAAACCGATCTACACCGCCCTCAACGCCGCCGCGGCACGCGCGGCGCTGGATGAACTCACCGAGCGGTGGGGCACGAAATACGCTGCGATCGTTCGTCTCTGGGAGAACTCATGGGAGGAATTCATCCCGTTCCTCGACTACGACATCGAGATCCGACGTGTCATCTGCAGCACGAACGCCATCGAGTCGCTCAATGCCCGCTACCGGCGCGCGATCAAAGCCCGAGGCCACTTCCCGACCGAGCAAGCCGCGCTGAAGTGCCTCTACCTGGTCACCCGATCCCTCGACCCCACCGGCGCCGGTCGGGCACGATGGACCATGCGCTGGAAGCCCGCGGTCAACGCCTTCGCGATCACCTTCGCCGACCGCTGGCCCAACGCCCAAACCTACTGATGGAAATCGCCGCAAACACCGTTAACGAGATAGACCCGGCCGACATCGCCGAGGTGACATACGAGTGGAAACAGGCCGGCGCGGTCGACCTGTAAACGTGTCGATCAGTGGTTTCGGCTTCCGCGCTGCGGAACGGGTTCATCGTGCCATCGGGTTCGTGCACTGTGTGTTGGATTCCAGTGCAGCACAGGACCGTGACCGCAACGGCGCGCCGACCAGGGCGGGTGTGACCGCGACGGAATCCGGGGACGACAGTCGCCGCTGTCCCGACGATGTCGACCGCGATCCTCGTCTTGTCGGCCACGGGTGGGTGATCGACTTGGGCGCGGGTGGGTTAGCCGTGTGGTGGCGGTGCCGCCCGTTCCTATGAGCGAGTGTCGACGGCCTTCGACAGAGAATTGTGTGACCGGTTGGTATTGAGGTGGGTGCGGGCTTCTGGAGATTGTCGGAACGGCCTGTGGTGTAAGGGTTTCCTGTATTGCTTACCGCAGCGGCGACGTGTAAGGGCACGTCAGCGAGTATCGCCGCTCTGCGTGGGTTGCCGCTCGGGGTGCCGTACAAACAAGGGTTGCTGTCGCGTGGCTGATTCGAGAATTCGGCCGAAGTCGACACGCCGGTTCGTGGCCGGCCCGTGGGGGAGCGCCTCGAACGAGCGATGACCGCGTGGTGTCCGGCGATGTGCTCGCGTCGGCCCGCGGTGCCGGAGTGGGTGCTGTTCCGCGTGCACGAGGAGGTTCTCGTGCACGGTTGCCGCGCGGTCGCGCCGAGCCCGGGTGGTAGAGGAGCATGAGATCACCCGGGCGCACGAGGACGTCATCCGTAGTGCTGATATGTGC
>NZ_BAFS01000452.1 GCF_000308415.1 Nocardia asiatica NBRC 100129 | reverse complement strand
GTCCCGCCAGCGACCGTCGCCCCTTCCACACGCGCCACGGGATCGTGGTCAGCGACGACGGGGTCTGCGATGTGTGCCGCGCCGACGGCCACCCGGGCATTCCCGCGCTGCCTGCCGGGTTCGGCATGCGGAGCTTCGTCGAATCCCGCTGCGCCTATATCGCCGCCGCTCATCCCGCCCAGGTGCGGGCGTTGCTGGATCGGGTGCGGGCCGCCGCGGCGAACACCGGACCGACCTGGCGGCTGATCACCCGGTGGATGGCGAGCAACCTCGAACAGCCCGAACGCGCACCCCGTCCCGCCTCCGCGCGACGGCCGCGCGGAGGTGGTTCCGCGCTCGGAGCCGGGCAGCGGATCGGACGCTGTGACGCCTGCGCCCGAAACAGCGTCGTGCACGCCGACAACTACTGCACCGACTGCCGCATCGACCTCGGCCTCGTACCCACCAGCCGCCGCACCGCGTCGGTCGCCTGACCCACCCCCCTCGGCTCCACCCGTGTTCCCCGGTCCGCCGCGGTGTCGCCCTCCCGCGGCGGACCGGTCCACCACTCCCCGATCCGACAGGAGCACGACCGTGCACCGACTCCCTCACCGAGCACGCCGCACCCTGGCCGCGCTGCGCGCCGCGCTCGCGCCCCGCCCGACCCAGGTCCGGGTGCGGGTCTACCTCAACACCGACCCGACCGCGCTGCTGACCGGGTACCAGCCCCACACGCCAGTAGCGCTCGCCTACGAGTTCGTGCTGCGCGTCGACCCGACCACCGCCACCGACAAGGTTCTGCTCGAACGTGTCTTCGCCGCGTTCAACGATCACCCCGAACACGACGACGACCAGATCCACACCGACACCTGGTACGCCAAAGGGATGCGGGGAGTGGCAGGACTGCGGTCCCTCTCGGTCGGCGACCTCGTCGGGCTCGACGACCGCCACTACGCGTGCCGGTCCTACGGATGGACCCGCGTCCCCGCCCCACCGGCCTGACCGGTACCGCAGCGATAGTCGGTTCCCCGGTCGCGGGGTGCTCGGACCGTGCCGAGCAACAGCATCCGCAATCCGACCACCTCCGACCGGAAGGAGCACTCGCCATGACTCACCCCGCGCCGCCCACCGACCCCGCGCGCCTCACGATCACCGAGCTTCACCAGACCTTGGCCACCGGCCGGTCGGTCGTGGTGTCGATGCGCGCTGCCAGCGGCCACCGACACCTGATCGAGTGGGCGCGCCGCCACCACCTGTTCGTGCCCGTGGACCGCACCAGCGATTGGGGCAACCCGTTCGTGCTCGGACGCGACGGCAACCGCGACGATGTGCTGCTCGCTCACGCCCGACACCTCGCCGACCGGCCCGGCCTTCGGGCTCGCCTGCGTCGCGGTGAACTCGCCGCCCGCGTGCTGGGTTGCTGGTGTGCACCCAAGCCCTGCCACGGCCACACTCTCGCCGCACTGAGCCTCGATCCCGACCTCGACCCGCTCGCGGCCGTCCCCACCCGGCTCCACCGGCGGAGGTGACCGCCCGGAAGTCGGACACCCGGCAGCCGTCACCACAGTAGGAACCGGATCAACGGCTCCGGTTCCTACCTGCCCGTCCCCTGTAGTCACTGATCACCCGCACCGCTTTCAATCTGTCCCCAGCCATCCACAGCTTCGCCCTACCACCTACCGCCCGCATCCGCCCGCATTCATCCACACCTTCCCCTCCTCATTCACATTTTTCGTTAAGCAGACCTCTTGCATCGAGGGTAACGTTTTGGTAACGACCTGGGTTTTTGTTGAGTTTGACAGAAAAATAGTCAAATCCAGCCCTAGCGCTGAACGCTATTACGTGCCTTGATGGATGTATGACCGCGACGATTCATAAAGTCGTCGCAGGCAATGGCTTCCAGTACTACCTGCGAAATGTCGCCGCGTATGACGTTACGTCCCGCGGCCGGTCGAGTTTGGCCGATTACTACTCCGCTGAAGGTGAGTATCCGGGGTGTTGGTATGGCACCGGATTGACCGCGCTCGGCCTCACTGCCGGGGAGGAAGTGACCGAAGAACAGATGAAAGCCCTGTTCGGACTGGGTCGCCACCCGAACGCCAAGCAGATCGAAGCCGTGGTCTTCGACAAGCAGGTTTCGTTGGGCGCGAAGCTCAAAGATGCGGCGCGCGCGGCCGATAAAGCGTCGCGTTTGGGTCACCCATTTCGGGTTTATACGGATCTTTCCGAGTTCCGAAAACGATGCAGGAAGGCATTCGAAGACCATAATTCATCGCACGGATCAGACCCGCACGCGCCTATTCCTGATGCGGAACGAGCGCGGATTCGGACCCGTGTCGCGTTCGATATGTTCACCGACGAGTACGGTCGCGCACCGCACGATGCGCGGGAGTTGTCGGGGTGGGTGGCGAAGAACTCGCGCCCGAACACCACCGCCGTCGCGGGTTTCGACATCACCTTCTCGCCGGTGAAGTCGGTGTCGGTGCTGTGGGCACTCGCGCCACGGGGCATCGCGGAAAAGCTCGAAGCCGCCCACCAATCCGCGGTCGATGACGCTCTCGAGTGGTTGGAACGGCACGGAATCTTCACCCGGCTGGGTCGCAACGGAGTGCGCCAGGTCGATGTCGAGGGCATCGTCGCGGCGCGGTTCACCCACCGCGACTCCCGCGCCGGGGACCCGGACCTGCACACCCACGTCGTCATCCCCAACCGAGTTCGCACCCTGGACGGCAAGTGGCGCACCCTGGACGGCACCGCGATCTACCAGGCGCTGGTCACCGTTTCCGAGATCTACAACACCCGTCTGGAGCATCACCTCGACCGGCTCGTCGGCGTCGAATTCACCGAACGGCCCACCGCCGATCCGTCCAAACGTCCGATCCGCGAAATCCACGGCATCCCTTTGCGGTTGATCGAGGCATGGTCGCGGCGTGACACCGCGATCACCGTGCGGCTGGGCGAACTCGCCGCAGAATTCCAGCAGCGGTTCGGGCGTGAACCCATCCCCACCGAGATGTTCGACCTCGCTGAGCGCGCCACGCTGGAAACCCGCCCCGCCAAGCACGAACTACACTCCCTGGCCGAGCAACGCGCGACATGGCGCACCGAGGCGATCGCGCTGTCCGGCAGCCGCGCCGACGTCGCCCAGATGGTCTCCACGGCCTTGAACCCGCCCCGCCTACCCCGGATCGCGGCTTCGCCGCAGTGGATTACGCGCACCGCTGACCGAGTGCTGGAGGTGGTGTCAGAGCATCGCACCACGTGGCGGGCCACCAACATTCGCGCCGAAGCCGAACGGCAACTCCGCGGTCGCGTGCCGGCGACGGACTGGGAACACGTCACCGAAGCCGTAGTCACCGAAGCGCTCTCGTCCCCGCACTCGATCGCACTCGGTGATCCCGACATCGCGGATGCGCCTGAACTCGGTGACGTGCCCGAAGTGCTGTGCCGCCGCGACGGCACCAGCGTCTACACCGCCGCGGGCTCGCAGCTGTACACCTCGACGCGGGTTCTGTCGGTGGAACAGGCGTTGATCGAGCTGTCGGTGCAGTCCGGCGCCCGCCAGCTCACGCCGCAGACGGTCACCGATGCGGTGCGCGCCTACAACACCGCGCATCCGGATCGGCCGCTCAACGCCGGGCAGGTCGGTGTGATCGACGGGTTCGCCACCTCCGGCTCGCGGGTGCACACCGCCAACGCCCCCGCCGGAACCGGCAAGACCACCGCCATGGGGGTGCTCACCAATGCATGGCACACCAGCGGCGGACACGTCCTCGGCCTGGCGCCCACCGCTGCGGCCGCCGCCGAACTGGGCACGTCGATCGGTGCCCGGGTGGAGACCGTCGACAAACTCCTCGACGTCCTCACTCGCCATACCCCGCATCCGGACGACCCCGCGTTCGAGCGGGACGCACCGCCCGCGTTGCCGGAATGGGTGCTGCAAATCGACGCCGACACGTTGGTGATCGTCGATGAGCACGTCAAACTCGGCAACCACAAACGCCTACGCCTACTGCAATTCTTGGCCCGACGCGGGGCGACGGTGCGGTGCATCGGCGACGATCACCAGCTGCCCGCGATCGAAGCCGGCGGCGCCGATGCCGACATGCACGCCGCCGCCCCCGACCAAACCCTGACCCTGACCCATGTGGTGCGGTTCGCCTCCTCGGCGGAAGCGACCGCGAGTTTGCAACTACGGGAGGGCGATCCGGCCGCTTTGGGCTGGTATCTGGACAACGCACGCGTGCACGGCGGCCATCACGGCGCCACCCAGGATGACGCCTACACCGCGTGGAGGACCGATCACCTCGCCGGGCGCCAGGCGATCATGTTGGCCGCCACCCACGAGGTCGTGGCCCCATTGAATGCCCGCGCACGCGCCGACCGGATCGCACGCGCCGGTGGGGTGGTGGGTGCGGAATGCGTCCTCGCCGACGGACTTGCCGCGTCGGTGGGTGACACGATCCGCACGCGCCGCAACAACCCTCGCCTGCGCCTGGGCGCGCACGATTGGGTGCGCAACGGCTACACCTGGACCGTCACCGCCGTGCACGACGACGGCAGTTTGATCGCCACACACCAGCTTTCCGGTCGCGGAGAACCAGGCGAAACCGTGTGGCTGCCTGCGGACTATGTCTCCGCGCATGTGCGTCTGGGGTACGCGGCGACGATCGATTCCGCGCAAGGAATCACCGCCGATACCTGTCATGTCGCGCTCACCGGAGGAGAGTCCCGGCAACAGTTGTATGTCGCGATGACGCGCGGGGTGCACGCCAACCACGCCTACATCCCGACAGCGTTGGACGGCTCGGAAGGCTCGTTCTGGAGCGAGCCGGCGGTCTTCCCGCGCACCGCGGTCGAGTGTATGACGCGCATTCTGGGCCGCGACGGCGCGCAGAAATCCGCGCACACCCATCTGCGCGACGCACTCGACCCGTACAACCGCATCGGCCGCGCGCTCGACATCTACCTCGACGCGATGGGGGTTGCCGCCGAACACGCGCTCGGCACCGAGGTGCTCGATCGCCTCGATCGAGCGGCCGAAGCGTTGCGCCCGCACCTGACCGACAGTTCCGCCTACCCCGTGCTGCGCCAACACCTGGCCACGATCGCCCTGTCCGGGCGCGACCCCGTCGCCGCCCTGCACACCGTCGCCGGTGCCCGCGAACTCGACACCGCCGACGACATCGCCGCCGTCCTGGACTGGCGCCTGGATCCCACCGGCACGCACTCCACCGGCACCGGCCCCCTTCCATGGGCACACGGCATCCCACGCGGTCTGCGCGACGACCTCGACGCCACCCACCTGGCCGCCCGCGCCCGCATCGTCACCGACCTCGCCGCACAGATCCGCACCGACATCCAGACCTGGACTCCGAGTACCGCACCGCACTGGGCGCGCCCCCTCGTCGGCGCCGACCCCGACCTGCTCGGCGAACTGGCGGTCTGGCGCGCGAGCCTGCACGTCGATGACCGCGACATGCGACCCACCGGCCCGCCCCGTTACAGCAGTCTCGAACGTGAGCATCAGCAGGTGCTGGACACCCGGGTCACCGACGCGATCGGTGACATTCATCGACCGGTCAACCGATGGGCTCCGACCCTCGAACGCCTCGACGCCCAAGTCGTCGCGGACCCGTATTGGCCGGTCCTCGCCGACAAGATCGACGTCGCCGACCGCGCCGGCCTCGACATCGAAACCCTGCTCACCGAGGCCGCCGCCGCACGGCCGCTGCCCGATGAGATGCCCGCCGCCGCGCTGTGGTCGCGCCTGGAACTGGAACCTTCCGCCCTCGATACCGGGGTCGGTCACCGCAATCTGCGCCCGGACTGGATCACCGACCTGCACACCGTGCTCGGTGATCAAGCCGCCGAGCGCGTCCTCACCGACCCGGCATGGCCGCGCGTCGTCGCCGCTATCGACCGAGCCACCGGCACCGACTGGACACAACACCAACTACTGGCCACCGCCCACGAACTACTCCTCGCCGCCCAACCCGACGGTGCGTCCGGCCTACGCGACGACCAACTCGCCAGTGCCCTGGCCTGGCGCATCGACGCCCTTCTCCACCACACCCCCGCCCCGACCACCGACACCGCCAGCGACCACGAACCCCGCCACACCACCATGTCCGAACCCACAAATGACCCCATCCGCCAGCGCAATTCCGACCCCGCGCCCGCCCGAAACGACCACCCCGCCGTCCCCGAAGCGGCACAAACTCCCGGTCCCGTCAGCGGGCCTACAGCCGCTGACACACTCGGGACCGGGCTTCCCGAACGCCTCCGCAGGGTGGCGCAGCTGATCCAGACCGGCCAAATCGCCGCCGCGGTGGAAAGGTTGGCCGACCTCACCGATATCGCCACCGACGAACAACGCGCCATCCTCGCCGACATCACCGAAACGCTGTACCGCAACAGCTTCCCCGTCGCCCGCGCACGACTGCGCTGGGTCGCCGACCGCTATCCCCAGCATCGCGCGCTCATCGACGCCTGCACACCAGACACCGACCCGCACATCTACCAACCCGGCACCCGGCGTACCGAACCGGCGTATCAGCGCGAGCGACGCCACGAAGCCGCACGCGACCACCACGACTACATCAACCCTGCTGTGCGCCGCGATCCGCTCACCGCCGCACAGATCGATGCCCGCCGCGCCGAACAGGACTATGTCGACACACGCTCCGATGTCGACGACCAGCCCTACGACCGCCGCATTCCCGACGGGGTCGTGCATCACTACTTCCGGGAAGTGCTCCCCGACGACCGCCCGAAGAACCACACGCTGGACTACGACCTCGCCGCCGTCCCTGACACCCGCGGGCTCGGGTGCGTGGCCTGCGGCCTCGAACGCACCCTCACCGACACCAGCCCCGTACCCCCACGCCGCGCCGACGACGGGCTGTGCGGCGAATGCCGCGACACGGGCGAACCAGGCATCCCCGACCACGATCCCGCCGACCACATCACCGCCCGCTGCACCCACATCACCAGCACCTACCCCGCACCCGCCGCCCTCGCGATGCTGCGCCGCGACTGGCGCGCCACCGGAAACCCGGCCCATCGCGCCGCGATCGAAGCCTGGATCCACGACCACCCGCCACTCCAAACCACCCACCCACGTACCAACGACGCCACCACTGCCGACCCCGCCGACAATCCGCTGTTCGTGCTCACCGACGCACAACTCGACGAGCGCATCGACCAACTCCACCAGAGCCTCGCACTCGCCGACACCGACACCTTCCTCTACGGCCCCGCCCAGCAACACAACCCCGACCACGAACACGACACCGACCAACGCATCCGCCGCCACACCGCAGCACAACAAGCCATCCACGACGCCCGCACCGCCGACGAAAAACTCCACACCGCCGCGAAAGCCTTCCACGCCGTCGCGACCCAACTCACCGACGCACGCGCCGCCCTCGAAGCCACACCCCGCCACCGCCGCAGCCAACGACGCACACTCCAAACCCGAATCGACACCCTCGTCGGCGAACAAATCAACCGCAGCCGCGACCACAACACCGCACGCGATGCCGCACGCCAAGCCAACCGCGAAGCCGTCCTGCTCGCCGGAACCGCGGACAACTGGGACAACCTTCCGCAGATTGATCCAGCAGAGGCTCTCGATTACCGACCCGCCATCGACACGCGCGCCGACACCGAGGCCGAAGCTTGGACGCGCACAACGGACATCCATCGACAGCTCGATGAGTACCGCGCCGAACAACACCGGCGCCGCATCCTCGACCCGACTCAACTCGCGCGAGAACGACGACTTCGCCCACCTGCTCAGCCGACCGACGACATCGATCAAGAACTAACCGATGCACGGGCCGAACCTCATCAACAGCCCGATGACGACCTGGGTTTGTGAGATCCCGCGCGCAGGGCATCTTTTCAAACAAGCGGCGTGGGGCCCGGTAGCGGTCGATTAGACCGGTTCCTTCACTGGTGTGCCGGTATCGCCAGGCGCAATAATCACCCGGTGGGAATAACCCCTCGCTCATTCGAACCGCGCGCCACAGCGGAAGCACTGTTCGGTGCTGAACTTCGCGCTCGGCGGGTCGCTGCTGGGTTTTCGCTGCGGCAATTGGCACCACTGGTACTTGTCAGCCATGACCTGCTGGCGCGGATCGAGAAAGCGGAGCGGCGCCCGCAACCTGATCTGGTGGATCGTCTTGACGCTGTCCTGAAGACAGACGGCCAGTTGAGTCGTCTCGCTGCCCCGTTTGTCGAGCCTGCTCGCCTGTCGGCACGCCGCGTCGTGCTGGAGCCAGACTCAGCAGAGGTCGCACTTCGCGATCTCATCACGCGGGTGCGCGCAGCGGATCACACGATGGCCGCTGAACGCCTCGATGAGGTCGTCGCATACGCCGAGGCAGCAAAACCGGTCGTCTCACGGCTGAGTCATGCGCATCGCAGTTCCTTGCTACGCGTCATCGCTGAGGCTCACCAGCTGGTGGGTTGGATGCTGTTCGACCGCGGCAGTGTCGCGCTGGCCGACAAATCCTTCATTGCGGCCAAACGTGTCGCCGAGCAAGCCGGCGCATTGGACTTACTCGCGTTTATCGGGGGGCCGAACGCAGGCTTCATGAGCACGTGGACGGGCGATCCTGCACGCGGTGCCGAGCGAGCCTACGCGTCCCTTGCGTGGGCACGGCGAAGCGGTAACCGGCGCTTGAACGCATTCGTCTCGACGATGGCAGCGCGCGCTCACGCCAGGCTGGGCGAGGCTGACCTGTGCAGACAAATGCTGGCCACCGCTGAATCCGAGTTGTCTCGACATCATCCGAGTGAGCCCGATCCTGTCTGGCTAGAGGTGTTCGATGATGCCGCTCTGGCTGGACATCGAGGATCAGCCCTTCTCGACCTCGGTCAACTCCAGCCCGCGATCAAATCGCTGCGCGAGCAGGATTCAGCCAGCCCAGCAGTCTTCGTGCGCAATCGAACTATCTGGCTGCTCGAACAAGCCGAAGCCCAGCTGCGGATCGGTGACCAGGAAGCCGCCGAATCGTCAGTCGAAGAGGCCATGAACGGGGTCGCCGCAGGTTCGGTCACGCCACGGGTCTTGCACATGTTTCGGTCTGCTGATCTGAAACTGCGCGCCTGTGACGGCACCTCGGTCACGAACGTAAAGGAACGCTTGGCGAGATTCATCGCGGAGTGCGGGTGAGCGGATAGGTGGCCCAACGCATCTCGACCCCGCCTGACGTTTGATCGATCTCTAGCAGCTCGCCCTGCAATCTGCCTTCCACAGCACGGAATCGCCCTGGCGCTTCTTCAATGAAACGAGTACGACCAGCGACGGGATCACTGACGAGCGTCGCATGTAGCCCGTCCCGCTCCCATCGCAGTATCACTTCATCAGCTTCCGACCACCAGGTACCGAGTACCGGTTGAATGTGCTGTGGGCAGGGCTGGGCCGGGTGCCAGGGCTGCGTCGGTTTCCGCTGTCGCGCTGCTGCGGCCATTTCCAAAACCTCCAGAGCGAGGTCTGCGACCTTGATTCCTCGGGTGACATTTGCCAAGACCACCACTGCGAGCTCGGCGCCACGGTCCAGCATCAGTGCGGACTGAAAGCCCGGCATCGCGCCGGTGTGTCCGGCGACGATCCGGTCATGTCGCCGCTCCAATATCAGGCCCAGCCCCCAACCCCTTGTCCAGCCAACCGTGTCCACCATGACCTGAAGCGTGTGCATCTTCTCCACTACCGCCACGGGTAACACGGTCGCGTCGCCTCCCCCCAGCACATGTCCCCAGCGAAGTAGATCATCTGGTGTGGACCACATCTGGCCCCCAACACCGATTGCAGCCTGATCCATAACCGGCTCGCGATGCACGGCATCAAGGTGCGGATCGAGCCTGTAGCCGACCACGGCATTCGACGGTGGAGTCCAGCTGGTTCGGCTCAGCCCGAGCGGGTTCAGCAAAGTTTCCGTGATCGAGGTGTCGCACGGTTGACCGGTAATTTCTTCGATGATCTGACCGAGGACGGCGTAGCCGAGATTCGAGTAATGCCAGCGCTCCCCCGGATCGGCAACTAGTTCGGCATGCTGGAACAACTCCCTGAGTTCAGTTCGTGACGGTCCCTGCATGCTCTGCCACATGTCGGTGGGCGCTTCGCGTTGTAAGCCACTGCTGTGGGACAGCAGCATGCGAACTGGAAGGCGACCAAAGGGTGTGCCCGGGAGATATCGACTCACCGGGCTATCCAAATGTAGCTCCGCCTGCTCGACGAGCACCAAGGCTAGCGCTGCGGTGAAAGTCTTCGTGATCGACCCGATGCGGTAGCTGCTCTCGCCAGTGGCGGAAATCGAATTCTCGACGTCTGCGTACCCGACAGAGGCGACAGCGAGCGGAACGCCCTCAACACCGACACCCACCGTCAGGCTTGGGACTCGCGCAGTGGACTGCACCTCGACTACACGTGCCGACAATGCCGCTTGGAAGTCGCTATCCATGAACTCCTCTCCCTCAAGCACAGCATCCCACAAGCCGGACCCCCCGAGGAGTCGCTGACTGATGGGGAGGACTACGCGCCCCCGGCGGACCCCGAGCCTCCACTGAACAGCGGTCCACCCGCCGAGGAGTCCACGCGCAAACGATGAGAAGTCGGTAGTGCCCTCGCCATCGACTGACAACGAACGCTGAGCCGCTCTTCGATCGCCTACGGCTGGCCGAGCAGGTAGTCCTTCATGCGCGAGGAACCGCTGCGCGCCGTATGCACGATATTCACGGCCTCGCGGCCGGTCAGCCCGAGGCGTTGCGCCAGTTCGACCGGCACGGTGTCGGCGTCGCCGACGAGTTCGACCAGCAACCGGTTACGCGCCTGCTCCGCAGCTTGCACCTGTTCGCGGGCCCGCTTGAACTGGTCGGACCGCGCCGGAGGCCGACCGCCCTCGGATCGCGCGAATTGCTCGCCGGTGCCGAGAAGCGCGGCCTTGGCGCGCTCGATCTGCGCCAGCACCTCGGCTTCCCGCTCCGCGCTCATACCATCACGATATCCCGAGCCGCCAGCCGCGCGTCCAGGCTCCGGACCGGTCGTGACCCTGCCCAAGGGGACAGGACGCGGCGGCCGTCCCGGATCGCGGCAGCCAAGCGGGGTGACCGGCATTGCGCGGTGAGGTCGGCCGCGTCGCCGACGGCAGTCGCGGCCTCGTCCACCTCGCCAAGTTGGATGAGGGACCGCTCCAGCTCGAGCAGCGATATCGCGCGGTCGCGCACGTACTGCGGCTGCATGAGGGTCAGTGCCTGTCGTGTCGCCGCTGCCGCGCTCCGGGCTTCGCCGAGGATCGACAGGCAGTTGCCGCGGTAGGAGTGCATCATCGCCTCGGACACGAAGTAGGCGCGCGACCGCGAGGGATGGCAGGGCTCCACTCCCGCGATCGCCTGGTCGGCCTCGTCCAGCGCGACGAGGCACGCCTGCCGCTGCCCTGCGACCGCAGCGGCCTCGGCCGCGCGCATCGCGACATAGGCACGAAGCGGCGCATCCTCGCTCTGGGCGACCCAACTCCGCGCGGCCACGGCGTGATCTACGGCGACGCGCGGTCGACGCTGCCAGATAGCGAGCTGGGAAAGATGGCACAGCATGTACGCGCCGAGGTCCGCGTCCTCGGCCTCGTGCGCTGTCTCGCGCGCGAGCTTGTACAGCCGCGCGGCGCTGTCGTACTCGCCTGAGTCCCACGCCAGGCACCCCGCGAACCCGGTCCATTCGGCGTACAGCGACAGGACGGCGGGCCGCAGCTGAACTGGACACTCTCGCAGCATCGCCTCGGTGAGTTGCTGCTGAGCGATCACGACGCCTTGCGCGGCAGGGGAGCCGAGTGTGTCGTCGAGCTGCATCGCCGAGTAGAGAGTGTTCCGCACCACCTCGACAGCCGCGGCGTCCGGCTGGCCGGCACCGGACATCAACCAGCGCGCACGATCGGCATCGCCGATGCCGAGCATTGCCAGCCCACCGGCGCCGAGCGCGCTCACCTTGAACAACTGCCGCCGATCCACGTCATCCTCCTGTGTTGGGTGTAGCCGCGCACGGAACGCTGCTACGACTTCCGCCGGGGCCATGGACAGCGTCGTATCGAGCACGGCTTGATATGCCGGGCGCATAGCTCCCCCGGCTTCCCAGCGCTTGACGGTGCGCTCATTCGCACCCAACTTGCGTGCCCAAGCTGCCTGGCTCATGCGAAAGGCGTCACGCAGGGCGCGGCTTTCCTTGCCAGTCCACTCTCTGACGCTAACCATGCTGTCTCCCAGGAGGTAGTGGCTGAGGCCCACTGTGCACCACACCGCCCCCACTGGTCCACCAAAGCGCCACCGAAGCGCCACCCCTCTCGTTGCGAAGGTACTAACGGCCCCCGGCGCGGGGGTGAGCCCGTTACCTCATCCGGGCACTCCACCTGCGTCTGTGACCCAACTCGCGGGTGGAATCCCCTGCGCCGGGTGGCCTTCCAATCACTGTTGAGATGGGAAGCGCGGGATGGGAGAGGCAGACAAGGTCCGTCTGTCGGAACTCGGGCAGTGGGAAACCAGCGACGGCACGCCATATGGGCCGCTGTCGCGGGTGCGGTGCCCGGACTTCGAGCACGCTCTGTGGACAACCAATTTGTCAACAGAAGAAGCCTTCCACAGCGCATTCCCGCAGGCCAGGGTAGGACCAGCACCCAGCGCGCTGTCCCAGTTTCCCCACAGAACCTTGACGGCAGGGCGAGCTGGCTTCCCGATCGGGACTCAGTCGGCCGTTCTTGGAGTGCACCCATCAGGGAGGCCCTGGAATGCAGAACACGCATACAACCGAGCCGCCGGAGCCCACAACGATTGTCGACGCCGGGTGCGTCGGCCGCCCACCGACGCGACGCGCCGTACCGCCCGCAGTGCTCATCCAGAAGGCGGCTCGTGCCGTGGTCAAAGCCAATTCGGTGCACCGTCGCAACAGTGATGGCGGGCTGCGTCGCCTCCACCGGCCTAGACCGACAACTACCAAGGAGTCAACGCCATGTGGTTCGGATACGCACAGTCGGAACTACTGCCCACTGCTCAGGCGCGCAATGCAGTCGTACGGGCCATGCATGACTATGCGGCTGCCTTCGCGTTCGGTTCGGGGCGGGTTGTCATCGAGCCGACTGCTCCGGAGCGGCTGTTGCGGGCGATCGTTGAGGATGTCGATCGCGCTGAGCCTGCGCTCGCGGTGATGCGGCGGTTGGAGTATGCGGCCGAGTCTCGGAACCTGCCTTTGGAGCAGCTGTTGGATGTGGGTTCGCCTCGCACGCAGTTGCTGTGGCAGGTGATGGAGGAGATCGAGGGGTGCGGTGGCGGTCATCTGATTGTGCCGTCACGCGAGCACTTGTCCGGTCTCGGGCCGTCCGGCAAGGCGGTAATTCGGCGGCTGACGTACATGCCGCGAGCGCGCATCTACTATCTGCAGACTGCTGTCTCCCGCGACAGCGCCAGCGGGAAGGCACCCGATGCCGTTGTCTCCGGAGAGCCATCTCGGATGGGCGATCGGGTGCTGGCGGAGTCGACGGTTGGGGCGATACCGACGGTGACGCGGTTCGACATCATCGAGGAGCTGACTCGGCGTGGCTGGCCGGAGTTGATGGATCCGGTGGACAGGCTGTATGTGGCGTTGGCTGATGACGCCAACTCTGCGGCGAAGGCTGCTGGTGAGCTCGGCATCAGCCCCTTCGGCCACCAGGGCACCATTCGGCTGCTTCAGCGCGAGGACGGTCGGTTGGTGGTTGAACTCCAGGAATCTCGTCGCCGCGACGACCCGCCAGCCGAAACGCTGGCGGCGCTGTGCGCGCGCATCGAGCGGTTCGCCCACGGTGGTCGCACCGTCACCCGCTGCACGCTGTCTTCGGAGTACGCCCGACCAGTTACAGTGCCCGCCGCAAGTTCAGAGGGCCGATTGTGAACGGCGCGACGCGGCCGGGGCAGGCAGTGGTGTCGTCGCACGCTGGCGGGAACGGTGTGTCGGGTTCGGCGATGTTGTTGGCGCCGGAGCAGCTGCTCGCCGCGATCGCGGGACACCTCAAGGATGAAGCGCCGTTGATCGGGTGGGCGCGAGAGCTCGGTGATCTGCATGCTGTGCTGCTCCCCGGAGGTGCGGATTCACCGCGACCGTCGGCTGATTCCGATGAAGCGACCGTGCGCACGGAGATCGCGGACATAGTCGAGCACATCAATTCGTGGGCGGTGTTTCACCTGCCACGTCCGACCGGGGCGCGTAGGCACACCCATTCTCTCGGTGAGGTGATCAGTCATGTCGCCGCGACGTACGCCGCCGCGTGGTGGACCGTCCGCCACACCGATGACGAACAGCTGCGTCACGAGGCGTGGTTCCACCTCGCCCAGATGAGGGAGGGCTACGCCGATCTGCTGGCCGATATCCATGCCCGTCGTGTGGAGCTGCCCCTGGGTTGGCGCGGCATCCACTCCACACCATGACCTTGAGAACAGGAGCGACACGACCGGTGCACGCGCATGTCCCGACCCTGGCTGGGCTGCCGCCCGCGAGCGAGTGGATCACCCACTTCGCCGCGCAGCTGCCCGTGCAGCACAAACCCCACCATCTGCGGGCCGTCTTCGCAGCGGCGGGGCTGCGCGCGAGAGCGTGGTTACGCGATCGAGCGTTCAGGAACGGTACTGCCGCTGCGGGCAGCCACGGGCAGGAGTGGGTGGCGATGCTGTCCGCCTCGATGGTGGATGCGCATCAGCGCCGGGTCCGGGTCAGCGAGCCGGACACCGATGTGATCGATCGCGAGATCGCTTGGTGTGTCAGGACGGTGGACGCGAAAATCGCTGTGCTCCTCGACGTGCCCGCCGGACAGGTCGATGTCGGGCGACTGGTGTCGGAGATGGCGCAGCAGTGGGTGACCTACGCACGACAGCCGCAAGACGGAACTGCCATAGCGGGTGTGCTCGCCGCGCAGCGCGCCTACAGCGACCGGGTCGAGCAGCTTTTCCCGCTGTCACGCGGAGGGACATCGTGACCCGACCCGACTGGCATATCAGCATTCCCAGCGCCCGGACCGTGGGGCGGGCACTGCGTGCCCCGGTACTCGATCCCAGCGACTACGCCCACCCGGAAATCCTCACCGCCGCAGTGGGATTACTGCAGGCCCACCAGCAGCAGCTGACAGTGTTCGGGCAGATCGAGACACTGATCGAACGCAAGGCCGCCCGGCCGGACTGGCCGGTGGCCGGTGAGGATTTCGCCCACACAACCCGCGAGATCCACGAGCTGACGGCGCAGATCGATCTGCACGTGCACGACCTGCTCATCGAGCACGCCATCGACTTCACCCACGCTCGTCCGCATCCGCATGGCCTCGGTGAGGCGCTCTCGCGCCACACCCGGTTTTGGGCGCGCGAAGTGACCGCCGACCGCGACTTTCTTCCCAGCACGGTCGCGGCGAACGAGTTGATCGACCAAGCGCACGACTACAACCGGCTCGTCGCGCGCATCGTCAGCGGCCGGGTGCACCTTCCCCACCCCACCTCCCTCGCCGGGAGCGCCCGATGACACGCTTGCCCCACCCATTGACTCCCGATGCGCCGATCGCGCTCGGCTACATGCAGGTCCCGCTGCTGGCAGAACCCGACCGTATCGGTGCGCTCATGCGACACCGCGCGCACAGCTGGGGTTACCGCTGGGGCGGAACACATCTGGACCATCACACCCACGGCGGCACGATCGCCGCCCTCGCTCGGCACGTCAGCCGCGAGCCCGATGTCTGGCTGATCGTCGTCCCCGACGCCACCCACCTACCCGGTGGTCGGCGGCTGCTGACCACCGCCACCATGGTCATCCGCATCGTCACCGCGGACACCGACGACGGTGCCACCCTGCTCCGCCCCACCCCTATTCCTGGTGTCTCGATAGCCGCCCTCCTCACCCGCACCACGCGCGAGGACACATTCGAAGGACTCCTGTGACCACGCACCCGGAAACGCCGCCGTTGCCCGACATGAACCGTCTCGTCGCGCTCTGGGATGGCGTAGCGGACCCAGTGACGAACCTTGAGCACGCCGCTCGAGTCGCGGTCACGTTGTGGATGACCTGTCTCGACGGCGTGGACTTCTCGAACCCCAACGACTTGCAGGAACGACTGCTCAGGGGGGCAGGAGCTGATCCGGACCGCACCATCGCCCGTGTGATCGATGATGAAGTGACCTGCTCTCTGGGGAACCGGCCGGAATCGGTCGTCCTTGTCGATGACGACTTCCCGGAAATACTGACCGCCGGGGAACTGATCGATCGACTCTCCATGTGGATCGCGATCTCCTCCAAATGGTCTCCCAGCCTGGGGCCGTGCCCGTTCGATCCCGCCATCGCGGAGTTCGGTCGACGCTACGACGCGCTGGTCACGGGCTTGGTTTCAGGTATTCGCCGTCAGCCTCGCCGCCGCACTGACGGTATGCCGCCGGTCGGGCGACCTCGACGCATCGAACTGAGAGCCATTCCCCGCCGCGACGGCAGCGGACGGTCATTCGCTCCGTGTTCGCCCCGGTCTGACCCACCCTGATCCGCCACCTCCCAACCCATCACCGACCTCAGCGGCGCCTGCGCAGGCGCCGCCAGCACGTCACGCCCTTAGCACATTCGAAAGGATTCTCTTTGCGCACGTCACCTCACCACGGCTGTCTGGATGCACCATCGTCTCGGGCCGCCGCGCAGCCGACTGGTCCTGCGGTGTTCGATCGCCACACGGTCGTGTTCGACACCGATATCGGTCACGACCTCGATGACGCGCTGGCGCTGTGGGTCGCGGCCGAACTCGTGGCGAACCTGATTGTGGTCACCAACGACGAAACCCCCCACCACGACCGCGCCCGCTACGCCCGCGCATTCCTCGACCGGATCGGCCGCCGGGACGTCCCCGTCGTCGCCGGCAGCACACTCGACGGCTCCGAAGACCGGTTCGTCATGCACGGCCACCTCCCCGAGACCCGGCCGGTGCCCACCGACGTCGTGAACTTCCTCTCCCACGTGTGCGAAACCTCCACCGACACCATCATCTGGGTCGGGTGCGGACCTGTCTCCAACGTCGCCGACTTCTTCATCACCTGCCCCCACCACATCGAGCAGATCGAGTTCACCATGCAGGGCGGCTGGCTCGACCACTACCGCAACCCCAGCAAAGCTTCACACAACCCGCGCATGGACCCCGCCGTCTTCGGGCTCGTCCTGCGCGCCGCCCACCGGCCCCGCTGCGTGCTGTCCACCCACACCAACACCCCCGAACTCGCCGTCGGCCCCGACTCCCCCCTCTACACCTGGCTGACCGCCCCCGACGCGCCGCCGTGGGCCGAACTCGTCGCCGCCAACGCCACCGAATGGTTCGCCCACCGGCCCTCGAGTTGGATGAACGACCCGGTCACCCTCGCCGCCGCCCTCGGCGTTCCTGTCGCCGAATTCGGCACCGAGACCGTGCGGATCGCCGCCGACGGCCGCATCTCCCGCCACCCGGATGGGCGCGTCATCGAGTTCTCCACCGGCATCGACTACCCCGCCGCCGTCACCTGGCTGTCCGAAGTCCTGCCCCTCAACCCGCCACCGCAGTAATCCGGCCACCGGAAAACAGCGACGACTGCCCGGAAAGGAATCCCGAGACCATGCCCCTGCGCACCGCCCTCACCACCCTGTTCTACTCCCTCACCGCGCTTTTCCTCTACGAGGCCATCACCAGCCTTGCTCGTCGACGCACTGCCGCCGCGACCCACGACGTGCTCACCCACTACGGCACCGACCACCACGACACCACCCCCGGCGTCCCCCACAACTGAAACCCCAGGCCGTCGCGGCGTCGCCGGCCATACACCTGGGGCTGGATCAAAACAACCACCCACCCGCCAAAGACCTTCAACGTCAAGGAATCCGATGATGGAACACGGAACCGTGAAATGGTTCGACAACACCAAGGGCTACGGGTTCATCGCCCGCGACAACGGCGGTGATGACGTCTTCGTCCACCACTCCGACATCATCGCCGACGGCTTCCGCAGCCTCGACGCCGAGCAGCGCGTCCAGTTCTCGATCGGACAAGGCCGCAAAGGACCCACCGCGCAGCAGGTTCGACCGCTGTGACCACCACCAGCACACCCCATCCCAGCACCGAGACCATCACGCCGCCACCGCGCGCGGTGCGCAAGCACCGCACCCGCCAACGCTTGCTGCAGTCAGCCACGAAGTTGTTGCTCACCGACGGCTACACCGCCACCTCCATCGACCGCATCACCGAGCACGCCGGATACACCAAGGGTGAGTTCTTCACCCACTTCGACCACCTGCAGCAGATCGCCCACGACGTCGCTGACACGCTGACCCGCCATGCCATCCGAAGGATCGGCTACTTCCAGCCCCGTGACAGCGACCAGCTCATCGCCACCCTGGCCAGGTGGGCGTCCATCCTCATCACCAGACCCGGATGGATCCGGCTGGAACTCGACCTCGCGGCACTCGACCCATCCAGTCGCACCCAAGTCATCTGGCGGCGCAGCCAGCTGCGCGATGAGGTCCGTGATCTGCTCAACAGCAGCACCGGCCCACATGACCCGAGTATCGATCTCGACCTCACGATCTCGCTTCTGCTCTCGATGATCTTCGGCATGGCCACCCCACACACCGGCGACCTCCTCGCATCCCCGGCCACCACCCGCGACAAGGTCGACCTCGTCCTGCGCAGCGCCGGAATCGCCTGAAACCACCACTGCGCCCGGCCGTTCACCCGCGGGCACGAGATCCCGATCACGGCTGCGCCGCCGCCCAGCCAGACGCCGATCGGCGCGCCAACCGAACGATCTCCGCAATACGACATCGTCATCACCGCAGAGCACACGCAATCGAGTTCCAGCAGACGCACGAACTCGCCGACCACTACCGCAATCCCCCGGGGGAGTTCCGTATGCCCGATCCCGTACCTGACACCGGTGTTCGCACACCGGTCGGTGTCGACACCACCCGCGCGAGCATCTCTCGCGTGTACGACTACAGCCTCGGCGGCAAGGACAACTACGAAGTCGACCGCTACGTCTTCCACAAGCTCTGCGAAGTCGCACCCCGCCAAGCCGACGTCTCCCACATGAACCGCCGCTGGCTACACCGCGTCGTGCGCTACCTCACCACCGAGGCGGGCATCGACCAGTTCCTCGACCTCGGCGCGGGCCTTCCCACCGCCCTCAACACCCACACCGTCGCCCAACGAGAAAACCCCGAAGCTCGTGTCGTCTACGTCGACAACGATCCGGTCTGCCACATCCACGGCCGAGTCCTGCTCGAAACCAACCCCAACACCCGCTACGTCCTCGCTGACCTCACCAAACCCGAGGCCCTGTTACGGCACCCCGACATCACGAATCATCTGGATCTCAACCGCCCGATCGCACTGATCCTGTGCGGGATCCTCCACCACGTCGACGACGGACTGAACCCCGCTGCTATCACCCGCCGCTACATCGACTCTCTCGTGCCCGGCTCGTTCCTGGCGATCACCCACTTCTGGGATCCCGACGACGGCTCCGACGCCCACCACCTGGCGCGGGAACTGCAACGCAAGTTCACCGAAACGGGGTTGGGCTCCGGCTGGTACCGCACCCGCCGCCAGATCCTCGACTACTTCAGCGACCTGGAGATCGTTGCACCCGGGCTGGTCGAGCTCGACGACTGGTGGCCAGCGGGTCCCGCCGTGCGACCCCGCCTGCTCGAGGAGCGGCTCATCCTCGGCGGCCTCGCCTACAAACCACGTCCCGAGCGGCTCGTGCCGATGGTCGTCCGGTAAGCAGCGCACAAATATATAGTGCGCCCGCACGTCGGACGAGAGATGTCGTCGTCTGCGGCGGACTCCTGCGTGCCGGAGTTGTTCAACCCAGCTGTGCGACAGCCAGGCGTAGCGCCGCGATACCCGCAGCCTGCATCGGATGCTCGCTGAGCACACGATGCACCTGCTGCTGAGTGAACGGCTGCATATCGAGGACGCGGCCTTCGGAGTTGCTGGTGATATCCGCTGCGAACAGCTCGTCGAAGACCTGGGCGTCGATGACGACGGCAGTCAGCAGGTCGGTGGCAAAGCTGAGGGGATCGACTCCCAGTCCGAGGCAGTAGGCGGTCAGTGCGCCGTCTCGGCGGGCTCGTTCGATGTGGGCGGCGAACTCCCATGATTCGTAGTCGATGGGCGCGATGTCGCTGCCGTGATCTTCGCTTTCTCCTCGCAGTTCCTCGGCAAACTCGCGGATCATATTGCGCCACAGTGAGAAATCGTTGCCGAGGTTCCAGTCGGCGTATCCGGAAGGCTGGAAAATGCCCACTGGCACGACTTGGTACATGCCTCCGGCGTGCCCGACCTTGCGGGGATCACGCCAGTGCAGCAGGAATGACTGCACGCCGGTGGCAGGGTCCCGGCGGATAGTCAAAGTGCTGATCGCGAGGTTGACCGGCCGCTGACGCGGATCACAGGGGTCGGTGATTGCCGCGCGAACACCATCGGCAACATTTTGCGTGAGGTGCGCGGTGGTGAATTCGTGGGCAGCGGCTTCGCCGACATCGATGCTGTCGAAGTAGCAGCCCGAACCAAATCTCAATTTCGGTGCACCGCTGGCCAGGTCAGCGTCCAGCAGTCGATAGGTCGGCCGATTCTCGAACACCGCCGGGGCAGCGATTTCACCGACTGCTTCGGCGTAGGTCTCATACGGCTGGCCACTTGCGCGCACAGGCAGCACAGAACTCCTCAGCGGCACGGCGGGTGGGCGGTCGTCTGCCGACCATTCGATACCGATGTCCTCCAGCAAGAGCGGCGCGGACGGGATCCACGCTGAGCGCGTCAACAACGGGGTGTCGATGATCCGGTGAGCATCGGGGTAGCTCGCCGCTGCGGCGGCGTCGAGTACGGTTCGGTGTTCTCGCAGGTAGGCACGGGTATCTAGCCAAGTGAGTTCGCTTGCTGTCAATGTCGAGGTGTCCGTGCCCATCCGTCCTCCGCATGCTCGTCACTAGCTGATCAGGCTGTCGCGATGCTGCCACGCCAGCGCCAAACACGCAGCACCCGGCGCGGCGAGAGGCTCATCCTCCAACAATCGCTCCACCGCCGCAGCGGTGAACGGCACACCGTCAGCCGCCCGGCCGCCCTCGACGCCGACAACTTCGCCTTCATCGTTGAACTGCACCGTTGTGCCGAACACCTCGTCGAAGACATCGTCATCGATCACGACCACCGTCAAGATGGTCGCTGCCAACGTCAGCGCATCCACTCCAAGGCCCAGAATATGGGCGCGCAGCTTGCCTTCCTCCCGTGCCGCACTCAACCGCTGATACAGCGGCCACCGTTCGTAATCGATTGCCGCGCTGCGGCTGCCGTCGTGCTCTGGTAGGCCCAGCAGTTCTTCGGCATACTCGCGAACCATGTTGCGCCACAGCGAGAAATCGTTGCGCCGATCCCATAGCGCGACACTCGAGGGCTGGAATTCTCCGGCCGGGATCACGTCATACATCCCAGTGGCGGTCGCCACCCGAGCCGGGTCACGCCAATGTAGTAGAAACGACGGCTTGGCCGGATACCGGCGCAACCGGAGCGTCAGTGTGGTGATCGCCGGAATCACCGCGCGCCGCGCCAGATCGAACGGGTCACCTACCAGCTCACGAAACGGCAACCGTCCCTTGAGTTCCGACACCCGATCGGGCCAGTGTTCCATGCACGCCGCGGCCAACTCATGTGCCAGCGCCTCGCAGACATCGACCTTGTCGAAATAGGAAGCCAATCCGAAGTCCAGCACTCCGGAGGAGATCGAACCTGCCAGCAACCGGTAGCTCGGACGCGAGTCGAACAGCCGCGGTGGGTCCAGATGTTTCACCGCAGCCGAGTAACTATCGAACGCAGCATCGGCCGTTCGCAGCGGCCGCACCGCCGACGTCTGGGGCTCGGTTCCTCCAACCTGCAGCGACTGCGGTCCCTCGTGTAAGCGAAGCCGCAGCGATCCCAGGTCCACCGGCCGAGTAGGCAGCCAACCCTCACCGGCGATCAGCGAGGTTCTGGGCACTCTGTTCTCGCTGGGGTACCACTGGGCCGCTAGCCGACCGAGTTCTGCGCGATGCCGGTTCAGCCAATGCCGTTGCACACGCCACCGGCCTCGGCTGGCTACCACACCTGCCGGCGCGGCCGCCGACACCGATGGCCTTCGCCGCCGACCCGCCATCCCGAGTTCCTCCAGGGGGATCCCGAGAACCGATGCCAAACTCTGCCGGTTGTCGACATCCGGATTGCGGGTACCCGTCTCCACTTGACTGAGGAACTGCTGGGTAATCCCCATCGCACTCGCGACATCGGCCTGGCTCAGCCCGATGGCCAGACGATACTCACGCACCACATCGCCAACATTGCGGACACGGCCAGGCTCGACTTCACGCCGCAACCACGTGGGGGCATGTTTCCCATCCACGTTCTACTCCCTCCCGGAATAACCGCCATCACGGATGCAGGATCATTCGAGCAGATGTCACGGCAATACGACCTTGTGGACAGCCGCCATGGCAAGGACGACGCCAGACAGTCCACCCGATGTCGCGAAAGCGGCGGCGCTTCATACTCGTTGACTCAGCTCCATGGTGCTCCACAACGCGGACTCGCCCAGATTCCGACCACCGCCACACTAGTCCCAACGCCCTCGCCGTGCGCACGATCAATGGCTACCGTCGAGATGCGGAGCTTTCAGGAAGGTAGTGAAGGAGTGTGGATGACGACGCAAGATCAGGTGAACGACGAACTGGCGCGGGCGCGAAACTGCCCAGCATGGTGCACTCGGCACCGGGACCCCGACGAGCCCGATGCCTCCCACACGCACTATGGCACGCCAATCGATTTCGAACTTGCGGACCAACGTCTTGAAGGACGCGCGTCGCTCGTTCTTGTCGCCTACGACTATCCAGACGGCAGCGCACGCCAGCACGAGATCAGCCTCCGAATTTCGGGGACGGAGAAGGTCGCGTGGAAGCTAGAGGAAACTGACGATTTCCTCGACGCCATGCGCACGCTGATCAACCAAGTACGGGACTGAGCCAACGACCTCCGACGCCACGAACCTACCCGTCCTGCGGAAAGGGGAACTTTATTGCCCTTGCGCTCGGCGGTCAGGGCATCATCACCGTGCAAATCACCCGTACACGTGGACGTTTGGGGCGTCGACGGGTTGTCGCCCGTCCGTCAGGATGCGGCGTGGCGGCGGTGACGGATTGGCGAGCCCATCAGTTCGAGGTCACAGGGACGTGGAGTGTTGCTACAGCATGTACGACGATTCCCTGCCCAGACCGGTGGGATTGCCGAACGTCGCAGGCGCTCCCGGGAGCGCGGCACCTGGCGAAAGCACCTAGCCAGTATCCATCCCAGTGCTCGGCCGCCCGAGGACGAGACAACGAAGCCCGGCTTCGAGCGGCCCGGCCACGTTGAGAGTGTTGCGTGTGTCGAAGACGAGGTCTCCGACCATTGAGGATGCAATCTGTTGCCAGTCGAGCGTGTGATAGTCGATCCAGTCGGTCAGAAGAAGAATCGCGTCTGCGGAATGGGCGACGTCGTGGGGATCTCGGCATAGCTGTATCCCGTCCGTGTCGCGTGGTTGTGGTGTCGGGTCGTGTGCCGCGATGGTGGCGCCATCAGCAAGCAGCGCACGGATGATCCGTAAGGCGGGCGAGCGGCGATGGTCATTGGTCCCGGCTTTGAAGCTGAGCCCGAGGATGCCGATTCGGGCGTCGTGTAGGCCCCCGAGTTCGTTGCGGAGCCGATCGACGATGTTCTGTTGGTGTGTGCGGTTGGCGCGGATCGCGGCGTCGAGAACATCGAAGCGCTGTCCTGCGGCGTGCGTTTGATGCAGGAGTGCAGTCGTGTCTTTTGGTAGGCAGGGCCCGCCCCAGCCGGGGCCGGGTTTGAGGTAGTCGGTGCCGATACGCGGGTCTGCTCCGAGGATGTGAGTGATGTCGGTTATGTCGGCACCGAGTCGGTCGCATAGCGCCGCGATGGAGTTGATGAATGACAGTTTCGTGGCCAGGAAGGCATTGGCGGCATATTTCGCCAGTTCGGCCGAGGCGGGGTCGGTGGTGATGATTTCGGTGCGTATCGCGTCGTAGAGGCTGGCGACGCGTTTGCACGCTGCCGGGTCGTTGTTGCCGAGGACGATGCGGGTTGGGTGCAGGAAGTCGTAGACCGCGTGGCCTTCGCGCAGGAACTCGGGGTTGGAGACCACCGCGACGTCGTCGCGGTCCAGGGTGGCCGTGATCCGTTGGTGTGTGCCGACGGGGACGGTGGATTTGATGACGATTACGGTGCTGGGTCGTAGTTCGTGACGTAGGTGGGCGATTGTGGTGTCGATCGCGGTCAAGTCGGCTGACCCGTCCGGGCGATCCGGCGTGGGCAGGCACAGGATCACTATTTGTGCATGGCTGATCGCGGGGTTGGGTTCGGTGTCGAAGCCGAGGGTTCCGGCGGCGAGCCCGGCCCTGACCAGGGCGTTCAAGTCGGGTTCGGCAAGGTGTGTGTGGCCGTTCCGCAGGGCGGCGACGACGGATGGGTCGCTGTCGACGCAGACGACATTGTGGCCCAGGGAGGCCAGGCAGGCGCCGGTGGTGAGACCGACGTAGCCGGCTCCGAGAACGGTGATGCGGTGCGGGAATGTCATGGCGTTCTCCGGGTGTTTGGCTGGCGAGGGTCGGTGGGCGGCAGGCTGCGGCCGGTTGCCCTCACTGCGGTGGTGAGCCTGTCGAGGTGGATGCAGTGCTCGATGACCTGGTGATCGAGCTCAGTGAGCGGGCCGTAGGCGGTGAGGAACGCTGCTTCGAGGTCGGGTCGCTGCCGCCAGTACCGGTCGGCCAGCCGGACCAAGTCGCGGGCGGCTAAGTCCAGGCGTGAGTGTTCGAAGTCGATGAGATGAACGGATCCGCCGGGAGTATAGAGGAGGTTGCGGGGGGTGAAGTCGAGATGGCATGGCACCGCGGGGATTCCGGTGAGTGCGGCAAGGGCACGCAGGTGTGCGCGGATGGTGCTGCGCTCTGCGGCAGACAGCAGGGAGCCGGCGAGGTGTAGCCATCGCTCGCCGCGGTCTGCCAGTTGTGCGGTGATGTCGATTTCGTCGGTGGCCGGTTGGGCGTTGTGCCATGCGGCCAGCAGCGCACCAGCCTGCTGATAGGCGGCGTGTTCGCTGGCTGTGGTTGTGGCGAGTTCGGCGAGCGGGCGGCCAGGGATCGCGGTGATGATGATGGCAGGCGGATCCTGGATGTGCGTGAGCAGCCGAGGCGCCCGGTCAACGATCGTCGGCGTCCAATGCTCGTAGGCGTAGAGCTCGTTGCTGTGGCGGTCTCGGCCGCGGTGCGCTTTGACGATGACCTCGCCGTGGGTTGTGGTGGCACGCAGCACGGTGGTGTTTTCGTGGCCACGGTGTTTCTCGACGGGTCGACTGTTCGGGTCGAGATGGCGCTGGCACAGCTGCAGCAGCTCAGTGGCGGAGGTCATGCCAGTTCTGGGGTGAGGTGGCTGGTGTCGTTGTGCGTGATGAGCATCCACACCGACTGCCCAAGTCGGTTGGTGTGCAGCTGCCAGCGGGTTACACACGCGTGGTCGGTGGTGAACCGAGCGTGGCGACAGGTGCCCGGTGGAAGGCCGAGAAGCAGGGTGTTGGCGGCTTCGATCGTTTCGCCGTGGGCGA
>NZ_BAFS01000453.1 GCF_000308415.1 Nocardia asiatica NBRC 100129 | reverse complement strand
AGAACGACCTTGATCGCCGGTGATAGTTGCCTCCACGGCCTTACGCGATGACATCTGACTCGGTGCGGGCATAGGTCGCACCGTCGTCCACGGTGACAACCTCGTCGCACCACTCGATGACCGGCCCCGCATCACCGTCGAGATGATCGAGATTCGGGGTGAGCACAGCCGAGATCTCCACCCCGTGTACGCGGGTCATGTTGCGGGCCAGATTGCGCAGGCGCAGCGCCGGATGGTCCACGTCGTCGCCGAACACGGCCATTTTGGCGAGGGAGTAGCCCAAGTCGTGGGCCAGACGGCGGATTTCTGTCTCATCCCAGTGTTGACGGGTTCCGGACACATCGCGGCGGATGTAGCCGATAGCTGCGAGTGATCTCAATATGTTCATCTCCTCTGGGCAGGGGTGGGATCACCGCAGGAAAAGCCGTTGATTGGGAAGATGTTTCATGTCCTGGGGCCATAGAGCCGCCGATGGCGACCGGTGCCAAATGCTGTCGGTGTGCCTAGGCCGAGAACTCGGCCGCAGCGCCGTACTAAGTGCGGTAGTCCTGCACGGTGACGATCGCCCAGGGGCTGCACAGCTCGCGTGCGTCTCGATTGCCTATCAGCACAACCGCACTGCGCGAACAGTCGGGTTGCGTCCGGTGGCCGACGTGTATTCCATCCAGAATTCGCTGCGTATCCGGTCCCACGGCCGCGCCCACTTCGGACGTCTATCCCGTGCGGCTGCCAAATCCGTGCCAGGCGCGAACGTCACCTCAACCGACTGAGATTGGTTGTGCACGTTCATGATCTCTATCCGCAGCCGTTCCAGTCGCCAGGTCGCTTGCAGCCCGTCCACCTCCGTGATGTGTTCACTCATGCCGCCATGCCCAGGCATCGGAAAAGGCTCGGAATCCAGCCTGTGCAGGCCCTCCGCAACACGGGAGGCCACGTCGACTGGAAGCCGTACTCGATGTAGTCACCGGGAGTCCGGTCCTGTAGCTCTTCCATGTTCCGCCTCCAGCCGCCCGAAGTCGGACGCCTGAGCCGCCAAAGTGTTGCGGCCTAACCGGGTGATCTCATAGCGGTCCAGCCGGGCGCTGTCGAAGATCAGATCTCGGCGGGTCAGTTCCGTGACGGTCTGCCGGGTCTTCCACCTCGTCAGGCCAGCCGCCACCTCGATCTGCTTCTTGGTGAGCGTTCCGCCGCAGTTCAGCGCCCTGAGAACGCGCGCCTGAGCGATGGAAAGACTGCCGTCGTGGTGCTGATGTATCTGCGCACCTCGGGCTCGGTGCTCGTCACTCTCGCTTGCCATGTTTTGCCCCTTGGCGTCCAGATGCGCGGAGCGCCAACGCACTCCGCATCGGAGGGTGTGTCGGCCACTCTGGCCAAGGTGATAGCCGACACATTCATACGGTAAGTGACACGCTCTTTAAACGTCAACATCTCTACTGAAACGTAAACAGATTCAAGATGTTAATTAACATGCTAGGTGGCCAGTTGGGTGCGTGCAGACCCTGTATCGTCTTCACATATCCGCTCATCCCGACTGGAGAGGACACGTCGTGGCACCGATGTCACCGACCGTCGCGCGCTGGGAGCTGTTCGAACGGCTGCGGCGCAGGCAGACCGACCTCGGGCTGATTGGCACCAAGATCGCCAAGCAGCTTGGCTACGCGCCGAACTACTGGTACAAGATCGAACGAGACCGCATGGTGCTGCCGGAAGAGAAGCACCTGGCGCTGCTCGATCTGCTGGAGATCGACGGCGACGAGCGTGAGAAGCTGACCGAGCTACGCGCGCTGGCCAAGGCCCGCGGTTGGTGGGACGAGTACGCCGGGCTGTTCAACGCCGAACAGACTCGGCTGTGGGGCCTGGAGTACGGTGCCGAGGAGATTTCGTCGTTCGAGTCGCTGCTCATCCCTGGTCTGCTGCAGACCGAGGACTACGCACGCAGCCTCATCGCCGGCGACCAGGTCATCGTCCGCCGACCGGAGGTCCGGCGCCGTGTCCAAGCGAGAATGAAGCGACAGGAGCGCATCGGCGGCGCCGATCCGGTCCGATTCAACGTCGTGATCTGCGAAGCTGCGCTGCATCAACAGTTCGGCGGCATCGATGTCCTGCGCGCCCAGCTGGAGCGCCTGGTCGACATCATCACCACACACGACACCGTGCAAGTGCTGATTCTGCCCTTCACCAGCTCCAGCGGCCCCACTCTCGGCGGCTCCACCTTCCATATCCTCGACTTCCCCGGCGACCAGGCCGCGCCCCTGGGCTGGCACGAATCAGCCGTGGTCGCCGAGGTGATCGAAGACACCACAAAGATCGAAACCTTGACGGCGGCCTTCGCCTCCGCCGCGCAGGCGTCGCTCTCGCGTGAGGACTCTCTTGCACGGATTCGCGACGTAATCACACAGATAGGATCATCCGCATGAGCAGCACCACCCCCCGGCGCGACTGGTTCAAGTCCTCGTTCTCGGCCTCCTCGAGCAACTGCGTAGAAGTGCGATTCGACGGCGATATGGTGCTCGTCCGCGACGACAAATACAACGGCCCCGCAGACCTGCAACCCACCATCGCCGTGCCCGTCACTGCCTGGGCAGCATTCCTCGAGTTGACCCTCGGCAACGACATCCAGGGCGGCAGCATCGCTGTCCCCAGCATTACTACGGACAGCCACGGCACCGTAGTCCGCGATGCTGTCGGCACTACTTTGGAGTTCACCCCCGCCGAATGGACTGCCTTCGTCGCAGGTATTCGCGCCGGTGAGTTCATCCCGGCCTCAGTCTGACCTCATTGTGAGTTGACCTAGTGACCGTCTGACCGCAACGATCTCTAATTGGTGGCCTACCAAGTAGAGGTGGGCCGCCAATTTCATTCGCTCGTGCCGCAGGACCCTCGTACCGTCGGACGGATGCCAACCTGGACGATCGGACGGCCATGCCCCGGCCATGGCGCGCACCTCCGCGAACTTCGCCTCGAAGCACTCCGCACCGACCCCGCAGCCTTCAGCCAGCCCTTCGCCCAGGCTGCCGCGCTTTCCGACTCCGACTGGGAACGCCGCATACACCGCAGCCAGCTCCTCGTCGTCGGCGAGAATTCCGATCACTCATGGGACGGGATGATGGGCACCTTCATCGACCGCCACCGCGACATCACCACAGCCCCCCGCCCCTCCGCTGTCCGTTGCCGGTGATGTGGAGCCAGCTCCATAGCCGTAAGCTGTGTGGCTCAGATTCCTTGTCAACAAGCAACACGATCGCTCTCGCCCGACAGTCATCGACGTGCCAGCAGCCTCCAGCGCGACGTAGCATTGTCGGCCCCTCCAAGGAAGCGGGAAACTCACACTGAGCCGGTCCTCGCGCCGCCGAGGCTGGAACTCGATCCCGTTGGCCCGGTAGATGTCGGCCGCGCCCGCGACCGTGCCGGGGGCGTGGTCAGCTGCGCGAATGGGATTCCGGGTTGCCGCCTACGCCGCAGTGGGAGCGGCACTATGCCCAGAGCTGGGCAGACCCGGCCCGCGCCCGCGAAGGCAGGGAGAGCCTGAACCAGCTCACGGCGCGGGCGACCCGCGCGGTGGCCGCGCTGGGACGCCGGCATCGCGGCGGCGTGGTCGTGGTGGCGAGCCACGGCACGTTCATCGCCCGCGCCCCGATCGGCCTCGGCCTGACCCGGGTGGGCTGGCCGTTCAGCCGCGCCATGCCGATGCCCCGGGTCTATCGACTCGAATTCCGCGCCGACGGGCTACACACTGCGGGGCCCGGCCTGGACCCCGACCACTGCGAACATGCGGTCTACTGCGGCCTGCCTGCGCTGTTTCAGGGCGACACCGGCGAGAGACACCGCGGCACGAGCAGCCAGGAACGCAGCGACGACGGGAGTCAGGACGATCCAGGGGCTGCCCTGGTTGCGGTGGCGGAAGAACCGCAGCGCGCTCTTGTGATGGTTGATGATCTTGCGATACGGCGCGCTCTTGGTTGACCCGCCGACCTTGTGCATGATGGTCGCCGCCGGATCGAACACCACCCGCCACCCGGCCCGGTTCAGGCGCAGGCAGAAGTCGGTCTCCTCGAAGTACATGAAGTAGCCCGCGTCGAACCCGCCGACGGCCTCGAACGCCTCGCGGCGGATCATCATGCACGAGCCCGAGACCCAGTCGACATCCTGCACGCGGCTGCGGTCCAGATCGTCCATGAGGTATAGGCGCGTGGCGGGGTTCGACAGCCAGACCTTACCCAGCAGAGCATGCGCCACGCCGACGCCCAGCGACGGGAACCTCCGCCCCGTCGGGTAGGCGGCACCGTCTGGCTGCACGATGTTCGGGCCGACCGTACCGATACGAGGGTCGGCTTTGAGGCGGTCCACCAACTGCTCGATGGACTTCTCCTCGGGCACGGTGTCCGGGTTCAGCTGGAACAGCCAGCGGCCCGACGCACGGGCCGCACCCTGGTTGATCGCCGCCGACAGCCCCGGGTTGTCCGAGTTCGCGATGACCGTCGCCCCGAAGCTTCGGGCGATCTCGACGCTGTTGTCGCCGGAGGAGTTGTCGACCACGATGGTCTCGAAGTCGTAGCCACCCGCTGCCGCTTTGAGCGAGGACAAGCATTCGGGCAGGTCATCGGCACTCTGATAGGTGACGAGCACTATCGAGACAAGGTCGTCGGTCGATGTCTTCGGGCCGGACTCCGGCATCCTCTTCCTCATTCCGCATCTGATCGCACTCCGCCACCGACATCCGCGGCGGAAACTCCTCGTCGGGCTGGTCGGCAGCAGACTATATCCGAATGTGAGCCCGATCGCAGGAGGGTCACCGCCTGCGAACCCGCCACGCGCAGAGCCGACATCTATTGCTGTGTAACACTTTTCGCGAAAGAAGTGAACTTCGATGGCGCCCGTAGATATCGACCGACTGGCAGGTTCTACGGTGGGCATGCCTCGTCGTAGAGCTGCGATCATCGACATGTTCGGCACGCTCCTGGCGTTCTAGCGCCGCGGGCGTTCCTGGCGAGAAGTTTCGCCGGTCACGGCATCGCACTCGATGATCGGGTCGCTGCCCGGTTTGTTGAGCCAGGCCGCCGACGGCAGCGAGCCTATCGCCGCCTCGCGCTTCCGAGAGACCTACACGGCCTGGAAGAAGGCCCGCATCGCCGCCATGATCCGAGCCCACCACGTCACCGCCGATATCGGTTCCCCCGTCGAGGAGATCCACGCGGAGGGGTCGACCTGGACGATGAAACCGTATCCGGAGGTCGCCGAAGTACTCGCCGCGCTACGCGACGACCGCGTTGCCATCGTCGTCTGCACGAATTGGACATGGAACGTCGAATCGGCCCTCGACCAGGCCGGACTGACCGACCTCATCGACGGGGTCGTGGTGTCGGCCCGCGGCGGCGCCCGTAAACCCCACCTGCGGATGTTCCGCGCCGCCGTCGACCTTGCCGGAACCGAACCCGACAGGTCGTGGTAGGCGACAGCTGGACGGCTGACATCCTCGGAGCCCTGGCCGCAGGAATGTCGGTTGTCCACGTCGATCGAGACAACACGGCTGCGGGCATGCCTCTGCCCCCCGGACCCGACGAGTGCCGGACCCGCGCGACCTACTGACTACCATCCAGCTTCCTTGGACGTGCTAGAACTAGCCCTCATGCCGGTCGGGCCTGGCCCACGGGTACGACCCTGCGGTAGGCCCGTCCGGAGGTGAAATTCGGGCTCAACCCCCGTGGTGGCCGCCCTCGGCGCCGCGCCCGCCTACCGCACCGCCATGATCCGGGCCGCTACGCGACAAACCAGTCGCTGAATTCGTACACCTACTCGCCGCCACCCAGATCACCTACCGGCTCACGGCCAATCACCGACCAGCCTGGCGGGTGGATTTCCGCAGTGCCAGGGTCGAGTCCCGCTTCATTGTCGCCCCAGGCTGTCGGCGTTCACGGACATCCCCAGGTTGAGCCTTCACACGACACCCAGGCACTGCCGGATCGGCTCGAGGAGATCGAGCAGTACCGCACCGGTGATGTTGTTCCTTGTGAGGGACGGCACCCTCGTCAACGCTGCCATGCCGACAGTCGGGGTCTATCCGGGGTCGGGCACGTGTAGCAGACTACGGGTCCTGCAGGACCCCAGCGGGCAGCTGAGCGATCGGTGTCGATATCGGCTTTTGCTGGCCTCCGGCTCGGCGCTACCGCCATTCACCGCCGACCCGCGGCGTCGACAGCGTCGGCCATCCTGATTGACAAGCCTGCCGCCGACCTGCGGCCCGCGGTGGTCAGTGACCTGTTCGTCGTTTGCCTGACCACCGCACGCCTGGGAACGGCTGGCTCAAACTAGCCGGGCCGCCTACCTTGCCGTTCGCGCCGACACCGACCGCAGGACGGCCAGCTCCTATTCGTCGGTGATCACCAGTCCTGGCGACTCATCCATGGAGGCGACGGCAGGGTGTATGACCCGACGTTGTTCTCTTCCCGTTCTCGCTGGATCCGTTTGCGTTCACGGCGGAGTTCGGCAGCGAGGTCGTAGATGATGTCGAGATCATCGTCCGTCCCGCCCATGACCTCGACCGCGGAGTCACCCATCTCGACGAAGTAGTCCCAGTGCACGATTTCCTCGGCGGCGTGGCGAGGACACCCCGGGGCGGTAACGATGGTGTCGTCATCGAAGATCCTTACGCGCACCCGCACGTCACCGGCGGCGCACGGCGAGTATCCCCAGCCCCGCCGGGACCGGTTTTCGCCCGCTCCGAGCATGCACCCTCGACTGTGCGTGGCCTCTGCCGTCATCGACAGCACCTCGGCCGCTTCCACCGCCGACTCGACCCGATCACGCAGTGCCCGTCGGTGATCCGACGCAGACCACTCAATTTCAGATCCACCGCGTAGTAGGCAGCGGCCACGGTCGCCGATTCGACCCAGGCGATCTCGGCGTCCTCTCGCACACGCTCTAGGTCCTTGATCACCTTCTGCACCGTGTCGCGGAAGTTCTCGCGGTGTTCGGCCGCGCATGGCACTACCCTGTGCGGCTGCCCGTCCGGCCCGGTCACGGTCACCGGCCGTAACCTGGCTGACAGTAGTGCACGCACCTGCGGTAACAGCACATCCACTGCGGCAACAACATCTTTCTCGACTGGGTCGGCCAACCCGTCGCGGCTGAGTTGCTCGGCATCCTCACGTCGGAAATAGCGTCTGACACCGTCGATCTCGACCTTCACCGGTCTCAGGAACGAATCGTGCTCTGCCTGTTCGTCGGCGCGCGCTTGCTTGGCGCGTTCATCGCCGCGACGCAAGGCTTCGGTGTACTTCACGCCTTCCTCGACGGCGATGCGGTGAGCCCGGCGCCGACGGCGCGCGCTGCTGTTCTTGGGCATGCCCTCGTCCAGTTCCGGCAGCGGTGCCCACGCCACCCTGCCTGCGACGAAAGATCATGCGAACAGGGAAACGAGCTACCGCGGGCCCCGGGGAGGACCTTGGCCGTCACTGTCACCGAACCAGCGTGGGCGGGGTGACTCCGGCGAAAAAGGTGGAGCGCGTGCGCGTCCTGACACTCCGCCGTCAGCTTACCGTCCCTGGTCCGCAGAACGGCCCACCTTCACCGGGTTCGTGTAGCCATGTTCCGTCGCAGCTGGTCAGGTGTGATGCGCCAGCGGCTGCTGAAGGCGAGCGACCTGCGATCAGATCAGAATGCAGCAGCACCAGGCTGGCCGGGAGGAGGTTATATGCGGTCAGATTCAGCGGTTCCAGCCTTGTCGTTCATGCGTTCGAAGTAGGCGTCGTCAGCGGCCTGGATCTCTTCTTCGGTCCTCGGCGTCGGGGGCTTCGTCCTGGGTTCGGCTTGTCTGAAGGTTTCGCGAATCGTTTTGATTCCGGCTTCGACACGTTCGTCGTGGATGAGTGGACCCATCACCTTCCCAGCCTTCGCGGCGGCGTCCTTTTCGGCAGCGGCGGTCGCCTGCAGGATGAGGCTCGCCAGCCGATCTCCCCACCGGTGTGCGTCCCGGGTGAGTTTCAGGTCGCGCAGGTGTCCGGCCGAATCGACGATCGCTGTGATGGCGCCGTTGCCTGCTATACCGATGCCGCGTATGCGGGACAGGGCCGACTTGACCTGGTTGGCTTTGGTTTTCATTTCCTCGAGTGTGGCGTCGAGGTCTGGGGGTTCGCTCACAGCAGGTCCGCGAATTCGGCCTGCATGGCGGGGTCGTTGCGGACTTCCCGCAGCACGTCCAGGGGGCTTTGGGTTCCGAAGTACCCTTTGATCGTCGACTTCGTCGGGTCGGCGCCCCGCGCGCGCAGGAGGCGCACCGTGCCGATTCGATCTCCGCTGGAGGACATGATCGCCCAGTAGATCGGCGGCATCCCTTTCTCGGTCAAGGCGTTGATGTCGGCGCCCGCGTCGAGTAGCTGTTGGACGATCTCGGTGAACCCGTACTGGGATGCGAAGTGCAACGGCGTCCATCCCTCGTTGTCGCGAGCGTTGACGTCCTCGGTGTCGAGCAGACGCGCGACGGCATCGACCTGGCCCTCCATCGCGGCGTAATGCAGAGGGGTTCGGCCCCATTCGTCCGGTTCGGTCATCTACTTCTGCTCCCGTCTGTGGCTTCTGTTTCCGGTCATGTCTTCGATGTGGAACCGCTCGGGATGGCTGTTGACGTAGTCGTCGAACTCTTTCTGGGTCAAGCCGCGGCTTTGGGCATCGGCCAGCAGCCGCCGGTGCTCAAAGCCGCTATTGTGGCCGAATTCCCACTTCGGGTTCACTGGATACAACGATCTGTTGGCCGCGTCGACGTAGTATTTGCCGTCCTCGGTCTTGGGTAGCTGCTGCACCCAGGGTTTGTCGTCATAGGACTTGTTGATCGGTACCTTGACGTTCGGTTCGGATTCGACGACGTAGAAGTCTTCTTTCTCGCCGGGCCGTCCCCAGGTTCGTGTTCTGGCGATGATCGTGTCTCTGGTCTGCTGGGTCAGGTGCGGGCGGCGGAGGTTGGCGAATGTCGTGAACGGTCCGGGCGCGACGACACCGTCGGCGCCGGCCAGGGCTGGGCGCGCCCGGATCAGCGGGATCAATGCCTCGCTGCCACGGGCAACGGCCTGCGACACCGCGACCGGGACGCGGGACGCCTCCGCGAGACCGATCAGCGCGCGAATGACCGCAGCTATGCGGGCGCCGTAGATGCCGATCGCGATCGCCATTCCGCCCTGCGCGGCGGCCGCCGACCCGCCACCGGTGAACGGTGCGGCGATCCACCCGAACGCTTGGTCCACAGCGACGATCGCGATGAGTTCGATGAGCGCACGCTTGATCGTGTTCTTGGTCTGTTCCACCGAACTCGCGTACGAGTCACAGGATTTCGCGAGTTCATCACACACGGTGGCCAAGGCGTCGAACTGGCCCTTGACGATGTCGGCCTGCTCGAGCGCTTGGGGTGTTTCCGGGCTTTGCTGTGCCTCGATCAACTGCCGTGCGTTCGGCAATGGACCGGCCGCGATACGCAGGGCGTTGGCCATGGTCCGCCACGCCGCGGCGATCTTTCGCAGCACGTCGGGGTGCCCATTCGGCCACAGTTCACCCTGGACCGCGCCTTTGACCCAGTCCCACCCGGTCGGCTCCGGGTCATGGCCACCGTAGACGGCTGGGGGTTCGGGCGGCTGGTAGACCTTCAGCGTCCCTGGCGGGAAAACGAGGTCGTTCGGGTTCGGTTCCGGCGTGGATTGCGAGTTCGCGTTGGCGTGGTTGGCGGCGGTGAACTGCAGCAGGTCGTGCATCTGTCCCACCGCGAGGGCGAGTTCGCCCAGCGCGTCGACGGTGTCCCACGCGGCCGGGTCGTAGTCGTTGCTCCATGCCCGGCCGGCGTTGTCCGAACCCGCGCTGCCGCCGGACTGGCCCAGTATCTTCGTCAGCGTGTCGACGCCGTAGATCAACGCGTTGTGCACGCCTTCGTAGACCTCGGCGGCCTTGGTGAAGCCTTGCGGATCCACCTGCACAACCGGCGGCGACATTACGGCCACATCCGGGTGTTGGCCTCGATCGCAGCGGTGTAGTTCTGGTGCGCCTTCTTCGCGACCTCCCGTAGTTCATCGAGGTTCTCGCGCATCTCGTTCACACCGGTGACCCACTTGTCGTGCGCGGTCCTTTGCGCGGTCGCCGCGTCGCTGGTCCACGTCAGGTGCAAGTCGGCGATGTGGCGGTCGACCTCGCCCAGCCAGTCTTCGACCGTGCGGCCGAACTTCTGCATCGTGTCGACCGCGGCATCGAGCTGCTCTAGATCGACGCGGTAGCGACCGCTGTCTGTCACGGGAGGTCCAATCCGGTCAACCCTGTGATCGCCTGCTGGGTGGTCGTGTCGCGGTTCTCGTAGCGGTTGGCGGCTTCAGCGAGGCTTGTGGCGGATTCCTCCAGCGCAGCGATCACCGTCTCGGCGCCGTGTTTCCACTCCACCCATGACTCGTCATACGCGCTGGCCGCCTTGCCTTGCCAGCCGTCAGCGAGGAGTTCCTTGCCGATAGTGTCATCGAGCCGCTTCAGCTCATCCCTGATGGCCTGGGCTTTCCCCGACACGAATCGCGCTGCCTCCCGCAACCGGTCGACCTCAACCTGGAGCTCACCGGACACACCGCCACCCCCTAAAAGCAGAAAACGTCCTTCCACCAACCGAACTCGCCATCCAGGCTATCGGACATGATCGTGCACGACCTCGGCTCACCGGATACCAACCGGCGGTCACAAGTCGGCACAACCTGTACGCGCGAAACCCGCGAAGCAAGCCGCCAAGAAGGTTATTGGGGACTGCACGCCACCTCGGCCACCGACCGACCCTGCTCCAGGACAAGACACACCGCCTTGCCTTGGACGCAGACATTTGGGGACTGATGTGTCGCTCGGCGGAGCATGCGTGCCACTCCAAGTCGGCACGAGCGGATCGCGGCTGAAAATCCGTCGACGACGGTAGTTTCGCTGGCTACGGTGCGGGCCATGTCAAATGCTCCCCGGACCTCGCCCATTCTCGATGCGGTGCGGCTGCGGCCGTTGCGCGTGTCGGATGAACAGGTGGTCCGCGCGGCGCATGAGGCCATGGCCGACGACGACGGATTCCCCTTCGCGTTGGGGCTCACACCGGCCATGACATGGCCGCAGTATCTGTCGATGCTGGAGGACTACCGCCAGGGGATCAATCTGCCCGACGGTATCGTCGCGGCCACCTACCTGGTCGCCACCGTCGACGACCGGATCGTCGGCCGCGCGTCCATCCGGCACACCCTCAACGACGCACTACGCCGACGAGGCGGTCACATCGGCTACGCAGTCCTGGCACACTATCGACGCCGCGGCTACGGCACCGCCATCCTCCGCCACAGCCTCACCATCGCCCGCGCGATCGGCATCGATCGGATACTCATCACCTGCCATGACACCAACCTCGCCTCTCGGCGCATCATCGAATCCTGCGGCGGCGTCCTCGAATCGGTTGAACCATGTACGGATGGCATTCTGAATCGCCGGTACTGGATAGATTGAGCTGCCCGTCCGGCGCGGTTTCCTGCTTCGCCACGACTTGTCGATTCGGAGGGAGGGATTGCGCTCGATGCCTGAGAAGGCCATCACTGAGAAGGTCGTCGTGTACGTCGTCTGTGACGGCAAGCTGTTGGTGTTCCGGCACCCCGAGTTCTCCTGGGAGGAAGTCGGTATCCAGGTTCCCGCTGGGAGTATCCGGGCCGGGGAGACCCCGGAGAGTGCAGCCCTACGAGAGGCGCGGGAGGAGACCGGGCTCTCGGAGTTCGAGATCGTGCGCAAGCTCGGGGAAGCCGACTACGACATCAGCCCGTACCGGTTCGAGATCCAGCATCGGCACTTCTTCTCGCTGAAACTGTGCGAGGACGCCCCGGACCGATGGGCAAGCCAGGAAGACCACGACGGCGAATCAGAGCCGACGCGGTTCGAATGCTTCTGGATCCCACTCGAAGCCGCCCATGTCCTGCAATCGGGCCAGGGCGCGCTCCTCGCCCGGTTGTACGACTGAGAGAGCACCCCCAACCCGTCGCCAACCGCACACCGAACCTAGTTCGCTCACGGGTTCGATCAGGATAATGCGTTGCCGTCGACAGCCAGTCCCCGCAGGATCAGCGCATGATCGTGCGCCAACTCCAACCGGACGAATGGACCCTCGCCCGCACCGTGCGGCTCGACGCGCTCAGGGAGACACCACCCGGAACATTCGGGTCCACCTTCGATCTGGCGTCCCGATGGAGCGAACGGCAGTGGCGTCAATGGATGCACGGCAGGGTGTTGTTCATTGCCGAGACCACAGACGGGACAGCAGTCGGGTCGGTCGGCGGCATGATCGAAGACGATCTACCGGCCGTCGTGTCCATGTGGGTGGCGCCTGCCCATCGAGGGACCGGGCTGTCGGACCGGCTGCTGGCCGCCGTGATCGACTGGGCCATCACCGGTCGGCACCACCAGATACGGCTGTGGGCGCTCGAACACAACCACACAGCCCACGCTTTCTACCGTAGAAACGGATTCACCAACACAGGCAAACGGAAACGCTGCATCGACTGGCCGGACCGGTTCGAGATCGAGATGTCACGCGTGTTGACGATCAGCTCTCCGCTACTACCGGACGAGCTCGTGGCGGCAGCACCGGCCGACGACACCGTGCGACAGGTCATTGATGCCGAGATGCGCCTGCTGGACCCGGCGGTTCGGGCGTCTCCGCAGGCGTTGGCCGTGTTCCTCGCCCCGAGCTTCATAGAGTTCGGTGCGTCAGGCCGCAGATGGGACCGCGACTCGATCATCGCCGCCCTCGCCGCCGAACCACCCACCACGACGGCTGCCACCCAGATCCGCGGACAACTGCTCAGCCCCGACCTCGCGCATGTCACCTACATCGCAGAACGCGACGGCCAGAAATCGCTACGCAGTTCGCTGTGGCGGCGAACCGACGACGGCTGGCGAATGTACTTCCACCAGGGCACACCCGTTGCGGACAAATCGCTTTCGGGCACAACAGATCGCGTGGATGGTTGACGGTGACGGAGTGCATACCTCGGGTTGATTTCTCGTCGCCCCGTCAATTCGGCGGACCGCGCCATCCCGTATCTACGGCGGGTGCTTTGCCCCGGCCATCACGTTGACTGAGTAAGGGCCTCCCGCGGTTGGGCTATGCTCCGTGTGCTGGGATGCTTTCTCACCGGCGCCCTTTGCCCACTACCGGACCGCACAGAGCACCGGCCCGGTCGGCATTGGCGTTTACCGTTCGAAGCCCACATAGATGTCCCCGCCAGTGCGCCACTGGCCCTTCCTCAGGAACTGCGGATAGATATGCTCCTCGGTCTGCATCTGCTGCGGGCTGAAGAACCGCATATGCTCCACCGGCCCGTCAAGGTCGGCCCAATCCTGATCGAGCTCACCGGACGCCAGACACGTTAGAAAGTAGCACTCGACCTTGTGGCGGTGGTGCTTTTCTTCCCAGTATTCGAAGACGTGTACCAGCTCACCGGCGGTCACGTGGAGTCCGGTTTCCTCGTGGACCTCGCGGCGGATGCAGTCATGCAACGACTCACCGGGTTGCAGGCGACCTCCGGGTGTGTACCAGATTCGGCCGTCATCGGACACCAGCAGCAGATCCTCGCCTTTGGCGACCAGAGCGCGTGCGGTGACTTGAATCTGGAACGGTTCAGTGGTGTTGCTGTCCATGCTGTCCTTCCGTGAGCTGATCGTCGGCGTGGCCGCGAAAGCAACTCTCTGGTTCCCATTCAGGTCAGGAGAAGTTCGTACACAGCACGGCTCCGGCCTGGTCCTTTGAAGTCGGTGATGACGGATATGCCGTTAACCTCGTGGTCGCCGGGCACGTTGACGAAGCCGAGAGCTGTCCAACAGGCGTGCGCTGCGTGGTTGTCGGTTTCTGATGTCAGATACAAGCGCTCGCAGTCCCACTTCTCGGCCTGTGATCGCACGCTGTGCAGAAGCGCTCGAGCGATGCCACTTCGCCGGTGCTGCGGGTGGGTGATGACATCCTGGACGTAGATGTCTGTGGGGTCGTCTTGGCTTCGGAACGCGACCACCGCTCCCATGATGGTGTTGTCTTCCCTGATCGCGATCGGGCAGGTCGAGGAGAACAGCTTCGCGTACAGCCAGTAGTCGGACAGGGTGCGCGCACGGATAAAGGGCTGCCCGAGTTCGATGAGCTGATGGACTTCGCTCACGTGTTCGGGCTGGAGGGGCGTGACGATCACAGGTGCTCCTTGAAAGGAGTTGGGTCCGCTGACCGGCAGATGCCGCTTCGGACCACGCAGCTACGTTTCGGCGCAACTGGGTTTCGGTTGTGGTGTAGCCGTCGCTGGGTGTGGTTTGGGCGTGTCGGTGAGATGTCGTGTGTCGTTGTGAGTGAGCAGTGCCCATCGGAGTCCGGCCGTGGGGTTGATCCAGGAGGTTGGTTGCTGTCGCCAGACGGTGAGGCTCGCGTGATACATGGCGATTGTGGCGGTCGCCCTGCTGGTGGTCGGTAGGTCGAAGAAGTGGTGGAAGGCGGCATCAACGGTATCCCCGTGTCCGACGATGAGGATCCGCTTACCGGTGTGACGGGCGAGGATTTGGGTGAGCGCGTTGCGGGATCGGTGGAGGTATTCAGTCCAGGTTTCTCCGTCGGGGGCGAGTGGTTGGTTGGGGTGGTGTGCGGGGATCTTGCCGAACTCTGTGACGACATCGCGCCAGGGCCTGCCGTCGGCGGTGCCGTGGTGTTGTTCGGCGAGCTCGGTCACGATCTCCAGTTCGATGTCGAGGGCGGTTGCGATGATGGCCGCGGTTTCGCGGGTGCGTCGCAGCGGGGTGGTGTAGATGGCGTGTATCGGGTGGTGTGATTGGTGTTGCCTGAGATGCTCGGCGAGGAGCTGGGCTTGGTGGCGTCCGCGCTGGGTGAGGCCGCGGCATCCGGTGGGGCCGCCGATGATCGAGGCGGTGTTGCAGTGGGCTTCGCCGTGGCGGGCGATGAGCAGTTCGGTGGTGGGGTGTGGGCTGGTCATTGTCGGGTCGCTCTTCTTGCGATGACCTTCTCGTAGAGCTGCAAGCATGTTCGGGCGTGGTGTGCTGCGGTGAACTGGTGTGCACGTTGGCGTGCTCGGCGTGCCAGTGAGTGTCGGTACCGTCTGTCGGCGCTGAGCCGGTCGATCGCGGCGGCGAGGGTGGCGGGGTTGTGGGGTTCGATGAGGATGCCGGTGTCGTCGACGAGTTCGGCCATGTTGGCGATGTCGGTGGCCAGAACAGGGACGGCGTGGGCGAGGTAGTCGGCGATGGCGCCGCTGCCTTGGAACGTGGATTGGTTCTGATAGGGGAACAGTGCGAAGTCGGAATGTCCGACGAGCGCCATCCGGTGTTGGGCGTTGCAGTAGGTCGGCACAACCGTGACGTGTGCGGCGCCGTGTTGGACGCTTGTGCGTGTCTCGCGGGTCAGGTCGATGCCGGCTTGGTTGGGATCGTCCCAAAATGGTCCTGCGAGAATGATTTTGCACATCTTGCGTGTCTGCGCGCAGGCGGCGAGGAGACCGCGGGGGTCCTTCCAGGGTGCGGCATAGCCGTAAAGGCTCGCAGTCACGCCGTCGTCTGCAGTGTGGAGTGCTGTTTCGAGTGCCGGGCTGGGGCGGGCGGTGGTGCCTGGTGGGATGGTGGTCGGTAGCCAGCTGGTCGTGGAGGGGGCGCTGAGGTTGTGGCGCCGGGTGAAGCGGGATCGTGCGTAGTTGCCGAAGAATACGAACCCGTTCATGCTTGCAGGGGCCTGCTCGACGACCGCATGCAACGCCATGTCGGGTGCGTGGGTGGAGAACAGCGTCGGTGCGAGGCAGTGGACGTGATGGACGGCGGGTGGTCTTTTGCGGCGTCGTGCCCATAGGTGCGGTAGGAGCTGTTCGATTTCGAGGTTGCCGTAGTGGAGGCTGATGACGTCATAGGTGTCGAGATCGACCGTGGTGAGGAGTTGTTCGGCGGCGGCGAGGATGCGCTCGACCGTCCAGAACGCACCACGGTGGGGGTCGTAGGGGACGCCGGTGCCGCCGATGCGGTCGACATGGGCTCCCAGTGCGCGCAGCGCGGTGCTGAGGACCGCGAGGTAGGGCGGGATGCTGCCGTGTCCGCCGGTGGGGCCGATCAGGAGTATGCGCATGGCCGTGCACCGATCAGTTGCTGGTAGTGAGCGAGGGTGGCGGTGGTGTTGATTTCCCAGTCGAAGGTCGTGGGCAGCGTCGATACGGGCGGGGGGCAGGCGGCGAGGATGTCGATGAGGTCGCTGGGGTCGCGGTAGGTGTATCCGCCTCCGGCGGCGAGGAGTTCCGGGGCGGTGCCGAGCGTGTCGGGTAGGAGCACGGGGGTGCCGCAGGCGAGTGCTTCGGCGATGGCGAGTCCGAATCCTTCCCAGCGGGAGGTCGACAGCAGCCAGTCGGCGCTGCGGTAGACGACGGGCATGTCGGCGTCGTCGAGGTCGTGGACAACGACGAGGTGGCGGGCGTGCTCGCTGACTGGGCAGAAGGCACGGGAGTGTCCGAGCACCACAGTGATCACCGCGATGTCGTGGAGGCGTGCGGCGATCTGTTCGAGCCGGTCCCACCCTTTCATCGGGGTGATCTTGCCGACCCATACCAGACGCTGGCGGTGACGTGGATCGGCGGTGAACGGCGGTAGCGGCGAGGTGGAGGCCAGCAAAGCGGGGATGGGCTCCGGGTCGCTCGGCTGCCCGTCGCGGTCCAGATGGATGCGTAGTCCGCTGTTGGGCCAGGTGGCTGGCCCGGGGGTGAAGCGGTCGCGGTCGATTCCGTTGTGGATCACGACGGGTGTCTCGATGTGGTAGGCATCGGCGAGGTCGCGGGAGGCGTAGTGGCTGACGGCGATCACGCGGTCGGCGAGGTGCACGAGCTCATGCTCAGCGGCGGCGAGGTCGTCGGCGCCGAGGGTGCGGGCGCTGAATTCCCCACGAACGAGGACCGGCGCCCGATACTCGGGTAGCTGGTGCAAGTAGGTCAGCGTTTCGGCTTCCCAGGTGGAGCAGTCGATCACGTCGGGGCGGATGCGGTCGAGGACGGCGGCGACGGATGCCCGGTGCGCGGTCATGTTTTCGGTGCGTGGAAGGGTGACTACCCGGGCACCGTCCACCGTCACCGGGTGCGGGGATTGCTGGGTGATCAGGGTGACGGTATGGCCACGGGCGGTCATGTGGGTAGCAAGCGACCGGTAGATGGCGCAGATGCCACCGCGGGTACGTTGGTGCAGATCGCGGTGGACCATGGCGATGTGCATCAGACACCCCGCATAGCGATGGCGTGCATACGCTCTCGCGTCTGCTGCCACGCCGAGTCGATGACCCGAAGCCGCGTTTCGCGTACCGGCCCTTCCGGCAGCTCCCGGTGGATGCGCATTTCCCGGGTGAGCACGGTCGCAAGATTGACGACGAACGGTACCTCGATCCCCGCGGCGGTGACCGCGGTGTCGATGCGAGCCCGAAGTTCTGCAGTGGCGGCGCCGAGCTGAGCGTGCAGCATTGCCAGGTCGAATCCGGGCAGGAACAGTCCGGTGAATTCCCAATCCAACAGGACAGCGGGGGCCTCCTCGCGGAGGAGGATGTTGCTGGCCAACGGGTCTCCGTGATTGAGCTGATCAACAGCACCGGCACGGTCGACCAGGCGCAGCAAGGCGTCGCGGTCGGTGTCGGTGAGATAGCCGCGGGCATGATAGCGGCCGATCCGATCTCGGTAGTCGAAGATCACATCGAACGCCCCGGCGGGTGGCTGCCATCGGTTCAGAGCCTCGACTGTGCCCAGCACCGCGTCGATCTCCGTGTCGGCGAGTGACCGCTGCGGGTAGCGGTCGTCGTCGAGGCGCTGCCCGTTCATCCATTCCAGTGCCATGAGCCGGGTGTGATCGGTGTAGACCAGCTGCGGCACTGGCACGGGCGGCGCGGAGTGCGCGAAAACCTCGTACACCTCGAGTTCGTGCCGCCATTTCCCGGCCCAGAACGGGTCGGTGCCGAGCAGGCATTTCACGGCCACGCGCCGACCGGCGAAGCTGCCCGCGGCGAGCAGTGTCTTGCCAGTCTGCTGAAGCACCGTGTCGATGCGGATTCCGGCATTCTGGGTGGCGGTGACGAGGTCATGCGGCAGTGTCGGCACGGCTTCCGTCCTCGATTGTGGTGATGATGCGGGCGGGCAGGTCGTTTTCGGGCTCGTCGCCGTGCCAGGCCGCGGCCAGGTCGGCGACACAGCACTGGAAGTAATCCTCCGCCAGTCGACGCCCTTCGGTGAGGACGGTCAAAGCATTCCAGTACAAGACAGCGATATAGAGGCGGAACCGCGCCGATTCGGTTGTGGTGGCCGGCCAGCGGGACCAGATGCGCTGAACAAGCCGACCGAACCCGGCCAGGCCCGCCGTGGCGGAAACTGTGGTAGCGCACATGCTGCCGCTGTCGGGAATGCGGTGGTAGATCACCGTGGGTTGCGGCACGTGATGGAACCGGTAGCCGTGCTCACGGACCAGCCGCAACCACATGTCCCAGTCCTCCAGCGCCGGAAGGGTCGTGTCGTAGCGTGCGGCTGGTGGCGGCATCCGGAACACCGCGGTGTGCACGGGGATGAAGTTCGCCACTGCCAGAAGGTCCGCGTCGAACGGCAACGACCGGTAGGCGGGCAGCTCCAGTGGCATGCTCGGGTCGATCCACGTGGTGCTGGTGTGGCAGATCCCGTAGGCGGCGTCGGTGTGCTCGTGATCGATCGCGGTGAGCATCGTGGCGAGATGATCGGGGAGATACACGTCGTCATCGTCGAGTAGTGCCAGGAACTCGCCTCGGGCAGTGTCGATTCCGACGTTTCGAGCGGACGGCAGGCCCCGGTTGGCCGGAAGGTCGATCAACCGTACGGCCAGGCCGCGGTCGCGGGCGCTGTCGATCACGGCGCGCACGTCGGTTCCGCCGTCGTTGACGACGATGGCCTCCATCGGCCCGGGGACGGCGTTTTGTGCGGCGACGCTGGCCAGGGCCGCAGCGAGCTGTTCCGGGCGGTTGAAGGTGGGAATGACCACGCTCACCAAAGGCGTCGGTGTCATGGCTTGCTCGCTTTCGTTCGGCAGTACTGGATCAGGTCGGCGGGGTCCCCGCTGTGGTGCCAGCCGATGACGGTGGCACGATCGGCCAATGCGGTGACCAGGTTCCGGGCGTCGTGCTCGTAGTCGAAGAGGCCGCGTTCGCGCCGCGGCAAGTAGTGCTGGTTGAGATTCGGATCGAACGGCCAGTCCCTGCGCACATGCGGCATCAGTGCGGCGATCGGTTCCTCGACAGCAACAGGCCCAGCCGCGCCGCTGCGGTAGCCGGCCAGCACTACGATGACCGCCGGGCCGCAACCGCGATCGTGGAGGTCCACGACGATCGGGTTCTGTTGGCCCAGGCGCGGGAATGTGTAGTAGATCCGGTGGTCGAGTCGGTAGAGCTGCTCGCGCGCCACGCTCCGGTAGGCGTCAACGCGGACGTCGCCGCTGTCCCATGGGGCGGGCAGTTGCGGTTCGAGATCCAGGTACGTGCCGATCTTCACCGGGATCGGACTCGGTAGCGAGGTCAACCTCAGCTGCGTTACCGGGGCCGGGCCGTCCTCAGCAGGGTAGACGATCAGGTGGTCATTGGACAGATACCGCATACCCTGGGAAAGCACCGCTTTCATCGCCAAGGTTGTCTTTCCGCTCCCCTTGTCGCCAACAATGATGATCACCGTGTCGTCGTCGGCGACCGCGGAGGCGTGCAGCATCGTGTAGCGGCGCTGCTCGCAATAGTCGACCAGCACTTCCCGGATCGCCTTGCGGGCGCTCACGGCAAGTCTCACCGGATCCGGGCAATTCAGACGGGCCCGTCGTTCGTTGGCGTCGCTGCAGTGCGCGACGCCCCACTCGTTGACCGCCATGCAGGGTGATGGTGCGCCAACCATCGCTTCCACAATCCAGTCTCGCGGTGCCGGACCGAGGTGGCCAATCCGATAGAAGTTCGCAAGGTAGGTCAACACGACGTCGTCGTTGGTGACCAGTCCCGCCGTCACCGGCCCGAGCTGGCAGGCGTATATGGGTGGTGTCATCCGGCGACCTCCGCCCGGCGGCGCTGGACGTCGGCAACGACCTCAGCGATGCCGTCGGCAAGCAAAACCCGTGATTGCCAGCCAAGCACGCGGTGGGCCCGGCCAGCGTCCATCACCATGCGGCGGGCCTCGCCGAACACAGCAGGCACGAACTGCCGCGCAACCTGGGTGCCGGTTATCCTGCACACCTGCTCGACCACCTCGGCGACGCTGGTTTCCCGACCAGAGGCAATATTCACCAGTCCGACGCAGTCCGCCCAACACGCCAGGACGACCGCGTCGGCGACATCGCCGACGTGAACGAAATCGCGGGTCTGCTGTCCGTCTCCGGTGATCCGAATCGGCCGACCATCCACGAAATCGCGCACCAGCTGCGGAATGACGCCGCAGGCCGGTGCAGTCTGTCCGGGGCCGTAGACGTTGCTGATAGCCAGCGCGACGTACGGTAGGCCGTGGTCGCGGTGGAACAATTCCAGGTAGCGCAGCGCGGTGGCTTTGCTCAATCCGTACGGTGAGCTCGGCGCGATCAGTGTCCCCTCGGTAACCGGCAACTGCTCGGCCGGCACCTGGCCGTAGATCGCGGCGCTGGCCGCATAAACAACTCGTTCCACGCCCACAGCCCGGCACGCCTCCAGTACGTTGACGCTGCCCCGGATATTGATATCCGCATCCCGGAGCGGCGAGCGAATCGCCGATGGCAGGCTCGACTGTCCGGCCAGATGCACCAGCACCTGGGGCTGCCAACCCCGGATAGCCTCAGCGCAGTCGTAGCTGCGAACATCCGCCACACACAAATCGCCGTCGCTGAACCCGAGCGTCCGCGCCCTGGCAAGCCGCTCTATGCGCCCGGTCGACAGATCATCGATGACCTTGACGTCGGCACCGGACAGCAGCAAAGCGGCGGTGACATTGCCGCCAACGAAACCTGCACCACCAGTGACGACAATCCGTACCCCAGCGAGCTGGCGATCTCTGATGGAGTGCGAGGGCATGGCTTCCCACGCAGCCGCCGGTCCGCGGAGAGTTCCGGATGACTGTCTGTTCGTCTGTGCTAGCTGGTTCGAGTACACGACAAACCTCCGTAGTCGATACACCCGGCGCGGGGGGCTTTCGCCGCCGACTCGTCGTGCCTGTCCGGCGGTCGGCGTTGCCCTTGCAACAACCCGGCGCCGAGTGCTGACTTCGACGATCTCGCGAAAACTACTGCGCTGGAATGGGATAGCTGTTGGGATCCGTTGGGATTCGCCGCGCTGTTGGGACACTGTTCGGATACCGTGATACGGCGGCAATCGCGAGGGGGATCGTTGTGGTAATCCGCACCTGGACCGGCGCCGAGGCCGTCGCTCTGCAAGAAGCGCTCGGAAAGTCCGTGCGCGGGTTCGCTGCGCTACTCGACGTCGACGTCACCACCGTGGCGGACTGGCGCAAACGCCGTGCCGCGGTCACACTTCGCCCAGCAACGCAGAATCTTTTGCGCAGCGCGTTGAACACGGCGGATCCACGCGCTCGGAGAGAGTTCGAACGGCTTGTCGCCAGCAGTCACAAGCAAGCATCTACGCTCACAGGCGAATCCGTCACAGACGGCGACGACTCCTCGAAGGGGGTGGAGACCTCGCACCGCCGAGATTTCATTGCGCTCGCCGCGGCGGTTGCCTTCGGTGCCCAGCTGGAGCAACCGGCCACAATGATCATCGACGCCGCCGACCGCAGCAGAGTCCCAGCCACAGTCCGTTCCGGCGACATCCGGCAACTGCAAGCCACCGCCGACGCGCTGGCCGTGTGGGACCGCCAATCCGGCGGCGGCGCCACCCGGCACCTGCTGCTAGGTGAACTCCGATGGGGACTGGCCCTGCTCGACGGTTCCTCCACACCCGCTGTGCGTGCACAGCTGGCGGCAACCGTCGCCGAACTCGCCGACTCAGCAGCCTGGGCGACCTTCGATGCAGGACTGCACGCCGACGCACGCGAGCTGTTCATTCTCGGGCTACGTATTGCTCGCGAATCCGGCGATCTGGGCATGCGTGCCCACGTCGCCACCGGCTTCGCGCGGCAGGAGATCCACGCAGGCAATATCGATGGCGCGCTCGACCTTGTACGGCTGGCTCAAACCGGCGTCGACGCGCTGACCCCCAACACCATCTCAATGCTGAACACCGTCAAAGCAATGGCATACGGCCGCGCCGGTGACGCCGATGCCTTCCAGCGCTACGCCCAACTCGCGCAGGATACCTATGCACCCGACACCATTGCCGATGACCCGGCATGGATGCACTACTACACACCAGCGAAACTCGGCGGCGACCTCGCTGGTGCACAGTTCGATCTTGTCGTCACACACCTGCTGCCCGAGGGCGACCGCTCACGCAAGGCAGTTCCCAGCAACGCATCCGCGGACCTGGTCGACCAACTCGCTGCGGCGGTCAGGCTCTACCCCGACCAGCGGGCACGCAGCAAAGCGATTACCGCGGCCAGGCTGGCCACACTGCTGTATCTTGAACGCGATCTGACCGGGGCCAAGGAAGCCGCCCGCACAGCACTCGATCTCGCCAGCGGTGTCCGCTCAGCACGTCTCGGCAGCGACCTGCAACTACTCGCACGCGCCGCCAACACCGGCCCAAGCGACGACATCACACGCACCATCCACACCGAAGCACGGACCCTGGCAGCCTCCGTATGAGCGCACACGCGCCGACCTGAAAGGATGCTCGACGTGAGCGAAACGACAATAGTGTCCGAAATCGTCGATACAGCACGGTATCTCGGTATCCAGGGCATTCCCGATGCCGAACGCATGACCACCGGACGCGTCTGGCCCGCCGGCCACGGCTGGGTCGGCGAAATCGGCGAAGGCCCCGCGGTACACGCCCTCGACGACATGTACGGCTCCAAAGACGAAGCAATCGAGGCCGTCCAAACCGAGATCCGCCGCCTGCGCGACGAAACCGCCGCGCTCCTCACCGCAGCCGGAGGCAAAGCAGCCGAACTCGCCGCGACCCGCCCCCACTGGCAGGCACCGGTAATCAAACTCTTTGCCAACGCCAGCCAGCAACAACCGACGCTACTGCAGGGAGCCTGATCACAACGTAGGACTACGGCTGTCGCGGTGTTTTCAGGCGTTCGAGCGCACCTTCGGGTGTGATCGACCAGTGGTCCTTGAATTCCGTTCGATATCGGGGACTACGAGCGCCGCGTACAGGCGAGCCCGTGCTTCGTCTGCGCGATTGTCGCCGGCACCCACGATTCAGACCTGGTACAGGTCATCGCCGAGGGGGCCAACCCGTCGACAACTCCAAGACCACCGATTCCAGATGTGCTCGGTGTTCGCGTCGCTGCGTGGGATCGTGCGTTCACAGCTACAGGGTTTTCTCCAGACCGGTTGATAATCTGTAAGTGTCGTGTTCGACCCGGTAGTCGCCGTAGGTCGCGGGCTGTGACTCGACTCGCGTGTACTGCGCAGGCAGCGGCAAGAAGGTATCGCGGTCGAACGTCGTGTCGACACGGGTAATCAACAATTCCTCGGCGGCGAGGTCATCGAGTGCTCGGGCGTAGATCTCACCGGGTTCGAACAGGTACATATCACCGATATCGAGTCGACTCCAACGGCCCGACTGGCTACATCGAAGAACACTCGCGAAGCGACATCCGTTTCTATCTCGTCTTCGACCCCGATGATCGACTCGTCGACGAGAACGGGATGACGAGCTGGCTCATGGCAGTCCGGTGCCTGCACCAGGACAGCCACGTGGAGGCCGAGTAGCGCCCATGCTTCCTATGCGACTTCCACCAACTCGGCCAGATCTACGCAGTGGAGCAGGTGTGCCGAGATCTTGCACGCTTCCGCCGCCAACAGCTCGGTAGAGACCGATTGCACCAGCATCTCCAGCGAGACCCGGCGCGCGTATTCCTCGTCGAATGCGCGCACTCGCACCCCGATCGCGACGCTGGGCTCGTATGTACCGGCGACGACCATCGCTTGGAACGGACCTCGGTGCTCGCGCTCATCGTCAGGATCGTCCGGGTCGGGGTCTGTGTGCTCCAGACACCATGGGGGGCACTCTCCGTCGGAGGCAGTCAGCCGCAGGTCCGCGGCGTCGATCAGCATCTGCACTACCCGCCGAGCTTCATCGGCGGTCAATTCCAAGCCGACTCCGTGCGGATCTACCATTTCGATCACACACCTGCGTGATTCGCCATGATCGCGAGCACTGACTCGCATCGATATACGACGGACAACGCCGATAACTACCACTTCGGCGATTTCGAGCACCAATTCCGGTCCATAATGGACAATGCCAACGCTGGGATTATTCATATCCCGCCCCTGGTGCGATTCACACCAGGGCGGGCATGAAAAATTCACGGCCACAACGACTCCCCACACTCATAGCCGACATCCGTGCCGCGCCCGACAGACTCAACTGTAACGCTCTGACATGGTGACTGACTAGGCGGGCGGGACATCCGGGCGGTTACGTCAACCGGTATTGCGACAGGACCGCTCCGTATTGAGCATTCAGGACACGACGTAAGCCTGGGGCGTAGCGGCCCAACCCAGAGCAGCTGGTCCGATCCGCGGCAGAACGCACGCACTCCCACCAGGCGTATGGACCCGCTAGCAGCCCAGTTCCTCGAGGAACGCGGCCGTCTGATCCCCGACCCCGACCGGCACCGCGATGTCCAGGAGCACGCCATTGCGACCCCGCTCGCACGACTCCCAGAAACGTTCCCACCGGGCGGGCGAGCTCGGCGGTCAGCAGCGCCGCGGCCAGGTCCGGCCACGGTGCGCGCAGGCGGGCGCCGACAAGCCACTTGTACGGAGTGTTCGGCGGATCGAGCGCGTTCGGCACTTTCGCGGCGCAGCACTTGTCGGTGGACCTTGCGGACCCGCTCCGCGACGCAATGTGAGTGTTCCGAATCCAGCCGCGCAACGATCGTCGTTAGCGCACGAGGTCCATTTCGTATCCGCAGTACCAGATATGGCGTGATCGCTGAAAATCTGGTTCCATGGCATTGGAGGATCAGCAGGCTGGACAAAGGAAGAAAGTCCATGCCTACAGCACGACACTCGCAGGGTCTACCCCTTCCCTCCCCTGTGGGGCAGCCACCAACTCTTCGGCAGCAGTCAACGATCTCGATGATCGCTGTGTCGATCCTCAACGATCGCGCGCGTTTGTCGGCTCGGCGTAGTTTCGCTGCGATGGGCTGGCCGCCCGGACATCCCATCGCCTATTCAGTACATGGGCACGTCATAGCCATCCGCGGTACTTACGCGGGCACTTCACGGTTCAAGATCGGGGCACTCGGCCAGATATGGCTTCCCGCCCAAGTGTTGCGGGCCACCGGACTCCGACCGGGCAACCCGGTCGTGGTTCTCGCCTTGCCAGCCGACGGCCTTCTGGCGATCATTCCGGCACCACTCGTCCAGGACGCCCTGTCCACCATGGTGGCCGAGATAGTCGGTGCCGCATGAACAGCGCCGACCTCGAGGCCGCGCGTCTGCTGTTGCAGCGCCTCGATGTTCGCCCCGAGGATCTGCTGACCGCGCCTACCCACGTGACCATCCCGACCTTCGGTGAGTACGTTCCCCAAGTAGTCGACGCCGCTCCGGCCGGCGCCCGACGAACCTACCTGCCCTACTGGCAAAAACTCAGCAGCCGCTGGCCCGACCGCAGCATCGCCGACCCCACCGGCCTGGAACTCCAGCAACTCGTCGAGCACACACGACGCCACGCGATCGTGCGCCGCAACAGCCGGGAAGGCCGCAGCGCCGCCGAACACATGGTCGGCGCGATCCGGCGCCTCTACCGCCACGCCGTTGCCAGCCAATACATACCCGCCTCCCGAAACCCCGCTGCGGCACTGGACAAACCACGCCGCCAGCGCAGCTCCCGCCGCGCGCTGTCCGCCCGCCAGCTCACCCAGATCAACCACGTCGCCGCCACCACCGGCGACGACCCCGACCTCGACACCCTCCTACTACGCCTGCACCTCGAGACAGCCTGCCGCACCGGCAGCGCCCTGCGCCTACGACCAGAAGACATCGATCCTGACCACTCCCAGATACGACTGTTCGGAAAAGGCGCACCATCCACTGGCAACCGATATCCCCCACCCTCACCACTCGCCTGCTCCACCACGGCAGTCGTGGAGACGACCCCAGCCAGCAACTTCTGCGATACCGATATGGGCGCCCCATCACCCGCCGCCGCTACGACCACCTCTGGGAACGCCTCGGCCGCCACCTGCCCTGGATCACCACCCACCAGATCACCACCCACTGGCTACGCCACACCACCCTCACCTGGATCGAACGCCACTACGGATACGCCATCGCCCGTGCATTCGCCGCCCACGCCGAACCCACCGGACAAGACGGCGCCACCCTCACCTACGTCCAAGCAACCATCACCGAAATCGCCACCGCCGTCGCCGAACTCACTGACGAACCACACCCACTCGCCACACCCGACGACACACTGACCGACCTGCCATTCGGAGGCATATTCTGACCGAGTTCGCACGACCACTCATGTTGCCCCCGACCGCGCACGGAGGCGGGCGCGCAACTCGTCGCGAAAGGTGATCAGGAGCAGGACGGCCCCGGCCACGGAACCGAAGACCTGGTCCAGCGCCTCGGTGACATTTCCCACGACCGAACCCGTGCGCGCGGGGCGCGCACAATGCGGCGGACCGGTCGTCGATCCCGCAGGCCCGGTCCAGGACGAGTTCGGCCAGGAGTGCGTCGAAATCCTCGAAGTGCGCTGCAGCACGGAGAACACGTCGAGGCCGGTGAGATGGTCCGTAGCTGGGCTGTCCGGTAGAGGGGCCGCCGAACATATCGCCGCCACCTTCCTCGAGAAACTCGACGCCGTTCCCTGCGGCAGCGTCGTTGCCGGACAGGTTCGTCGCGGAAACCGCAGCCCGGGTGTGAATCGCCCCCAGGGACCACAGGTCTGAGGACAGCAAGCGAATGAGAACAGCAGGCTGATAGCTAATCCGCTCCAGTTCCGAAATTGGTGTCAGTCCTGCCACTTTCACACTGAAGCGGGATGGCACAGTTGACTGTTACCGATCAGC
>NZ_BAFS01000454.1 GCF_000308415.1 Nocardia asiatica NBRC 100129 | reverse complement strand
GCGCTTGCGGCGTTGGGTGACGCCGCCGGAGGGCACTCGGTTCTTTCGGCGCGCGCGGCCGGCGTGCTCTCGGCGCACAACTCCCTGTCCACAGGGGATCCCGGCTACAGGCGACCACCCGGCGACGCCACGACCTCAGCCGCGAGTGTCTTCACCGCGTGGGGCTCCAACGTCCCGACGCGTCCGAGTGACGTGCATGTGGAGCCAGGTGCCACACCTGCCCCTCCGACACGGCACGGGGACGCGCCCGCCGATCGGAGCGTCACGTCCGCACAGTTACCGGACCGAGCCGCGCGTTCGGCCCCTGCCGCAGTTTCCATTCGAGAAGCGGGCCTTGGTTCGCGACCCGATGACACGCTGGCCGATCTGAGCAACGGGCGCACGGATTTCTCCGCGCGAACCGGTGATACCTCGACTCCTACTCGGCAAGCGGACAGCGCGCTCACGCCGGATCGACGCGGCAGCACAACGTATTTCGATGTAACGATCGCACCGGATTCGCCACCCTGTCTGGCCGACCATGTCGTGGATCGGGCTGTGGTCGTTCCGGGCGCCTGGTTCGTCGCGACCATCGCCGACACCGCGCGCGAACTGCTCGCCGATGATGTCGTCGCGATCGACGACCTGGTGATCACCAGCGGTCTCGCGCTGACCGGCCCGCAGCGGGTGCGGGTGCTTTTCGAGCCGGGCACCGACGGGGTGGCGGTGCAGGTGACGACCGACAGCGCGGGCGACCACGCGCGCGCTCTTGTCCTGACCGGACCGCATCGTATTCCGGATGGGCCCGGCCCCGCGCAGGTGCTGGCGCGTTGTCCGGAAACCCTCGCAGGAGCCGAATTCTATCGACTGCTCGACCGGGCCGGGCTGCCTTACGGCCCCGCGTTCCGCCGTGTCACCGACGTACGCTTCGGCCCGCGCGAAGCCTTGGTGTCGCTGGCGGACCCCGGCCCTGACGGCGGCGCGGGCATGGTGCACCCGGCTCTGCTGGACGCGGCGTTCCAAGCCACATACGCGGCGATGTCGCCGCCCGCGGGCGAGCGGACCTGGGTGCCGTTCGCCGTGGACCGGGTACTCGTCTCGGCCGCCGCGGGAACCGTTCGATTCGGCCATGTGCGCGTCGTCGAGCAGACGCCACAGCTGTGCGTCGCCGATGTTCGGCTGCTCGACGAGGAGGGTTGCCCGGTGGTGGTCGCGAACGGACTGCGAGTGATGCCGACACCGGACCCGGACGGGCGACCGTCCACCCGCGCGCCCCGTGACCGGATCGCCGCGGACACCTATCGAATCGAGTGGCCGGAAACCGAATCGGCGCAGCCCACCGGCGCGGCCGGACGCTGGCTGGTCATCGGAGCGGCTGCGGGCTTCACCGACGAACTCGCCGACGAACTCCGGGCACGCGGAGCGGACTGCGCGCTCGCCCGGCCCGGCCGGGGCTTCGCGTTCCGTGCCGAGAACGAGTTCGAGGTCGACTTGGACGCGCCCGCGGCGGTGCGCGCACTGCTCGGCGCGGCCGCCGACGCACGCACACCGCTGCGCGGGATCGTCTTCGCGGGCGCGCTGTCGGCCGACGTCGCGCCCGCACCCGTCCGCGCGGAACGTCTGATAGCGCACGCGCTGCACCTGGTGCAGGCTGCCGCGCTTGCGGGTGAGCCCGCGGTGTGGTTGCTCACCCGGTACGGGCAGCGCGTCGATCCCGCCGATCGGGTGGCGCCCGAGCAATCCGCGCTGTGGGGTTTCGCCCGCAGCGCGCGGCTCGAACACCGCGAAATCGGCTGCCACGTCCTCGATCTCGATCAGCTGACCGAGATCCGGACCGTGGCCGACGCGCTGGTCACGCCCTCGGCCCCAGGTCAGCTGGCGCTGCGCCAGGGACGTCGGCGGGTACCGCGGCTCGTGCCGATGGAAACGGCGCCCGACGGGATCGCGGCTGGGTACGCGGCGGGGCACACGGTGCTGATCACCGGTGGTCTCGGCGGTGTGGGCGCCCGGCTGGCGCGCTGGCTCGCTGACCGGGGCCGGCCGGATCTCGTCCTGGCCGCTCGGTCGGCTCCCGACGCCAGGGCCGAGTCGGTCATCGCCGAATTGCGGGCAGCGGGAGCTCGCGTCTGGGTGCGGTCACTCGACGTCACCGATCGCGATGCCGTGGCCGCCACGCTCGACTGGATCGACCGCGAGTTGCCGCCGCTGGCGGGGGTCGTGCATCTGGCCGGGGTGCTCGATGACGGAGTGATCGCCGAGCAGACAGCCGAGCGGGCCAGGCGGGTACTGGCGCCGAAGACGCTCGGGGCATGGAATCTGCACGAGCTGACCGCGGGCCGTTCCTTGCGGTGGTTCCTGCTGTTCTCCTCCGCCGCCGGGGTGCTCGGCTTGCCCGGCCAGTCCAGTTACGGCGCCGCGAACGCCTTCCTCGACGGGGTGGCCGAGTTGCGCGGTGCGTCGGGCTCGCCCGCGCTGTCCATCGCGTGGGGTCCATGGGCGCAGACCGGAATGGTCGAGCGGCTCGGCAGCGGCGCGCTGGAGCGACTGGCCCGGCGCGGCTACGGCACATTGCGCCCGGAGCAGGCGCTCGACGCGCTCACCCGGTTGATCGATGCCGGGGCGACCGGTGCGGTCGCAACGCTGCCACTCACGCTGTCGGAGATGCCCGCCGTCGACTTGCCGGAGGTGCTGCGGGATCTGATCGCACCCGTGCCGGTCGACGCCTCCACCGTGAACGACGGCTCGGATCTCTCCGTCCGAATGGAGGCGCTGGTTCGGCGCTGCCTCGGGTTGGCGCCCGAGGACGATCTCGATCGACCGCTGCACGAACTCGGCCTCGACTCGGTGGCGGCACTCGAGATCCGCGACGAACTGTCACGCTCCAGCGGCCACCGCCTGCCCGCCACGCTGGCCTTCGAGTACCCCACACCGCGTGCGGTCGTCGGCTTGCTGGTGCGGTTGGGTAACGCCGGCAAGTCGCTGGCGCCACCGGTGACCGGCAGTTCAGCCGACCGAACGGCGGCGCGGATACCCGCTGCCACGGCCGACGCCCCCGTGACATCAGGGATCGCCTCGACCACACGGGACGCCGCAGCCGCCCGGCCGCAGCCGCCGGTCAACGGCTTCACCGCGCTCGGCAACGAGCCCGACGGTTACAGCGCCGAGCGCCCGCTCGTGGACGACGCAGGCGCCAGGACCGCACCCGCGGCGCGGCGGGCACCGGTCGACTCGTTCGCGTCAGCTGCGCAGCCCCTGCCTCGCACAGCCCCCGGCTCGGATTCCGCCGCACCCGCGGACGCGGTAGGCGATATCGCGATCGTGGGTGTCAGCGGGCGGTACCCGGGTGCGGACGGGCTCGACGAGTACTGGCGGGTGCTGGTCGAGGGACGCGACTGCGTCACCGAGATCCCGCCGGAGCGCTGGGACCACAGGCGCTATTTCGTCCCGGATCGGCACAACCCGTTCACCGCCTACACCAAGTGGGGCGGATTCCTCGACGACGTCGACTGTTTCGATCCGCTGTTCTTCGCCATCTCTCCGCGCGAGGCGGAGATTCTGGATCCGCAGGAGCGACTGTTCCTGCAAACCGCCTGGGCCGCTTTGGAAGACGCCGGACATTCCCGCGCCGACCTGGCCCGTGGCGGCCTGCGCCCCGAGCAAGCCGGTGTGTTCGTCGGCGTCATGTGGGGCACCTACCAGATGTTCGGGGCGGAAGAGTCCCGGCTCGGGCGCGGCACGCTGCCCGGATCGACGTTCTGGAGCATCCCCAACCGCGTGTCGCACGCCTTGGACTTCCAAGGGCCGAGCATGGCGGTGGACACGGCGTGCTCGTCCTCGCTCACCGCGTTGCACCTGGCCTGCCAGAGCATCCGCACCGGCGAATGCAAGCTGGCGGTGGTCGGCGGGGTCAATCTGTCCCTGCATCCCTACAAATTCGTCGCGCTCAGCCAGGGACAGTTCGCCTCCACCGACGGCCGCTGCCGTTCCTTCGGCGCGGGCGGTGACGGATACGTCGCCAGTGAGGGTGTCGGGGCGATGGTGTTGCGGCCGCTGGCCGACGCCGAAGCCGACGGCGACACCATCTACGGCGTCGTCAAGGGCGCCGCGATCAACCACGGCGGCCGCGTCAACGGCTTCACGGTGCCCAATCCCGACGTCCAGGCGAGAGTGATCCGCTCGGCGCTGCGCGTCGGCGGGGTCGACCCGGCGTCGGTGTCCTACATCGAAGCGCACGGCACCGGCACCGCACTGGGCGATCCGATCGAAATCGCCGGTCTGACGAAGGTTTTCGGTAATTCCGGCGTGTCCGAGCTGCCGATCGGTTCGGTGAAGTCCAATGTCGGTCACCTCGAGGCGGCGGCCGGTGTCGCCGCGCTGACGAAAGTGCTGCTGCAACTGCGCCATCGAACCATCGTGCCGTCGCTGCACGCCACACCGCCGAATCCGAACATCGATTTCGCGGCGACACCGTTCCGCATACCGACCCGACCGTTGCCCTGGCCCGGCGGTGACCCCGCGCGGCCGCGACGGGCGACGGTGAGTTCGTTCGGAGCGGGTGGGGCCAACGCCAACGTGGTGATCGAAGAGTACGTCGACCGCAGGCCGCAGACCCGGTTCAGCGGCGGTCAGGTCGTCCCCGTGTCGGCTCGCGACCGTGAACGGCTGACCGAATACGTGGCCGCGCTGGACCGTTTCCTCGCCGCGCAGCAGCCGAACCTCGCCGATCTGGCCTACACCATGCAGGTAGGGCGTCAGGCGGGCAGCGCGCGCGCCGCCTTCGTGGCACGGGACATCGACCAGTTGCGCGCCGCCGTGCGCGCCTGGGTGGACGACGTACCCGGCGCCAGGTCGTGCCCGGACGCGGCGGAGGACTCGCGGATCGCGCGCTGGCTCGGCGGCGGCGACGTCGATTGGGCCGCCGTCCGCGATCCCGGACCTCGACGCCGTATCCCCGCACCGACCTACCCGTTCGCCCGGGAGCGGTACTGGATTCCGGATGTCGCGCCTGGTGCCGGTCCCGCGCAGGATTCGGGATCCGATCCGGTAGCGCGGTCCGTACCGGCGCTGCAGTCGGCGTACGGACCGGACATCACGTCCTTGCCGCGATCCACGTCGGGGCAACCGTCCGGGCCGAACCCCGCCCTGGTCCAGTCCGCGCTGGACCGGAGCTCCGCACCATCGGCGCAATCCGCCTGGGGACGATGGGCCGACGCTTCGCGGCATTTATCGGACCGGTCCGCGGCGGAGTCCGGGCTGGCGCAGCCTGCGTCGGCCCCCTGGTCGACATCCGCCCCGCAAGACACCTCACCCGGGCGACCCGCGTCAGCGGACCGCCGGTTGATGGTTCCGGTGTGGCGCGAAGCGCCGCTGCCCAGCGGTGACCTGAGTTCCCGCCGCATCTCCGTCGTGTACGACGCGCGTACCCCGCACCACTTGGTGGAGGCGCTCGCCGCCGCAGCGGGCGATGCGGGCCGTCTGGTGCGGCTGTCGGACCTGCCGGGCGACCTGAACCGCGCCGACTTCGGCGCGGGCGCGGCTCGCGGCCGTGCACTGATGGCCCGCTATCCCGACACCGACTGCCTCCTCGACCTGTGCGACCTCGTTCCAGCGGCCGCCCGGCCCACCGGCGACCTCGGCCGCATCGGGCTGTACCAGGGTGTGCTCGAGGCGCGCGCCGGTTCGCTCGCGCTGGTGCACGTCACCGCCGGACATCCCGGCGCCGACGGCCCGGAGTCGGCGCCGCTGGGCGGTCTGGTCGCCGCGCTCGCCGAGGAGATCCGGGAGGTGCGCACGCGAAGCGTTCACGTACTCGCCGAGCGCGGTGCGGTAGGCGCCGATTCCGGGCGTTTGCTGGCGATCCTGGGTGCGGAGTGCTCCGCCACCGAGGACGACTGCACGCGAGTGCGGTATCGCGGCGGTATCCGTGAAACCGTCGAGCTGGCGGACGCGGCATTCCGCGACGGTCTCGTCGTCGATCCCGCCCGCGCCTATGTGGTGACCGGCGGCACCCGCGGGCTCGGTGCGGAATTCGCGGCGGCGCTGTTCGAGCGCGGGGCGCGCCGCTTGGCCGTGCTCGGCCGCGAACCGCTGCCTCCGGAACCGGAATGGGACCGCGTGGCGGCCGGCTCCGGGCCCGCGGCGGACAAGGTGCGGCGGCTGGTCGAGTTGCGTGATCGCGGCGTCGCGGTGCGGACCTACTTCGGCAGTCTCACCGACGAGACGGCGCTGTCGGTCTTCTTCGAGCGGGTGCGGCGCGAGCTCGGCCCGATCGGTGGGGTGCTGCACTGCGCGGGAAGCGTCTCGGGTGAGAGTCCGGCTTTCGTGCGCAAGACCGGCCCCGGCGTCGCGACCGTGCTGGAGCCCAAGCTCGCGGGCACAGCGGTCCTGGCCGATGTGCTGGCCGCCGACCGTCCCGACTTCTTCGTGTTGTTCTCGTCGGTGTCGGCCGTGCTGCCCGGCTTGGCGGTGGGCCTGTCGGATTACGCGATGGCCAACGCGCACCTGGACCGGTTCGCCGAGGCACAGCACGCCCTGGGGCGGCCGTATTTCCGGTCGGTGAACTGGCCGTCGTTCCGCGACACGGGGTTCGGTGAGGTAACCAGCGCGGCCTATCGAGCCACGGGCCTTCCCGCGCTCAGCGCCGCGGAGGGGTTCGAGCTGCTCGACGCGGTGCTGGGACTTCCCGCCCCGGTGGTGTTGCCGTATCGCGGTGCGCCGCTGTCTCTTTCGACACACGCCAGCCGATCCGCGCCGGGGGCGGCGTCCGGCCCGGCCGGGCCCGCGACAGCGAACGGCAACGTAGCAGCGAGCGGGTCCATTGCGGCGAACGGGTTCGCAGCGGCGAGCGGGTCCACGGCGGCATATGCGGAACTGCTTCGGATCTTCTCCGACGAATTGAAGCTGGCCCCGGCCCGTTTCGAGGGTGACAAACGGTTCGAGGAGTACGGCGCGGACTCGGTGCTGATCGCCTCGGCGGTGCGCCGGATCGAGCAGGTCATCGGCCAGCCCTTCGACCCCGCGCTGGTGCTGGAATTCCCGACGTTGGACGCGCTGGCGGGATTGCTGACCGAGCAGTTCCCCGACCGGTTCAGGTCGGAACCGCCCCTGGCCGGTCCGCCCACAGCCGATCCGCGACCGACCTCCGAGGATGCGCCGAGCACGGAGGACAGGAAGTCGAGGCTCACCACCGCCGTGTGGGCCGCCGAGGCCCGCAGCGGCCGGGCCGCCGAGCCGATCGCCGTGATCGGCATCGGTTGCCGACTACCCGGCGGCGACACACCGGACGCGTTCTGGCGTCTGCTCGCAGCGGGCGAATCCGGTGTCCGCGAGGTGGACCCGGCTCGCTGGGATCCGGCCCGGTTCTACCGCCCCGGCGGCGGCCCGGGTCTGAGCAGCAGCAAGTGGGGCGGCTTCGTCGACGGCGTGGACCTGTTCGATCCGGAGTATTTCGGCGTCACCGACGAACTCGCCTGGCAGATGGACCCGTTGCAGCGGCTGCTGCTGGAGACGTCGGTGCTGGCCACCATCGACGCCGGATACCGGCGCGACGAGCTGAGGGGCAAGCGCGTCGGCGTCTACGCGGGCAGCCGGGCGGCGAACTATTTCAACCGGATTCCGGTCGCCGACCGGCACACCATCATCGGCGTCGGGCAGAACTTCATCGCCGCGCGCATCTCCGACTTTTTCGACTGGCACGCGGGCAATGTCGTGCTCGACAGCGCGTGCTCGTCGTCGCTGCTGTCGGTGCATCTGGCCTGCCAGGCGCTGCGCGCGGGCGAGGTCGACGCCGCGCTGGCCGGCGGGGTGGAGGTGCTGCTGGACGAGATGCTGTTCGTCACCCTGTCGGCGGCGGGCGTGCTGTCCCCGCACGGCCGGTGCGCGACCTTCTCCGAGGACGCCGACGGTTTCGTACCGGGTGAGGGCGCGGCGCTGCTGCTGCTCAAACGGCTCGACGACGCGCTGGCCGACGGTGACCGGGTCTACGCGGTGCTGCGCGGCTCGGCGATCGGCAACGACGGGCACACCATGGGCATCACCACACCCAATATGCGAGCGCAGATCGAAGTGGTCACCGCCGCGCTCGATATGGCGGGCATGGCACCGGACGCGCTGTCGTATCTGGAGGCGCACGGTACCGGCACCATGATCGGCGACCCCATCGAGCTGAAGGGGCTGGCGACCGTGCTCGGCGACCGGTCGCGCGGGCCGGAGCCGTGCGCGGTCGGCAGCGTGAAAACCAATATCGGGCATCTGCTTTCCGCGGCGGGCATCGCCGGGGCCGTCAAGACGATCCTGGCCGTGCACCACGCGGCGCTCCCGCCGTCGCTGCACTGCGACAACCTCAATCCGCGTTTCAAGTTCGCCGGGTCGCCGCTGTACGTCAACCGGGAACTGCGCCCGTGGCGGCCCGCCGACGGCAGGCCCCGCGCGGCGGGCGTCAGCTCGTTCGGCTTCGGCGGCACCAACGCCCACCTCGTCGTCGAGCAGGCGCCCGACGGGCACCGGCCGGTTCGCCGACCCCTCGATCCACCCGTCTTCCGCAAGAGGAGCTTCATGCTGCCGAAAACGGTTCCCAGCACATCGACGGAGGCCGCGCCGCGCATCGTCGTCCCGATGCCGCAGAGCGCGCCCGCGCCGTCGTTCCTCCGGGTGGAGCCGCTGCTATGAGCGGGATCGAACTCGACAGCTTCGCGACCACCGTGCGAGCCGAGGACCCGGTGGTACGTGACCACCGGGTGCACGGTGTCCGGATCCTGCCCGGCGTGGTGTATCTCGACATGATCCTGCGTGCGGCGATGGCCGCCGGATACCAGCCCGGCGAGCTGACCATTCGAGAGGCGCTGTTCCAGCGTCCGGTGGCCCTCGGCGCCGACGGCGCGGTGCGCATCGCGTTCCGGGTCGACCGCCCGACGGGACGAGTCGCCATCGACGTGCAGCGCTTGGACGCCGCGGGCGTGCCGGACGGACCGGTCGAGCCGATCGCGGAATGCGCTGTCGTGCGGTCCGATTCGGCAATCACACCGGGCGGGATCGACGTGGGTTCGTTCCCGGCGGCCTCGCAGGCGCGCGGGATGGCCGAGATGTACGCCCAGAGCGGCGCCCGCGGTATCGAGCATCGCGCGTTCATGCGGGTCACCGGCCATTTCTCGCGCAGCGGCGAGGTGGTCACCGCGACCATGGGGCTGGGCTCCGAAGCGGCCGCACATTTGCCCGGATTCCTGCTGCACCCCACGTTCCTGGACGCCTCGACGATCGTGCCGTTCGTCGACCCGCACCGGCTGGGCGTAGACGACGACAGCGCGTTCATCCCGATCTACTTCGGCGACGTGCGCGCCTGGCGGGCCACGCCCGAGCAGGTGCACGTGCGGGCCATAGTGCGCGGCGGGCACGGCGCCGACCTGCTCGAAGCCGACGTGGCGCTCTACGACCGGGACGGATCGCCGGTGGCGCGGTATCGGCTGACGTCCAAGCGGGTGCGTGGCAGCGCGGATATCCAGCGATTACTAGCCCAGCCCGGCCGGGAGGCTCCTGCGCCGCGGCGTGCCGCGGACCCCGGCCCGGCGCCGACCGCCGCGCCGAACGACCCGCGCGCCCTGATCACCGCCGACCTGGCGGCTCTCGTCGCGGCCGAACTCGCCGCCGATCCCACCGGTATCGCCACGGACGTGGGATTCTACGAACTCGGCCTGGATTCGGGTCGTCTGTTACGGCTGACCGCCGAACTGGAGACGCGGGTGGGCGAGCCGCTCTACCCGACGCTGCTGTTCGAGTACCAGACCATCGAAGCACTCGCCGGACACCTCGCCGACACCGTGGGCGCGAACTACCGTCCAGCCAACCCCACGAGCCCGCCTCAGGCCCACCCGGATATCGATTCCGCTGACCAGCCGAGCGTCTTCCATGCGGGCGAGCCCACCGCCACGCCGACCAGCGAAGCAGGCACAGACCCGAGCATCCCGGTCCCGGTGTCCGAACCTCCCTCCACGACAGAAGACGATCTGGTCACCTTCGGGTTCGACTGGGAAACCGACCTCGCCACGCACCCGCGGCAGGAACCGACGGAATTGCTCGTCTTCGACACCGCCGAGCACTCTTACCCGCACGGCACCGCCGCTACGGTCGTCCGCGTACGGCCGGGAAGTGAATTCGTCTCCGGTGCGGACGGTTTCGTCATCGACCCGGCGGACGCCCAGCACATGGAACTGTTGATCGCACAGCTGGCGGCCCGGCGGTTGCGCTTCGACGCGGCGCTGTACCTGTGGCCGGGCACTGTGACCGAGGACGACCCGCAGGCATTGATCGAGCGGGTGTATCTGCCGCTGCGCGATCTGGTGCGCGCGGCCGCCGGGGTGTCCGAACCGCCGGTGCGCCGGGTGCTGGCCCTCGCGCCCCCGACCCCTGCGGGGGAAGCGTGTTGTGCCCTGCTGGGCGGTTTCGCGCGCACGCTGCGGCTCGAGCAGCCGTTCCCGCTGTTGCGGGCGGTGCGGTACGACCGTGCCGCGGTGCTCGGTGACATCGTGGCCACCGAACTGGGCGTCGACGAACGCGATTCCGACACCGAGATCCGCTACCGCGACGGACGCCGCGAAATCCGCCGCCCGCGTCTGCTCGACGGTTCGGCGGCCGGTTCCGGCGACACGGTGTTGCGTCCGGGGTCGGTGGTCGTCGTCACCGGCGCGTTCGGTGGTATCGCCCGGCATCTGGCGCGCCGCCTCGCCACCGAATACCGCGCACGGCTGGTCCTGGTCTCACGCCGAGCGCTCGACGCGACCGCCGCCGGTCTGCTCGCCGAGCTCCACGATCTCGGCGCGGAAGCCGTGCACGTGCGCGCCGACGTGTCGGTCGCCGCGGACGTCGAACGCCTCGCCGCGATCGCCCACGCCACCTTCGGGCCGGTCGAGGTGCTCTACCACGGTGCGGGACAGTTGCGCGACGGACTGCTCGCGGGCTCCGGCCGCGCCGACGCGAGATCGGTTCTGGCGCCGAAGGTCTACGGCATCGCGCACTTGATCCGGGCACTGCCGGAGGCCCGCCTGACCGTCTTGTTCTCGTCGGTCTCCGCGGTGCTCGGCAACCCGGGGCAAGCCGATTACGCCGCGGCCAACCGCTACCTGGACGCCGTCGCCGAACAGCGCGACCGCGCCGGAAACAGGACGATCAGCGTCAACTGGCCGCTGTGGGCCGACGGTGGCATGCATCCGCCCGCCCAGCAGATCGCCACGCTGCGACGGGCCGGCGTCGGATTGCTGCCCACTACGACCGGACTCGAGCTGCTGTTGTCCTGCGCGACGCTGAACCGCGCGCAACTCGCCGCGGTGTGGGGCGAACCCGAGACCCTGCGAGCACGACTACGACCGGTGAGCGCGCCGGCCGCCGAGCCGCAGACAGTGAACGAGCGCCGCGCGACCGACAGCGTCGACGAGCCGATCGCGATCGTCGGGATCAGCGGCCGTTACCCGGACGCGGAGGACATCGAGGAGTTCTGGCGCAACCTGCGGGACGGACACGACGCGGTCGGCCCGGTCCCCGCCGAACGCTGGTGGCTCACCGCCGTCCAGGGCAGCCCCGGCGCACCCCCGATGATCGGCGGGTTCCTCAGCGACGTAGCCGGTTTCGACCCGCAGTTCTTCCGGATACCGCCGGTCCAGGCGCCGTTGCTGGACCCGCAGGAACGTCTGTTCCTGCAGCAGGCGTACGCGGCGCTGGAACACGCCGGATACCACCACACCGATCATGCCGTGCGCGATCGCCGCGTCGGCGTGTTCGTCGGCGCCACCTGGAGCGACTACCGGCTGCTCGGGGTGGCGGCCAGCCGCGACGGCGAGCCGGTCGCGGTGGCCTCGATCCCGTCGTCCATCGCCAACCGCACCTCCTACACCCTCGGTCTGCGCGGGCCCAGCCTCACCGTGGACACGGCGTGCTCGGCGTCGCTGACCGCGCTGCATCTGGCGCGGCGCAGCCTGCTCGACGGCGAATGCGACGCGGCGATCGTCGGCGGGGTGAACCTGCTGCTGCACGAAGACAAATTCCTCCTGCTGCACAGCTTGGGCATGATGTCCGACACAGGCCGGTGCCGGCCGTTCGCCGCGGCCGCCGACGGCTACGTTCCCGGCGAAGGGGTCGGCGCGCTGTATCTGAAGCCGCTGTCGGCCGCCCGCGCCGACGGCGACACCATCCACGGCCTGATCCTGGGCAGCGCGGTCAACCACGGCGGGCAGACCTCCGGCTACAGCGTGCCCCATCCCGGCGCGCAAGCCGAGGTGATCGGCGCGGCCCTGCGCGCGGCGGGGGTCGATCCCGCCACGATCGATTATCTCGAGGCACACGGCACCGGCACCCCGCTCGGCGATCCGATCGAAATCGCGGGGCTGGCAGCGACTTTCGGCCGATCGGCTGGAACCGGCCGCTCCCGCGCCCTCGGGTCGACGAAATCGAACATCGGCCATTTGGAGGCGGCGGCAGGAGTCGCGGGGGTGACCCGGGTGCTGCTGCAGATGCGGCACGGCCGGATCGCGCCGACGTTGCACGCCGCACAGGCCAATCCGGCCATCGCGTTCAACTCGGTGCCGTTCCATCTGCCGCGGGAACTGGAGGATTGGCCGCGCCGCATCGTCGACGGTGTCGTGGTGGCGCGGCACGCGGGCGTCAGCGCGTTCGGCGCGGGTGGAGCCAACGCGCATGTCGTGCTCGCCGAATTCGTCGACGAGCGAATCCGCCCGACCGCGCCAGGTGAGCCGGAGATCTTCGTGCTCTCGGCTCGCACACCGCAGCGGCTGCACCGCTACGCCGAGATCATGGCGCGGCACTTCCGCGCGCTCGATCCCGCCGATTTCACCGACGCGGTGCGCACCTTGCAGGTAGGCAGGCCCGCGCTGGCACACCGGCTCGCGGTGGTCGCGTCCGCCCCGATCGAGGTGGCCGAGGCGCTCGACCAGTTCCGCACCGACCAGCTCGGCCCCGTGGTCAGCGGCGCCGTGGACGCGCATGCCCGCCCACCGCTGTACGCACCGGCGCCCAGCGACCAGGAACTCGCCCGTCAGTGGGTCGCGGGCGCCGAGGTCGATTGGCGCGCACGCGGCGGTCCGTCGCGACGTATTCCGTTGCCCGGCTATCCCTTCGAACGCACCAGCCACTGGATCATCGCCCCGCCGCGCGCGGGATTCGACGCCGCGGTGGAGCGTTTCGAGGCGTTCGTGCAGCCCACGGGCATCGTGGAGCCCGGAAAGGCCGAACTCGGCCGCTACGCGGCGATGCTGCTTTTCGCCACCCTCGCCGGGATGGGCCTCACCACGGGGGAGTGGACCGCGAGGTCGCTGGACGCGCGCCTGGGTGTGCGGCCGGAATTCGACCGGCTGCGCACCAGCTGCCTGCACATCCTGCGGCGCCACGAGCTGGTGCGGTGGCAGGACGACCGCCTCGTGGTCCCCGGCCCGCCCCCTGGCACCAGCGGGATGCGCGCCGATCTGCTCGCCCGGTTCCCCGAAACCGCGCCGTACGTGACGTTGCTGGACGCCTGCCTGGCCGCGTATCCGCGCGTGCTGCGCGGCGAGCTGTCCGCGACGGAAGTGCTGTTTCCCGGCGGTGACCTCGGATTGGTGGGCGCCATCTATCGCGGCAACGCCGCCTACGACTTCAGCAACGGGTTGCTCGCCGCACTGGTATCGGCGATCGCGCACCGGCACGAGGACCCGCGGCCGCTGCGGATCATCGAAGTCGGGGCCGGGACCGGCGGTTCCACCCACGCCGTGCTCGAGACGCTCGCCGCGAGCGGGATCGCGTTCGACTACCACTACACCGACGTCTCGCCCAGTTTCCTCGCGCACGGACGGCGCACCTTCGGCACGCACGCGCGCCTGCGTTTCGCCGTGCTGGATATCGAGACCGATCCGATCGCACAGGGCTTTCCCGCGCATGACGCCGACCTGGTGATCTGCGCCAACGTTCTGCACGCGACACGGTCGATCGACGCGACCCTGAGCAACGTCCGGCGGCTGCTGGCGCCCGGCGGTGTACTCGCGTTCACCGAGGCGACCACGGACCTCGAAGTGCTCGCGCTGACCTTCGGGCTGCTGGAGGGCTGGCACGCCTACCGCGATCCCGAGGCGCGGATCCCGCACTCGCCGTTGCTGTCCGAGCGACAGTGGCAGGCCGCGATGACCGCGGCGGGATTCTCCGGAGTCCGTTCCTGGGGTCCCGGCCTGTCCGCGGACGCGGACCCGAGTTTCCGCCTGCTCGCCGCGGTCAGCGCCGCCGCACCCGCCGTGGCGCAGGCTCAGCCCGTTGCTGCCACCGCACCGGCCACCGGGCAGGCTCAGCCCGTTGCTGCCACCGCACCGGCCACCGGGCAGGCTCAGCCCGTTGCTGCCACCGCACCGGCCACCGGGCAGGCTCAGCCCGTTGCTGCCACCGCACCGGCCACCGGGCAGGCTCAGCCCGTTACTGCCACCGCACCGGCCACCGGGCAGGCTCAGCCCGTTGCTGCCAGCGCACCGGCCACCGGGCAGGCTCAGCCCGTTACCGCCGCCGCACCGACCGCCGGGCAGGCTCAGCCCGTTGCTGCCGTCGCACCCGCCACCGGGCAGGCTCAGCCCACGGCTGCCAATGAACCCGCTCCGGCACAGCCCCATCTCGCGGTAGCCGCCGCCCAGCCCCGTGCTTCGGTCGCCCAGTCTGACGCGCGGTCCCACCCCGAGATCGCGACCCCCCGGTCGTCTCGGGGGATCGCCGCCGAAACGGTTCCCGCCCTGCCGCCCAGCCTCGCGGTCGCCGCCGAGCCTGCGGCCGGTGCGCCGCATCGCCCTGGGGTTGCCGCCGAACCGGCCGCCGTCACGCACGCCGGACTCGCGGTCGCCGCGGAACAGTCGGCCGCCGTGAGTGTACTCGCGCAGCCCGGCAACACCTCGGCGCTGGAGGCCGAACTGGTCGCCATAGTCGCCGACGGACTCGGCGTGGCGCGCAGCGAGGTGCGCGCGGAATTACCGCTGTCGGAGTACGGGGTCGATTCCATTCTCGCGGTGAAGATCATCGACCGGGTCAACGCTCGCTACGGCTTGGCGCTGCGCCCCACGGTGGTGTTCGACCATCCGTCGGTACGGCTGCTCAGCGTTCGCATGGCCGCGGAGGGCGCCACGCCGACGAGCGCATCGGCGCGACCGGTGGCCGCCCCGGCGTCTCCCGTCTCGGGCGCATCGACGCCCCGCATCCACACCGCCGCCGCGCAGACCGCGCGGCCCAGCGAGAGGTCGACATCGATGGACATCGCCATCATCGGCATGTCCGGGCAGTTCCCGGGCGCGGCGGACCTCGGGCAGTTCTGGCGCAATCTCGCCACGGGGCGCGACACCGTGACCGAGGTACCCGCGTCGCGCTGGCCGATCGCCGGCTTCTTCCGCTCGGGACCTGCGACACCGGGCAAGACCTACTCCAAGTGGGGCGGATTCCTCGACGGCGTCGAGCAGTTCGATCCGGCCTTCTTCGACCTGGTGCCCGCCGAAGCCGACTACATGGACCCGCAGCAGCGGTTGTTCCTCGAACACAGCTGGCGCGCGCTGGAAGACGCCGCCATCGACCCGAAGTCGCTGCGCCGCACGAAGTGCGGCGTGTTCGCCGGGTCACCGGGGTCGGATTACGCCAACCTGCTGCGTAACCGCGGAACAGTCGGTTCCCACCACATGTTCACCGGCAACAGCCCGGCCATCCTCCCCGCCCGGGTGGCCTACCACCTGGATCTCACCGGTCCATGTCTGGGTCTGGACACCGCGTGCTCCTCGGCCCTGGTCGCGCTGCACCAGGCCTGCCGCAGCCTCGCCACCGGCGAATCGGAACTCGCGCTGGCGGGCGGGGTCGCGGTGTTCGTAACGCCCGAATACCACTTACTCGCGTCCTCGATGGGCATGCTGTCGCCGCGCGGCCGCTGCGCGAGCTTCGCCGCCGACGCCGACGGTTTCGTGATCGCCGAGGGCGTCGGCGTGGCGGTGCTCAAGCCGCTGGCCGCGGCGCAACGCGACGGTGACCCCATCCACGGTGTGATCCGCGGGATCGGGATCAACCACGACGGCCGCACCAACGGCATCACCGCGCCGAGCGTCCGCGCGCAGACCGAACTGGAACTGGCGGTGTATCGCGACGGCGGAATAGATCCGTCCACCATCGGCTACGTCGAGACGCACGGCACCGGAACACGTTTGGGCGACCCGATCGAGATCGAGGCGCTCACTGCCGCATTCCGCCGCTACACCGGCGCGGTCGGCGCCATCCCGGTGGGGTCGGTGAAATCGAACATCGGGCACGCCTCGCACGCCGCGGGAATGGCCAGCCTGTTCAAGGTGCTGCTGGCCATGCGCGCCGGCCAGCTGCCGCCCTCGCTGCACGTCGCGTCGGTGAACCCGCTGCTCGGGTTGGACGAGTCGCCGTTCTTCGTCAACACCGAACTGCGCCCGTGGACCGGCTACCCGCGACGCGCCGCGATCAGTTCCTTCGGCTTCAGCGGCACCAACGCGCACGTGGTGGTCGACGGCGCACCGGAGCCGAGTACGGTCCGTCGCGATGCGCCGGGCGGCCCGCAGCTGGTCGTGCTCTCGGCCCGCAACGCCACGAGTTTGGCCCGGATGGCACGGGCGCTGCGCAGGCATCTGGCCGCGCACCCGGAGCTGGTGCCCGCGGATATCGCGCGCACGCTGGCGCTCGGCCGGAGCGGATTCGAGCATCGGCTCGCCGTGGTCGGCGACTCGGTGGACGCGATCGCGGCTCGGCTGGCCGCGTTCGCCGACGGCGATCGTCCTTCAGGCGTCTTCACCGGAACGATCGACACCCCGACCACGGACCGAGCGGGAGCCATCGTGCTGGACGACCCGGCAGTGGCCGCGCGGCAGTGGGTCGAAGGGGTGCACGTCGAACACACGGGCTGGAACGACCCGGCCGCGCGCCGTATTCATCTACCCGGCTACGAATTCGACCGGGAGAGGTGCTGGGCACCGGATGCGAGCGGTACGGGTCCCTCACCGCGCGCAACGGACGCTCGGAGCTGGCAAGATCCCTCCGAACCGGCGGGCGTCACCGATAATCAGGCACTTGCCGAACCTCAGGGCCTTGCTGGTTCCTCGGATCTGGTTGCGTCCTCGGATCTGGTTGCGTCCTCGGGCCTCGCTGCATCGGGGGATCTGGCTGCATCCCCAGGCCTGGCTGCAAGCCCGGGCCTGGCTGCTTCCCCAGACATAGCTGCATCCCCGGGCTTGACTGCATCCCCGGGTCCGGCCGAATCCCCAGCCCGAGCCGGATCTCACAGCGCCGCCATATCCCAGAACGGCAGTGAGCCTCAGGCCCTCACTGAACCGCGGAGAGCCGCCGCAACGGGGAGATCCGCCGAGCCTCGGACAGCCGCCGACCCACAGCGCGCTGTGCCGCCGACGATCGGCGCGGTACCGCGACCGCTCCGCGCGGCCGACACCGCCCAGGTCGTGGCACCGGGCACGCCGAAACCGGCGGCACTCGAGGGCACTCCGGCAACGGCGGAGGCTGCCGTGGGCCAGGCGGTGGCGTCCTCCTCGACGAAGGCACCCCAGGGCGACGGCACACGCCGAAACGACCGAGATGCTGATGGGCTTGTAGCCCCTGTGGGCGAGTCGTCGCCGGGCTTCACCTCGTTGCGACAGGCCGCCGAGACCTACCTCAAAGATCTGCTCGCGGAGTACTGCCGACTCGATCCGCTTCGCATCCGCACTCGCATTCCCTTGCCGGATTACGGTATCGACTCGGTGCTGATCAGCAAGATGAACGACCGGCTGGAATCCGATTTCGGCCCACTGCCGAGCACGTTGTTCTTCGAGTACCAGACCGTCCGCGACATCGCCGGGTACCTCGCCGACGAGCACGCGCCGCGCGTAGTCGCACTCACCACCGAAGGGAATCCGCACAGCAGCGCCGCCGGCGAGTCGACAGCGCCTTCGCCCGGCAGCACCGCACCGGTGACGCACGCGGTCACTCTCGATCGCGCTCGAGCCGACGCGGCTCCCGGCAGCGCGGACGATGCCGACGACATCGCCGTAATCGGCATGGCGGGCAAGTTCCCCATGGCGGCCAGTGTCGAGGAATTCTGGGCCAACCTGGTCGCGGGCCGCGACTGCATCGTGGAGGTGCCGCAGCAACGCTGGGATCACCGCGAATATCTGTCCGAGGATCCCGACGAACCCGGCACCACCTACGCGCGCTGGGGCGGATTCCTCGACGACGTGGACAAGTTCGACGCCCGCTTCTTCGGCATCACTCCCAAGGACGCCGAGGAGATGGACCCGCAGCAACGACTGTTCCTGGAAGCGTGCTGGGCGGCGCTGGAAGACGCGGGCTATTCCCCGGATCGGGTGCGCCGTAGCGCCGCGACGCGCGGCCTGCCCGATGCCGGAGTCTTCGCCGGGGTGGGTTACGCCGAGTACCAGGCGTTCGTCGGCGTGCCGATCTCGGGATATTTCGCGGTGGCCAACCGTGTCTCGTACCACTTCGGCTTCAACGGACCCAGTCTCGCGGTGGACACCGCATGCTCGGCGTCGCTCACCGCGCTGCACTTGGCCTGTGAAAGCCTGCGCCGCGGCGAAGCGGCCTACGCGTTGGCCGGCGGGGTGAACGTGTCGATCCACCCCGGCAAGTACCTGCTGCTCGGCTACGGCCGATGGGCCTCCACCGACGGCCGCTGCCGGTCGTTCGGCACGGGCGGCGACGGCTACGTGCCGGGCGAGGGAGTGGTGACCCTGGTGCTCAAACCGCTGCGGCACGCGCGCGCCGACGGTGACCGCGTCTACGGCGTGATCCGGGGCAGCACCATCAACCACGGCGGGCGTACGAACGGTTTCACCGTCCCGAACCCGGTCGCCCAAGCCGACCTCATCGGCCGGGCGCTGAGCGCGGCCCGCGTGGACGCGGGCGACATCGGCTACGTGGAAGCCCACGGCACCGGCACAGCGCTGGGCGATCCCATCGAGATCGCGGCGCTGACGAAGGCCTACCGCCGCTCGACATCCGAACGCGGCTATTGCGGCATCGGATCGGCGAAATCCAGTGTGGGTCATCTGGAAGCCGCCGCGGGCGCCGCGGGCGTGGTGAAGGCCCTGCTGCAATTGCGGTACGACACCATCGCGCCGAACCTGCACAGCGATCCGCCGAACCCGGGCATCGATTTCACCTCGACGCCGTTCCGAGTCATCGATCGGCCCACAGCCTGGCCGCGACCCGACGACGGCAAGCCGCGCGTGACCGCGGTCAGCTCGTTCGGTGCCGGGGGCTCGAACGCGCATGTGATCCTCACCGACGCCGAGCCCGTCGTGCCGGCCGCCGAAGACGGGCATCCGCGCATCGTGGTGTTGTCGGCGCGCGACGCCGACCGGCTCGCGCAGCTGGCCGCCCGCACAGCGGAGCGGCTGCGCGATCACCCGCTGCCGCTGCCGGACGTGGCGTGGACGCTGGCCGTCGGGCGCAGCGCGTTCGAACACCGCCTGGCGGTGGTGGCGTCATCCACGGCCGAACTCGTCGAACTGCTCGACAGCACAACCACTCCGAACGCTCCGGCACCGGCCGAAGGGCTGCTGGTCTTCCGTGGCGTGGCCCGCACCCACCGCGACTTGGACGAGCTGCCCGGCGAGTCGGACGCCGACCGCGCCGAAGTGCGCGCGCTGCTGCGCTCGGGCAATTTGCCGCGGGTCGCCGAGTTGTGGGCCGGTGGCTGGAGCGTGGATTGGGAACAGGGCTACGAGCGGCCGTTCGGCCGGACCGTGAGCCTGCCCACCTATCCGTTCGCGCGGCGCAGGTACTGGATCGTTCCCGAGGACTACCGCAGACGCAGCCAACCCGTTCCGCAGGTAGTCGCTGCAACCGTGGTGGCGCAGGAGATCGAGCTGCCCCGTGCGGAGCGCAACGGCCGTTCCGCGAACGGTACCGGGCACCGATTCGTCCCGGCGTCGACCGAACCGGTCCAGCCACCCACCGCGCTCCCCGCCTCACCTGACGTCGCTGAACCGGTTACCACCACCTCGCACGGCGGCACCGCACCGGTCACCAGCCCACCCACCGGCGGCACCGCACCGGTCACCAGCCCACCCACCGGCGACACCGCACCGGTCACCGGCGGCACCGAACCGGCCATCACCGCCTCGCCCAACGTCGCCGAACCAGTCACCACAGCCTCGCCCAACGTCGCCGAACCAGTCACCACCGGCCCATCTGGCGGCACCGAGCCGGTCACCACCACGACGACCGGCGGCAACCAACCGACCGGCCCCGACCCGACGGCCGACGAATTCGACAGCGCGCTGCGCGATCGCCTCGCCGAGCACATCCGCGACATTTTCGCCGATCTGACCAAGACCGACCCGGCCGAACTCGACCTCGACGCGGATTTCACCGACTTCGGATTCGACTCGGTGGCCACCGTCCGCATGCTCAACCGGCTGATGAAGCACTACGACGTCAAGATCCCGGCCGAGTCGACCGAGCTGTATCCGACCATCGCGTCGCTGTCGCGGTATCTGGTGGCCGACGGCATCATCGCCGGAGCGACCGAGAACGATGCCCCGCGCGCCTCCGCGGTGGCCATGAGCGCGACGGTCCAGCAGGACATCCCCCCGGTGCGCATGGACACTCCGATCCCGGTGCGGTCGGTGTTCATCACCGGCGTGACCGGTGTGCTGGGCGGCAAACTGCTGCACGATCTGCTCTCCCGCAGCGACGTGCGGGTGACGTGCCTGGTGCGCGGCAAGACCGTGGCCGCGGCCGAGCGCCGGGTCAAGCACTTCCTGAGCACCTACGATCCGGACGGAACGCTCGATCAGGTGTTCGCCGAGCGCGTCACCACCGTGCTCGGCGACGTCTCCAGCGAGCGGCTCGGCCTGGACGAGGTGACCTGGCGGCGGATCGCCGACGAGGTGGACCTCACGATCCATGCCGCGGGCCGCACCACTTTGGTCACCTTCTACGACGCGCTGGCCCCGATCAACGTCGAAGGCACCCGCCGCGCGGTGGAATTCGCGTTGCGTTCGCGTGGCAAGTACCTGATGTACGTTTCGAGCTTCAGCGCTCTGGGCGACCGGCTCAACTTCAACAATCCGCCGTTCACCGAGCGCGATCTCGAACTGGGGCAGGGCTACGACCATCTGCCCTACCAGCAGACCAAGTACGAGTCCGAGAAGCTGATCCGCGCGGCGAGCGAGCGCGGACTGCTCTGGGACATCGTGCGCCCGGGCAACATCATGGGCGACAGCCGCACCGGCCGGTACCCGTTCTCCGAGGTCAGCGTCAAAGGCGCGTACTACGACATCCTCAAGACGATGATCGAGACCGGCGAGACGATGCTGACGCCGGTGCACTGGGACATCACCCCGGTGGACTACGTCAGCGCCGCGATCACCCACATCGCGCTGCACCGCCCCACCTACCGGGAGACCTACCACCTCACCAACCCCGACATCCGGCGCTATTACGACGTGGTCCGCTACGTCCAGCGCGCCGGGTACGAGGTGGATCTGGTGCCGCTGGAGGATTTCCATCGCAGGGCCACCGACCGGCAGATCCACCGGCTGGGCACCGACGAGGTCTACGACAGCCAGACCCTGGAGATGTTCAAGTACGGCATCGAACTGTTCGGCACCATCCACTACGAGGAGAGTTCCTACGCCGACTGCGCCTACACCCGGCGGGTGCTGGGCGCGGCGGGCATCGACTGCCCGCCCACCGAGGAGTTGGTGCGGGTGTATCTGGCGCACTGTGCCGAAGTCGGCTACATCCCCGCGCCGCGGGCGGCCGAGTCGACGGCGGAGGCGTTGCGATGAGCGGGGAGTGCACGATCGTCTTCCCTGGCCAAGGCGCCCAGCGCACCGGGATGGGGGCGGACTTCTGCGCCGAGTTCGCCGTCGCCCGTGACACTTTCGCTGAAGCGAGCGCCGCGGTGGGCGAGGATCTGCTGCGGATCTGCGCCGAGCGGGATCCGCGGCTGCATCGCACCGAGTACACCCAGCCCTGCGTGCTCACCATGGAGATCGCCGCCTACCGGGTGCTGACGACCGAATTCGATATGCGACCGGTCGCTTTCGGCGGGCACAGTCTCGGCGAGTACGCCGCATTGGTCGCGGCCGGCGTTCTCGACCTCGCCGACGGGGTGCGGCTGGTGCGCACCCGCGGTGCGCTCATGCAGCGTGCCGTGCCGGAGGGGGCGGGCGCGATGGCCGCGCTGATCCTGCCCGACATCGCCGATTCGGAGGTCGCCGAATTCGTGGCCGAGGCGGGCGCGGAGGTGGCCAACGACAATTCGACCGACCAGCTCGTGATCAGCGGCGGCAGCGACGCGATCGCGGCCGCGCGCGCCGTGCTCGCCGAGCGCCTGCCGGACCTGCGGTTCGTTCCGCTGCGGGTGAGCGCGCCGTTCCATTCCCGGTGGATGCGCGGCATCGAGGCCGAGTTCGCCGACCATCTGGCCGAGTGCGCCCCGCGTATCCGCGCCGCGCATGCGGTTGTGGTGACCTCGAACTACACCGGCGAATTCCACCGGCCCGACACCCTCACCGAACATCTGGTCCGCCAGATCTCCGCCCCGGTGCGCTGGACGGCGAACATGCGCGCGTTGCTGCGCTCCGGCACACCCCGCTACGAGGTCGGCCCGTCGGCCCCACTGTCGAAGTTCTTCGCTACGCTGGGCGCACCGGTGACCCGGATCGCGACGGTCGGCGACCTGCGCGCGCTCGCCGAGGGATCGAGATCGGAAAGCCGGACGGCCGCAACCGTCTCGCCCTCGACAGCACTTCCGTCCGCCCACGAATCGGAACGCTCTGCAATCGATGCAGTTCCGGCCTCGACGGCACTGTCGTCCGCCCAAGAATCGGAACGCTCCGCAATCAATGTCGTTCCAACCTCGATGGCGTCGGCCGCCCACAGATCGGAAGCCTCAGCGAGCGCTGTTGTGACCTCGGCGGTGCTTTCCGCCCCTCCGGAATCGGAAGCGGCCGCCACCGACGCCGTCCCGACCTCGACGGCAGTCTCGGCCGCTTCCGGATCGGAAACCGCGGCGGCCTCGATGGCAATCACCGCCGCCTCCGCACCGGCCCGACCCCTCGCGACGGGTGAGCTGACCATTCACCGCATGACCGCCGGACCCCCGACCCTGCGGTTGTTCTGCTGGCCGTTCGCCGGTGGCAAAGCCGCCGCCTACACCCCGTGGCGGCGCGAGCTGCCCGACTGGGTGGAGTTGTGCGTGGTGGAACTGCCCGCCCGGCAGCGGCATCTGGCGCAGACGCCGATCCGTCGATTCACCGATCTCGTCGACGCGGCGCTGGCGCGGGTCCTGCCGCTGACCGATCTCCCGTTCGCCTTCTTCGGCCACAGCCTGGGTGCGCTGACCGCCTACGAGGTGGCGCGCCGCCTTCCCGAAGGCGTCGCGCCGCGGGCGCTGTTCCTCGGTGGCGCCGTGGCCCCGCACCTGCCGAGACCAGGGCGCTTGTCGGAGCTGCCGGATCACGAGTTCGCCGCCGCGGTCGCCCATTACGGCGGCATCCCGCCGGAGGTACGCGCGAGCCCCGAAGTGATGGCGCTGTTCCTGCCCGCCTTACGCAGCGATTTCGAGATCTTCGACGACTACCGGTTCAGCCCCGCCGCCGCGCCGTCGTGCCCGGCCCACCTGTTCGGCGGTCTCGACGATCGACAGGTGGCGGCCACCCAATTGGAAGCCTGGCGTGATCTGCTGCCGGGGCTGCGCTCGACCGAGCTGCTGCCGGGCGGTCACTTCTTTCTCACCGAGCAGCGGGCAACGCTGCTCGGCTCACTCGCGGACAAGCTCGCCGCTGTCCGCCCCGACGCGGTATCCGCCTGATGAAGGGATGCAGTAATGAAGGTCGAAGTCCTCACCCCCTCGTGCAACCTCGACACCGTCCGCGACGGGCGCGGCGGCATTTTCACCTGGGTCCCGCCGGAGCCACTGCTGGAGTTCAACTTGATCTACATGCACCCCGGCAAGGTGCGTGGCCTGCACTACCACCCGCATTTCGTGGAGTATCTGCTGTTCGTCGAGGGCAACGGTGTGCTGGTGACCAAGGACGACCACGAGGATCCGAACTGCCCCGAGGAGTTCATCCACGTGGGCAAGGGCATTTGCACGCGCACGCCCATCGGGGTGATGCACACCGTGTACTCGATCACCCCGCTGACGTTCGTCGCCATGCTGACCAAGCCGTGGGACGAGTGCGATCCGCCGATCGTGCAGGTGGCGCCGCTGCCGCACACCTTGGAAGGCAACGGCGCGTGAGCGGTGCACCGGATGTCGGGAAAGCGCGCGCGGCAAGCTCTCGGGCCGGCCTGGGCACGGCGGGCGAGCCGCGGCGGAATCCGCTCGCTCGAGGCGACGCGCACGCCCTAAAGGACCGCGGATGAACCGGTTACGTGTGGCCGTGGTCGGCGCGGCGGGATACGTGGGCGCCGCGCTGGTCGAGGCGCTCGGCAAGAGCAGCCGGTGGGAGGTGGTGCCGGTGATGCGCGCCGACCACGAGTCGCATCGGACGGCAGGCCGCTACGACGTGCTGGTCAATGCCGCCTGCCCGTCGAAGCGTTTCTGGGCCGAGCACAATCCCGACGCCGACCGCGCGGAGACGGTGGACAAGACGCGCCTGCTGCGCGAGCGCTGGCAATGGGACCGGTTCGTGCAGATCAGCAGCATCTCCGCGCGGACCCAGCTGGACACCGTGTACGGGCGCCATCGCGCGGAGGCCGAGCGGTCGGTCTCCGGCGCGGACACCCTGATCGTGCGCCTCGGCCCGATGTACGGCGGGGATTATCGCAAGGGCGTGCTGGCCGATATGGCCGCCGACCGTCCGGTGTTCGCCAGCGGCCGTTCGCGCCAGAGCTTCGCCCCGGTGAATTGGTGCGCGGACTGGATCGCCGGCCATCTCGACGACACCGGTCTGCGCGAGGTCGGCGCACGCACCACCGTGACGCTGGCCGAAGTGCGGGACGCGGTCGGTTCGCGCTCGGAGTTCGCCAGAGACTATGTGGACGACCAGTTCCCGATCACCACCACCGGCACCGACTGGCCGGAGGCGGCGGCGGTGATCGACTGGCTGGCCGGGCGGAGGGTCAGCGATGCGCGGGCGAACTGATGCGGTGCCTGCCGGGGCGCAGGTATTTCTCCGCGCACAGCACCAGCAGGAAGCGCACGCTGGTGGCCACGTCGCGGGTGCGCATCTTGGACGCGCCCGCGGTGCGGTTGAGGACGTGGATCGGCACCTGCTCGATCTTGAAGCCGTTGGCGGCGAGGATGTAGAGACTTTCGAAGAAGAAGGAGTATCCGGTCGAGCGGACACGATCGAAAGCGCCCACCGGAATCGAGTCCAGCCGGTAGTATCGGAATGCGCCGGTGGCATCGTAGGGCATCCGCAGCAATGTCACGGTGAGAAAATGCCCGACCCGGGTGAGGACCTTGCGGAAGGGAGTCCAGTCGGCGAGGCTGTCCTCTTTCAGATACCGCGATCCGACCACGATGTCGAAACCGGGCGCCGCCGCGCGCAATGCCGGAAGATACGACGGCGGATGCGCGAAATCGGAATCCATCGTGATGATGTGCCGATATCCCTGCGCGTAGGCCCAGCGGATACCGGCCTGGTGCGCGGACCCGACGCCCTGGCGCCCGGCCCGATGCAGCACGTGGATGCGGGGGGCATGCTGTCGGGCCAGCTCATCGAGCAGATCGCCGGTGCCGTCCGGGGAGTTGTCGTCGACGAACAGGACATCGAAATCGGTGCCCTGCTCGAGGATCTGAGCGAGCAACGGGCCCACGTTGCGACGCTCGTTGTACGTCGGAATCATTACCAGAGTTTTTTCGGAGGCCGCGCTCATGCAATCGAATTCTAATACCGGCGGCGATCGAAAGATAGGTATTGCCCGCCATTTGGCTACCCGTTAGTCTCGGGGTTGGAGGTTTGATGAGAAAGGCGCTGATAACCGGCATCACCGGCCAGGACGGGTCTTATCTGACAGAATTCCTGTTGCAGCAAGGATATGAGGTGCACGGGATTATCCGGCGTGCGTCGAATTTCAATACCGACCGGATAGATCACCTGTATCCCGATACGCATACCGAACGCCGGCTGTTTTTGCATTACGGGGATCTGATGGATTCCAGCAGTCTCAACCGGATCCTCGAGGACGTGCGCCCCGCGGAGATCTACAACCTGGGCGCGCAGTCGCACGTGCACATCTCGTTCCAGATCCCGGAGTTCACCGCCGAGACCAACGCGATCGGCACGCTGCGCATCCTGGACGCCATCCGCAAGACCGGGATCGCGACCCGGTTCTACCAGGCCTCGTCCTCGGAGCTGTACGGCGGTCTGCACGACGTCGCGCTCAGTGAGGACACACCGTTCCATCCGCGCTCGCCGTACGCCGTGGCGAAACTGTACGCGTACTGGATCACGGTGAACCACCGCGAGGCCTACGGCATGTACACCGTCAACGGTACGTTGTTCAACCACGAATCACCCCGGCGCGGAGAGGTTTTCGTGACCCGCAAGGTGACGAGGGGCGCGGTGCGCATCGCGCAGGGCAAACAGGAGAAGCTTTTCATCGGCAACCTGGACGCCCGCCGGGATTGGGGGTACGCCAAGGAGTACGTCGAGGCGATGTGGCTGATGCTTCAGCAGCCCGAACCCGACGACTATGTGATCGCCACCGGCGAGACACACAGTGTGCGCGAGCTGTGTGAGGCCGCGTTCTCCGCCACCGGCGTCGAATTGATCTGGGAGGGAACCGGTCTGGACGAGAAGGGGATCGACCGGCGCACCTCGCGGGTGCGCGTCGAGGTCGATCCGACCTATTTCCGGCCCGCCGAGGTGCATCATCTCACCGGTGATCCGACCAAGGCGCGCGAGAAGCTCGGGTGGTCGCCCCGCACGAGTTTCACCGAACTGGTCGAGCTGATGGTGGCCCACGATATGGAGAACGCGTGACGCAAGCAGTGGCGGTGCAGTGCTGCCGGGTGTGCGGCAACACCCGGCTCGAGACGATCGTCGACCTCGGCACGATGGCATTGACCGGGGTGTTCCCGGCCGCCGATCCGACCGGGGTGCCGCGCTACCCGTTGGAGCTGGTGCGCTGCGTGCCCACCGGTCCCGAGGAGTGCGGGCTGGTGCAGTTGCGCCACACGGCCGACTTCGACGAAATGTATTCGCCCGGCTACGGCTACCGCTCCGGGCTGAATCGATCGATGATCGAGCACCTCGCCCACCGGGTGGCCAGGATCCGGCAGCGGGTGGCGTTGACCCCCGACGACGTGGTGATCGACATCGGCAGCAACGACGCGACGCTGCTGCGCGCCTATCCCGAAGGGTCGGCGACGATCGTGGGCATAGACCCGCTGGGAGAGAAGTTCCGCCGGTTCTATCCGCCGCACGTGCGGTTGGTGACCGGCTACTTCACCCGCGAGCTGGTCGAATCGGAGCTGCGGGGGCGGCGGGCCAAGGTGATCACCTCGATCGCCATGTTCTACGACGTCCCCGACCCGCTGGGCTTCATGCGCACGGTGCACGACAGCCTCACCGACGACGGCGTCTGGGTGCTCGAACAGAGCTATCTGCCCGCGATGCTGGCGACGACCTCCTACGACACCATCTGTCACGAGCACCTGGAGTACTACACCCTCGACCAGATCGAATGGATGGCGCGGCGGTGCGGCTTCGTGGTGCTCGAGGTGGAACGCAACACCGTCAACGGCGGCAGCTT
>NZ_BAFS01000455.1 GCF_000308415.1 Nocardia asiatica NBRC 100129 | reverse complement strand
ACCCGGCCATTCTGCCGTGGACGACCGGCGGTCGGCGGGGCGCCCGTCCCCTCGGTGGCAACCGCTCCCATGGCGGCGGCGACCTGGGCCGGACGATTTCCGATCGTCGCCCGGCGACAGCGTGGGCAGTCGTCGGCGCTCACGGGCTGATCGGCCAGGTTGCGACGGTCACGAGCTGCGGTAGGACCAGGTCGAACACATGTCAGTGGACGTGTCAGGCCGGTGTCAGGTCGGTATCAGCCGAGCTGGCGACAGTATCGACGTGAACAGTTCAGCGATCGCAGCTTCCGGGCTGAAGGCATACGGGGACAAGTTCCCGCTGCGCACCGACGCGCTTGCTTACGGCGTGCGCCCCCGCACCCGGACGGGGGGTAACCCATGAAGCTCCGGGTGGACCGTGAGCGCTGCATCAGCGCCGGTATGTGCGTACTGACCGCCCCCGACGTGTTCGACCAGGACACCGAGGACGGCCGGGTGGTGCCGCTGGACCTCGCGCCCGCGCCCGAGCGGGAGGCGGCCGTGCGCGAGGCCGCCCAGGTGTGCCCGTCCGGCGCGATCACCATCCTCCCCGGCGACTAGCCGCATGGAGGGCGTCCGAGCTGTGTCGATCGAATCCGTACCAACCACAAGGAAGAAAGCCTGATGAGTGAAGTAGTTGCCATCCCACACGGCCTCCCCATGGAGCGCGACGCGAGCCCCTTCGACCCGCCCCGCGCGATCACCCGCCTGCGCGAGGCGCGCCCGGTCAGCCCCATGATCTTCCCTGACGGTCACGAGGGCTGGCTGGTCACCGGCTACGACGCGGTCCGTCGGCTCATTGCCGACACCCGGTTCAGCTCCCGCCAGGACATCGGCATCCTGCACGTGCCGTACGAGACCGGCATGCCCGTCGCTACCGAACCGTCCCCGCAGGTGCCGGGCTTGTTCGTCGCGATGGACCCGCCCGACCACACCCGGCTGCGGCGCAAGCTGACCGGCGCGTTCACCGTCCACCGCATGAAGCAGCTCGAAGCGCACATCGGCGACATCGTCGAACGGCAGCTGGCCGAGATGGCGAGCCTGACCCCGCCGGTCGACCTGGTGAAGGCGTTCGCGCTGCCGGTGCCCTCGCTGGTGATCTGCGAACTGCTCGGCGTCCCCTACGCCGACCGGGAGAACTTCCAGGTCAACTCCGCCAAGTTCCTGATCAAGGAACAGCCGCTCGAGGAGAAGATGGCCGCCTACGGCGCGATGACGACGTACCTGGCCGAACTGGTCATGCGCAAACGCGCCGAACCCGGCGAGGACATCCTGTCCGACCTGGCCCGCCACGACGACCTCACCATCGAGGAGCTGACGGGCATCGCCTTCCTGCTGCTGCTCGCGGGCCACGAGACCACCGCGAACATGCTGGCGCTGGGCACCTTCGCGCTCCTCGAGCACCCCGAGCAGCTGGCCGAGCTGCGCGCCGACCCGGATCTGCTGCCCGGCGCCGTCGAAGAACTCCTGCGCTACCTGTCCGTCGCCGACATCTTCTATCGGTACGCCACCGAGGACATCGAACTCGGCGGCGAGACGATCAACAAGGGATCGACCGTCGTCGTCTCGCTGCTGGCCGCCAACCGTGACCCGCAGCGCTTCGACAACCCCGACACCCTGGACATCCACCGCAAGGCTCGCGGCCACCTGTCCTTCGGCCACGGCGTCCACCAATGCCTGGGCCAGCAACTGGCCCGCATCGAGATGCGCGCCGGTTTCGCCGGCCTGCTGCGCCGCTTCCCGACCCTCGCACTCGCCATCCCCGCCGGTGAGGTGAGACTGCGAACCGACATGAATATCTATGGCGTGCACGAACTGCCGGTCACCTGGACGAAAACAGCACGGTAGGACCGGGCGCGTCGCCCGTCTGGGACCGCCCCTTCGTGGCCTGTCTCAGGGGCGTTCCAGAGAGAGGCCGAGCACCAACGCAGTCGCCCTACATTCCGGAGGAACTCAGGGCGGAGATTCGATCAATCCCCGCCCTGAAGCAGACTGCGCCCCTCGTCACGTTCGCGCTCGAGTCCAAATCGAGCGTGGTGTTGTGCGGGGATGCCGACGGCTTCGACTCGACCGCTGTCGGCGACCATGTCGAGGGCGGCGCCAGTGGGCCCGGCGCGCCCTGGCTTCGAGCACGACATCGGGCTTGCGACGCCGAGCACGTCGCGGACGTCGGGTTCGATCTTCCACCTCCGCTGCACCGCCAAGGTCTGCGCGGCAGTCGCCGAAGGCGCGGACATCAGCGGGATACCCCGTGCAGGATGAGCGTGCGCTCGATGCAGCGCGCGATGAATTCGTCGTCGAGCGGGCCGTCGACTACCAGGAGACGGAAATATATCGGGGCGGCGAGGGTTTCGAGTACTTCGCGGGCATCGACGTCCGGCGGCAGCTCCCCGCGGTCGACGGCCCTGCCGATGACGTGCGCGGTCCGGTCGAAGCGGTCGTCCCAGAAGCGTCGGCGCGCCTCGGCGACCTCCGGATCGGCCGATAGGGCAATGGTCGTGCCCAGCAGCCGCGCGATGCCGGGGCGCGAGATCAGGTGGGAGATCTGTTCGGCGAGTTTCCGGAGATCGCCGCGCAACGTCCCGGTGTCGGGCGCGGGGTTGCCCGCCGCCGCCAATTCGGTGACGGTCTCGGCGATCAGGGCCGTGCGCGTGCCCCAGCGCCGGTAGATCGTCGTCTCCGCGACACCCGCCCTGGCCGCGACATCGCCGATGGTCAGCCCCTCGATCCCGTGTTCGGCTACCTGCTCCAGCGTGGCAGTCAGTACCGCGTCGCGCACGCGCGCCGACCGCCCGCCGGTCCGTTTGCGCGGGGCCGGGGGCGGTGACGGTTTCTCGATGCTCGCGTCGCGTCCGCGCTGATCCATGCCCCTGTTCTACTCGACGCGCGAGCCGTCGACGGGCGGACCGGGCCGCGAGCGGTTCGGTCAGCGCAGGTACGCGGTGATCCAGTTGCCGAACTCGCAGGCCCGATGCCACTCGTGTGCGGCGATGTACAGGCCGGGAACGGCCGCACCGCGCCGCTGCCTCGGTCGCTGACGATCTCGGTGGTCGAGATCGCCCATTGCGCGCCCGAAGCGGCGAGCGCGGTCCGCGTGGCCGCCTCGGAGGTCGCCAGTTCGGCGGCGAGCAGTGCCCGCAGTCCGTCCGAGCCGATCGGGATGCGCGCCCTCGACAGGGCCGACCGCGCGGCGGAGATGTCGTCCACGGCGACGGCGAATCGATCGATCAGAGAATCGAGCTCACCCCGCAACAGTCCGGCAAAGTCGGTCGACAGTCGCGCCGCCGCCGCCGACAGGCGTCGACGCTCCCATTCCACGACCCGGGACTGCTCGACCGGCGCACCGCCGATGAAGGTCCGCAGCCCGGTTCCGAAGACCGGGAACCCGGGATTCGCCCTCGCTGCGCCGCCGCCCAGGTACATCGCGGTCGCCGCAGTGGCGGCCGCTCCTGCGGTCCGGTTCATGAAGTTTCGCCTGGTCAGCATCGACGAATTCCTTTCGCCCGCTTCCCTGTTCGCGCGCGTCGGCGAGGGGTTCGAACAGGAGTGAAGTATTAACGCAAGCTGGACTTGCTTTAAGGTAGCATGGTGACTCGGGCCACCGCCGTCAACCGCGTCGGGCGATCAGAGCTAGGAAAACCTGCGTTCGCGAGGGTGTGAGAGTGCGTTGACGCTGGTCTGCCCGGCGTTAGCCGACCGCGCTTCCAGGGCGGGCGGACTTTGGTTGCCCGACGGAAGTGGCCGGAACGAAAACGGAGAGGAAGGCGAGGCTCATGGGCGAGTTCATCGCGATTCGGACGTACATCGGCGGCGAACAAGTCTCGCGAGAACAAGTACGAGCATGGGAAGCCCGCCGGGCCTCGGCGGTGCTGACCAAGCTCGCCCGCCGCGTGGGATCGCGAGCCTTCGCCGAACTCGCGCCGAATAAGCGTTCGGAGGGCCTGCTCGGCGCTCCGCTCGACGCGCGACGATCCGCGCTGACCTCGATGAAGACCCGCCTGGGTCACGCGGGCGTGTACGCCGCCCTTCGGCGTGACCTCGAGATCTCCGAGCGGATGACGCGCGCCGGGGTCGCGCTAAGCCGGGGCCGCACCGCGCACGCCGTCACCCGCCTGGAGGTTCCCGGTTACAGCGCCGAACGATTCGCCGCCTGGTTCTCCGACCTCACCGCCACCAACGCCGAGACCGATATGGTCGACGCCTGCCCCGACCACTACCTCCTGCGCGGCCTCCCCGACGGCCGCCAGGAAGTCGTCGAAACCACCGGCGGGTCACCCCTGGCCACCCGATTTCTCGTCGACTACGACAGAACCGAAGCGCTCACCATCCCCGCCGACCCCCGCTACCCCCAGCAGATCGCGGGCCAGGCCCTGCTCGACGACGGCCTCGTGATCGGCGGCGTACGACACCAATTCCTCGACCGCCGCAGAACAATGGAAGCCCTACTGACAGTGCAATTTCCGGCGAATCTGCCCGCCCGCTTCATTCACCAGCACCGATGGCACCTCGCCGTGGAATTCGGCAACTGGATCATCGCCGCCGCATCCACAGCCTCCAAGTCATGAGCCGAGTCCGGCTACACCTTGACGCCGATCACCTTTCCACCTAACGGCTTCGGACACGGCAAGGTGCCGATGCGCGTGAAGGTCGGTGGCTCCGATTCGACCGTCACCGTGCCCGGCCGACTCCACGGCTGGGCACGCTGCACCGTTGGCAGCTGGGTCGGCTTGGTTTCGAGCTCCTGGCCGCACAGTCACGCCGACCGCCACGGCAGGAGCCGACGAACCGCCTTTCGTCCCGAGGTGATGTGCGGGGGTTGCGACATCAGGGAATCCTTGCCCCGAATACACCACCCGAACGCAACCCACCGGTCGTCGTCATCGGTGATCACATACTCTTCGGCGCCCCCGAGAATGATCGCCTCGACCGCCGCGGCCGCCTGGGACGGCTTGTCCTCGAATTGGATTTCGTAGTCGGCGATGGCGCGGACGCACCAGCCCGTTTCGATGCGCACCGCGGCGTCGCCCATATCCACCAGTTTGATGTGTGGATTAGCCCCGCGCACTTCGGCTTCCGTGGACGAGGATCCGCTGGAGAGCACCAGGGTGCCGGGATTCGAAAACGTCTGGATGGCGTAACGCTCGGCGATGGCAAACACCTCCGAGCGGAACATCTCCCATTCCGTCCCGCTCACCCCGGCCTCCCAGTCCACTCGAAATCTTGCCCCGCCTCGGCACTACTTACGGCACGGATTCACCACCGTGTCCGAGTACTTCCACGCCGAGGATTGCGAGGGTACTCCCCCGTACACGCCGCCCCCGCGAGCAGCCGTCCGATCAGCAGTCGCAGGCTCGCGGCGCACAACTCATCGAGCGCGGCGGGCGGATGTATCAGCAGCGCGCGGCGGCTGCGGTGCCCGATCAGCAGGGTCCGCTGTCCGATCAACAGACCTACTCGGCGCCGCAGCCGGTACGGAACGCGGAAGTACCCGCCCTCGGTCATGGCGATGCCACCCGCGGGAACCGGGCGGGGCAGCAGAACCCCGGCTCAGCTCCAGACGAAAGCCCGGACGCCAGGACAGTGCGGTGAAGGTGATCTTGTCGAGGATCCGGCCTCCGTCTCCGACAGAGCAGAGTCCGTAGACGAGATCGTCATCGGCGGTACGAACCACGCGGTTCGTGACCTGCGGTCCGTAAATGAGTTCCTGCAACGGCGACTGCGGCGGGATGACCGGCGCGATCACCGCTGATCGCCCCTGTCAGCAAACTTTTCGCGATGGGGCGGTTGTGTCGCGATCTGGCAGACGTGTCAGCAATCGTTCCAGGTCAGAGTATGTTTCCACTGGTGGCCTCCGTGTGTGCGAGTGCACTCCAACACGCGGCTCGGGAAGGTGTCACGACTGACGTGAATCTGTGCGCGAGAGGGGACTTGAACACGAATTCGGACCACCGATGACGGCGATCCGTGCGGAAGACGCCTCTAACCTAGATCGCTGACCGATAACAGTCAACCCAAGTTCTCGGTTTGTACGTGAAAGTGGCAGGTGTGACGCAATTTTCGGAAAAACGGCTGGAGTAGCTGTGAGCCTCTTGTTCCGTCGGTGGGTTGGTGTTTGAGGGTCAGGTCGTGGTGGGTGATGAGTGGGCGCGGTTCCTGGGTGAGTTTCTCGGGATGCTGACGCAGGGCCCACGGTGACGTCCAGCCGGACCGTCGCCCTCAGTGGACCTGGGCATGAACGATCCAGGCCGGGCGGTACCTGTCGTGCCGGATCACATGTGCTGGAAGATGGCCTCCTATGCCCGGCCGCCGGTTCGCCGGGCTGGAGGTGGAGCGACATTGTTTCTGATGTGCAGCCATGCCGACGGCAACAACGCAGTACGCGGAGCACAGAACACGCTCGTCGGCTGGATGAAATCGAAGCAGATAGAAGCCTTCCTCCATCGTCGCTTCGAATTCCGCCAGCGCGGCAACGCGGTCGAGTCTTCCTCAAGGAGCCGAAGCCTGCTGTTCATGGCGCTGGCCACCGCGATGGCCGCCGCCTCCGGCGCCCATCGGGTAACAGTGCCGGAGAACGGTTTCACCAGTATCAACCCACCGCTCACCGCGGCGCGAGGAGGGGCGCTGTCGACACGGTCGACCCACCCCGAGACCTTCACCCGTATCAATGACCTGCTCGGGCAGCTCGCGATACCCGTCACCATCGCGAATCCCTACCACTATCACACCAAAGGCGAACTCCTGGACCACGCTCATGACCACGTCGGCGAAGAGTTGCTGACCGCGGCCGCATCCAGCGTGTCGTGTTCGAAATTCGACGGCCAGTACTACGCAGGGGGCACCGCGAACCTCAACTGCGACCTGTGCGTCGCGTGCATCGTCCGGCGAGGCGCGTTCCCCCGCAGCGGCCACATCGACAGGTCTATCTATCTCGCAGACGCCCTGTCTGGGGACGCGCAACAGAAGCTGCACGAGCGGCGCTATCGCGACATTCGCGATGTCCGGCAGGCACTTGCCGAAGGGTTCGACGATCTCTCCGTCCTCGCTGTCGGAGCGCTCCCACCGAGCACGGACATCGACGCCATCATCGAGGTCTGCGAACGCGGCTTGGAGGAGATCAGACGTGTCCCCCTTCCCTGACCGGCTGTCCCCGTTGGACTGCCACGCTCACATCGCAACGGACGTGACCGGCACGCAGATAGCGGCACTGGGGCCCGCGATCGTGTTGGCCGTCACGCGGACACCGCACGAAGCACGCGTCGCCCTCGATCGGAAAGACTCAACGCTGATCTTGGGCACCGGAGCCCATCCAGGTGTGAAGGCAGCTTTGGTCGAGTTCGACGCGGATGAGTTCCGTTCGACCCTGGCCGGTCCGTGTCTCATCGGCGAAGTCGGCCTCGACCGCCGTGGCGACCGCGAGCTTCAGACGGCGGTCTTCTCACAGGTTCTCGCGATCGCCGAAGACCCGAGAGGTTCTCCTCTCGATCCACAGCGCGGGCCAGGTCGACACAGTGCTGGACCTGCTCGCCCAGCGACCGCACCCCGGTGCGGTGCTGCACTGGTTTCTCGGCGACACCGATCAGGTACAGCGCGCCGTCGAGATGGACCTCTACTTCTCGGTCAACGCAGCCATGCCGGACCAGGTGCTCCAAGCCATCCCACAAGACAGGCTCCTGACCGAAACAGATCTTCCCGCCAGTACGAGATCCACGCGGGCGTCTCGGCCCGGCGATCTTCGGCACCTCGAATCCCGTCTGGCGATGCTGCACAATCGCACCAACAGCGACATCCGGCGTCGGCTTTGGCAGAATTTCCGCGCGATCGCGACGCGGGCCAGGGTTCTCGACCACCTGCCCGACAGGGTTTTCGATGTAGTGATCGAAGCCTGAACCATCGATCCGGCACCAGATGCGCGATCGCGAGTGGCTGTTCGCCCAGTATGTGATCGGCCAGCGCACCCTTGCCGATATCGCCGCAGAACTCGGCACGAGCTACGTGTCCATGTTGCGTGTGGCCAAGAGACATCGGATTCCGATCCGCCAGCGCGCAGGTGGACAGCAGATCCCGGTCTTGGCCCCTGCCGCCGCAGCGGTGACGCCGCGCATACTGCAGGTCGACTACAACCGGCGTCGCCGGGGGTGGCACGCCAACCTGGGGCGGCTGAGGACTCCGCAGCTGGCGGAGCTTCATGAACAGTTGTGGGACATCGTCGATTCCAACGCCCAGGACGGAGACAAGGCCAAGGGTGCGGTCGGGATCGACGCATTCCCGGGGTTGGGTAAGACAACCTCGGTGCTGGCGTTCGCGAAGGAGCTCCACCGCCGCGAAATCACGGAAGGCGGCGACCGTACTACGAGCGGTCACCAGCGGTGGCCGGCGTGCCGGGTCGGATTGACCGGCAACACCGGGATGCGGGAGTTCAACCGGGCGATGCTGAAATTCTTCGCCCACCCGTGCACAGAACGCGGCAGCGCCGCCCAATTCGCCGGCCGCGCCCTGGACCGCGTCCTGTCCTGCGAGACAAGGCTATTAGTGGCCGATGACCTGCATTTCCTGCGCATGAACGCGACCAGCGGTTGGAGATCAGCAACCACTTCAAATACATCGCCAACGAGTTCCCGGTGACCCTGCTGTTCATCGGGGTGGGTCTGGCCGAACGGGGCCTGTTCTCCGAGGGCTCTTCCTACTCCGACGCTGTGCTCGGGCAGACCGGACGCCGCACAACCCAGCTGGGAATGCGTCCGTCCCCATCGATGCCGAGGCCGGCCGCCGGGAATGACGTCAGATCCTGCTCGCGCTCGAACAGCGCCTCGTGCTGGCCGACAAGCACAGCGGCGGCTGCCGCGCGATGACGCCGTGGCGGCATCCCGCCCAGCACGCTGGTTTCGCGTCGGGCGGCGTGCGCCGCTGATCGGTGTGGTCGAGCCGTTCGGTAGCTGTGGGTGTCAGTTGATGTGGATGTTGTGGCCTTCGGTCTGGGTTCCGCGTCGGGTGAGGGGTTCTCGGGCGGGTCCGCGTTCTGGGGTGCCGTCGGTGATGCGGAAGCGGCTGCCGTGGCAGGGGCAGACGATCAGGCCGTTGCGGATGTCGCTGACGGTGCAGCCTTGGTGGGTGCAGGTGGTGGAGAAGGCATGGAATTCGCCGGGTTTCGGCTGGGTGATGACGGTGGCCTGGTCGGGGAAGATCTTGCCGCCGCCTACTGGTATGTCGGTGCTGGGCACGGTGAACGGTGCGGTGTCGGTGGCGTGGCCCGCGCTGCAGCCTGTGGCGGTGACCGCGGTCGCGGCGGCGGCGCAGGCGAGGAAGGTGCGTCTGGGCAGGCTGGGGTGTGCTGGTGGGGTCATGGCGAGTCGGTGTCCTGTCAGGCGGTGACCAGCAGGCCGGTCAGGTACATGACGGCGATTCCGGCGATGATGCCGCCGAGGATGGTGGCGTCGGCTCGGTCGTGGCCCTCGGCACGCAGCGCGGGGGTGATCTGGACGATGACTTGGGCGATGGCGCCGACGCCGACACCGAGCAGCAGCGCGGATAGTTCGGCGTTGTTGACGCTGGCGCCGACGACCGCGCCGAGAATGGCCGGGGCGCCGGCCAGCAGCCCGAGGGTCAGCAGTGTGGGCAGTGGTGTGCGCTGCCGGATCAGTGGTGCGACGATCGCGACGCCTTCGGTGGTGTTGTGGATGGCGAAACCGAGGACGAGGAAGGCGCCGAGCGCCAGTTCGCCGACGGCGTAGGCGGATCCGATGGCGAGGCCTTCACCGAGGTTGTGCAAGCCGATCCCGCCGGCGATCATGAACGCCAACCGGCGCCCGGTGGCCTCGCCTTGTGCGCGGCGGGCGCGCAGGAAGCGGTCGACCGCGGTGAGCGCCAGGAAGGCTGCGGCGGCGCCGAGGATGACCAGTTCCGCGCCGCCGAACGCGCCGCCGGAGCCTTGGGCGAGTTCGAGGCCCTCGCTGGCGCCGTCGACGGCCAGGAACGCCAGCAGGCCGACGGTGACGGCGAGCAGCAGTCGCAGCGCCGAACCGGCGGTGCGGCGCAGCAGCGGCAGGAACAGCATGCCCAGCAGCACGGGGATGACGCCGACGTAGGTGCCCAGCAGCGCCATGAGGCCGTAGAAACTAGGGCCGGGGCGCGGGGTGGCGACGGCGGCGGGGATTTCGTGCTCGATCACCAGCCCGGTGGAGGTGAGCATCGACACCAGATAGGGTTGCCCGTTCTGCCAGGGATAGTTCAACTCCAGTGTGGCGGTGCGCTTTCGGGTGATCGGTTGTTCTCCGCCGCGGACGTCGACGTAGGCGTCGTTGACGAAGACCTGCGCGACGGTGACCGGGTCGGGCCCGGTGTTGCGGACGGTCAGCTCGATCCGGCCCGGGGTGAGGACGGTGTGCTCCACCGCGAGCTCCTCCACCGGTGGGCCGGTGCGGTCGGGCAGCGCGCGCCCACCGACCAGACCGAGGGCGGTGAGCACGGCGGCGACCAGCAGGGCGACTCCGGCCCAGGAGACCCAGGCGGGCAGCCGGGAGGTCTGTGGGTGGGTGGCAGCGGGTTCGGTCATGGTTCGACCACCTCGAACATGCCCATCCAGCCGAGTTCGGCGAACTCGCTTTTGTGGGCGTGGAACATGAACCGGCCCGGGTGCGGGAAGCGTAGTTCGCAGATGCCGCGCTGCCCCTGGGCTTGCACGACGGTGTCGGTGAACTCGGTGGGTTGCAGCCGGGTGCCGGTGGGGTAGTAGTCGAAGAAGTTGCCGTGGATGTGGAAGCTGTTGATCGGGTCGTATTCGAGGACGTTCACCAGGTAGATCCGCACCAGCTCACCGCGTGTGACCCGCACCGGTTCGTGCATGTAGTGGAACGGGATGCCGTTGACCGCATACAGCTGGTTGCCTTCGGCGTCGAAGGTGGTGTTGTAGCCGTGCATCACCATCACCAGTTCGTCCGCGGGCGGGCGCGGGGTCGGCGGGTCGACGATGAAGGTGCCGTAGAGGCCGCGGGCGATGTGCTCGGCCAGCGGACCGACGTGGCAGTGATACAGGTGCAGCCCGAACGGGCGGGCGTCGAATTCGTAGGTGAACGACTGCCCCGGTGCGATGACACCGGGGCCGATGCCGGGCACACCGTCCATCTCGGCGGGGTGGATGCCGTGGAAGTGGATCGTGTGCGGATGCTGCGAGCCGTTGGTGAAGGTGACCTGCAACTGGTCGCCCTCGGTGCAGCGCAGGGTCGGGCCGGGGACGCGGGCATTGAATGTCCACGCCGGAAACCGCACGCCGGGAGCCACTTCCAGCTCCTCGTCGCTGGAGGCGATCTCCCAGGTGCGCAGTGTTCGCCCGTCGGGCAGCCGTGACACCTGGCCGTAGTCGAAATCGCGCAAGATCGCCGTCGGGTTGAACCCGTTCGCGTCGTGATCGACCGTCGCGCCCAGCCGGAAGGTCGGGCCCTCCACGCCACCACCGTGAACCGACGCCACCGCAGTGTCACCGTGACCGCTGCCGTGACCTCCGGCGGGCCGCTGTTCGGCGGTGACCATCGCGGGAACCGCGACGGTTCCGACTGCCCCGAGCAGCGCACCACCTGCAAGGAAATTCCGCCGCGACGCCGCCGCCATCGAATACCGCCTCACCGAATACCGAATTTAGCCTGGCCAAACTTTAGCTTCGGGAGTCTCCTAACACAATGAGGGTCGTCGACAAGCCTGCCGCCATCCTCCGGCGGCAGACGGCCGCTCGAGGACGTGGCCCCCGATGAGATCGGTGTTCGCCGAACGCCGGGGCGAGGGATGAGCAAACGGCTCGACGATCTGTGGCTAGCGTTGGTCGTTCAGAGTCATTCCCGCCGCGATCGTGCGATCGCGAAGCGCGTCGACGCTGCCGAACGCGGTCTGCGGCAACTGGGCGTACTCGTCGAGGAACGCGGCCGCATTGGCCGGTCCGATCACATCCCACACCACGGTGCCGTCGGCAACGGTGATCGCCATGCGCAGGAATGGGCAGCAGTTCTGCTCGAACGCCGCCTGTTGCCGCACCCGCGTCTCGATGTCGTCTTGCTGGCGGAAGGTCCAGCGCACTCCCCACTCGGTGCGCTGACCGCTGATGAACGCCTCGGCGAACAATCCGCGGTAGGCATTCATGATCGCGTGCTCGTCGTCGCCGGGTCGGATCGTGCACACGATGGGTGCATCGGGCGGGATGTCGTGGGTTTCGGTCACCGATCTGCTCCTCGTTGTCGTGGTGGTGTCCTGTCACCGGCAACCGTAAAGTCTGGACCTAAGTCCAGAGTCAAGACCGATCGCGGGAGAGGTGACGATGAAGATCGGCCAGGTCGCCAAGGAGGCCGGCGTCACCGTCGACACGGTGCGCTACTACGAACGCCGCGGTGTCTTGCCCGCCCCGCACCGGGAGCCGTCCGGCTACCGCCGCTACGGACCAGACGCTGCCGACCGCATCCGGCTGACGAAGTCCTTGCAAGCACTGGGATTCACGCTCGATGAAGTCGTCGACGCCTTCGGCGACCTCGACGACGGCGACACGACGTGCGCCAACCAACGCTGGCGACTCGAGCAGGTGCTGGACCGCATCGACACCCAACTCGCGCGCCTGCAACAAGTCCGCGACAGCGCGATGACCGTGCTCGAAAGCTCCCACACCGGCCAGCGCGACCACTGCGCGAGCCAACCGATCAACACGCACCCCTGACCGAAGACCAGCCCGGTCCGGCATTTCGGGGTTGCATCCTGTACCGGGGTACAGGTTTACCGTGATCGTATGACCAACAACGATCAACCTGATCTGATGATGAACCTGTCGGCATGCACCCTGCCGACCGCGGAGCGTCCGACGCGGCTGGCCGAGTTCGACCAGTTCTTCGCCGACTCGGTGCAGGCCACCCACCGCGCGGATCCCACACGGCTCGAGCTGACCCTCACCGCAGACGCCGACGCCGAGCCGGTCGGGCGGGATCTGGCTGCGCGGGAGTCGGCGTGCTGCTCGTTCTACACCTTCACCTTCCAATCCACCCCGGCGGGCACCGTCATGTGGATCGACGTGCCCACCGCCTACATCGAGGTGCTCGACGCGATGGCAGCCCGCGCCCAGACCGCCGTCGCTGGAGCCGGTCGATGACGGGCATGCGTAGCGGGGAACTGGCCGCCGCGGCCGGTGTGAACGCGCAGACGTTGCGCTACTACGAGCGCCGCGGCTTGCTCGCCGAACCGGACCGCTCCCTGGGCGGGCATCGGTTGTATCCGGAGCAGGCGGTCACGGTGCTGCGGGTGATCAAGGCCGCCCAACGCCTCGGGTTCACCCTCGACGAGGTCGCCGACCTGCTGGATGTCACCCACTTCGGGCGCCGCCGCGCCGATACCGGGCTGCAGGCCCGTGCGGCGGCGAAGCTGGCGGAGGTCGACGCGAAGCTCGCCGAGCTGACCGCGGTGCGCGACACCCTGCGCGCCGCCCTGGAGGCTGGATGCGACGACCTGATCGCATGCAGCGAAAGCCCTTGCTGCCCAGTGCCATTTACCGACGACCACGACAGCACCACCACTGTGGGAGGCGACTGTGGCTGCTGACCCCACCACCAGCTCCCGGCGCTGGTGGGCGCCGATCGGACTGGGCGCGGCCATCTGTCTCGGCTGCTGCCTGGCACCGATCCTGCTCGCCACCGGGATCCTCGGCGGCGGCATCACCCTGCTGAGCCTGTCGTGGCTGGAACCGCTCGGCTTCGTCCTGCCCGCCGCCGGAGCAGCTGGACTGATCTGGTCGCGCGCCCGAGCCCGCCGCGCCGGATGCACCAGCGATACCGACTCGGCCGCTGCCTGCACAGGTTCGGGGTGCGGCTGCACCACCACGTCGTGAACCCGGGATCGTAGGCTCGGCAGCCATGACCGTATTGCGTTCGATCCTGCTGTTCGTCCTGGCCGCCGTTGCCGAGATCGGCGGTGCCTGGCTGGTGTGGCAAGGGGTGCGCGAGCACCGCGGCTGGGCCTGGATCGGCGCAGGCGTCATCGCTCTCGGGCTCTACGGATTCGTCGCCACCGCACAACCCGACGCCCACTTCGGTCGCATCCTCGCCGCCTACGGCGGCGTCTTCGTCGCCGGCTCGCTGGCGTGGGGCATGGCCCTGGACGGTTTCCGCCCCGACCGCTGGGACGTCACCGGCGCCCTGGTCTGCTTACTCGGCGTCACCGTGATCATGTACGCCCCACGCACCGCCTGACCCAACACCGGCACCAAGCCCACGCCATTGTCCACCACTGAACATCCTCAACCGCCCCGACAGAGCGATCGCCGCGCTACCTGCTGTCGGTCACGCGATCTCACGACCAACGAATAGTGCAGTGGCGGTGGGCCGAACTGCTGGCGGTTGGCCGCCGACCATCTCCGGGAACCGGTCGGCTACCTCACCGACGCCGGGTTCAGGACGAGTACTGCGCCCGCACCGGCCGCGGCGGAGTGGTCTTCCGTGTGCTGGCTCGAAAACCCGGACTAGACCACCCGGGACCCTGCCGCGGACGGCGAAGCCTTGCGGTCAGGCGGCAGCCGGGTGCAGCAGGGCCGCGAGATCCGGCGGGGTCGGCATCGGCTGGCGCAGGCTGACGCGGGCGCGGCCGGTGTTGCCTTCGGGGTAGCGGCCCGACAGGGATCCGGGGGCGGCCACGATGATCCGCACGACCTGGCCGAGGGCTTCGCGGCGGTCACGCTGCCGCACAGCGAGGGCGAACATGGCGAGGTGGTTGCGGGTGTGCAGCCACGGGTCGGGTTGGGACAAGATGTGGGCGCGTTCGAGGTGTGTCCAGCGTTGAGCCGGGTCGGCGCTGGTCTTGGCGGCCTGCATTTCTTCGTGGTAGCGGGCGCGTGCTGCCGGGGGGATCGATGCCATGACATGTCCTTTCGAGATGGGCGGGTGCGATGCGGGGTTGCGGGTCAGGGTGTGGTCGCCTTGGCGGCGGCAGCTGGGTGCACGGCGTGGGTGTCGGTGCTGGTGAACGTGCACCCGCCGCGGCGGGTGAAGGGTTCGGCGAGCTGAGCGAGGTAGGTGGTGGGGTAGTCGGGTTTGGCGGCCATGCCCAGGTCGTCGCTGGTGAAGCGGCGGTGCGGGTCGTAGCTGTAGGTGCGTAGCAGGTGGTCCCAGACCAGGGTGAACAGCCCGAAGTTGACATCACCGATGCCTGCCCATTTGAGGTGGTGGAAGCGGTGGCCTTCGCTGAGCGCCAGAACATGTTTCAATGCACCGATGCGGTAGTCGGCGTTGGAGTGTTGCAACAGCAGCTGCACCGCGACCGCCAGCGACAACGCGGCGGCAACCGGGACCGGGCTCCCGGCGAGCAGCAGCGGGCTGACGCCGGCGGTCATTTCGATGGTTTGGTGCAGGGGGTGTTTCATCAGGCCGTTGAGGCCGTAGAAGCGGGTGAGGCTGTGGTGCACGGCGTGGAAGCGCCACAGCACCTCGATTTTGTGGCTGGCGTAGTGGGCCAGGGTGATGCCGAGGTCGGCGGCCAGGATCGCGATCAGCACCTGGACGAGGAATGGCCAACTGGTGGGCCAGATTCCGTCGCCGGGGATGAGCGTCGCGAGGGCGGGGATGGCGGCGACGCTGGCGAGGATGAGGGTTTCGTTGACGAAGGCGTGGGCGCCGTCGCGGCCGGAATCGCCCTGGGAGTTGTTCCAGGCGTGCTGGTAGGGCAGGAGGCGTTCGGCGGTGAACGACAACGCGACCGCGACGGCGAGCAGGGCGAGCAGCCAGAGTTTGCTGGCGCCGGCAGCGGTCACGGCGATCCCGGCGCCGTTGAGGCCGAGCAGCATCACGGGGGCGTACCCGTAGCGGATGAGGGGGCGGGCGAGCGTGGACATGGGTCCAGCGTCGCCTCCGCACCCGGGTGGGGGCTTGAAGAAATCAGCTGACCTGAGCCCGTTTGTCCGGTGGGGGTCGCCACCCGGTGGCGATCAGCGCGTCGGTCGGAGTGATACCGATCAGGTCGCGGCAGGTGCGGGTGAGGTGGGCGCTGTCGGCGAACCCCGCCGCGTGCGCGGCCTCGGTCAAGGAACCGCCCTCACGGACCACCGCGAACCCCCGCTGAAGTCGGGTCCAACGCCGCCACGCCGCATACGGCAATCCGACCTCCGCGATGAACACATGCGACAAGCGGCTCGCCGAAATCCCCACGCAGGCGGCCAGGTCCACCAGCGTCGGCGGCCCACCCGGATAACTGCCCGCGATCCGCAGCGCATCGGCCACCACCGGATGGGAACGACGGTACTCGCCCGGCGGCCGCGGACCACGGCGATGTGTCGGTCGGCGGGGGTGGCGGCGCTGACCCAGCTGGCGGCCTGATCGGCGGGCAGCCCGGCCAGCCGGCGCAGCGCGGCGCGCGCGGTCGTGCTATCCGGATCGAGGAAGGCGACGAATCCACTGGTGTCGGCGTCGGCGTGGACCTCGTGACCGACGCCGGGCGGGATGATCGCGGCGTCGGCAACCGCGGTGCCACCGCCGCTGTCGGTGAGCGTGAGCCGGCCGCGGGCGACGAACAGGACCTGCACGGCGGCATGCGCATGCGCTCTCGCGTCGCCGATACGGCCGGTGAACGCCATCAACCCGGGGCTGAACACCACGCCACCGCGCCATCGAGACACCGCCGCGTTCTCCGGTGCCGGGGTCGATGACCGTGGCGGTGTGGTGGTCATGACCGCGAGCCCGCCAGCGCGGGCGAGGGCTTCGCGGTCGTGGCGGGGGCCGGGGCCAGGGGGGTGGTGCGGCCCGCGCGGACACCGTTGGCGATGACGACGATCTCGGCGAGCTCGTGCACCGCCACCACCGCCGCCAACCCCAGCACCCCGAACAACGCCAGCGGGATCAGCACCGTGATCAGAGCCAGCGACAGCCCGACGTTCTGCAGCATGATCGCTCGGGCGCGGCGGGCGTGGGCCAGGGCCTGCGGCAGATGCCGCAGGTCTTCACCCATCAGGGCGACATCGGCGGTCTCGATCGCGACATCGGTGCCCATGGCGCCCATCGCGATACCCAGATCCGCGGTCGCCAGAGCGGGCGCGTCGTTGACACCGTCGCCGACCATCGCGGTGAACCGGCCCTGACGCAGGTCGGTGACGATGCGGGCCTTGTCCTCTGGGCGCAGATCCGCGTGCACGGTGTCGATCCCCGCCTCAGCGGCCAGCGCGGCCGCGGTGCGGGCGTTGTCGCCGGTGAGCATCGACACCCGGCACCCAGCCGCGTGCAGACGGTCGATGACCTCGCGGGCCTCGGGCCGCAGTTCGTCACGCACGGCGACCGCGCCGATCACCCGGCCGTCGTCCTCGATCAGCACCGCGGTCGCACCGGCGTGCTGCATGCGTTCCACCTCCGCGGCCAGCGCGGCGGCCTCGATCCAGCCCGGCCTGCCCAGACGGGCCGGGCGGCCCTCGACGCGGCCGGTCAGCCCGGCGCCGGTGACGGCTTCGACCTCGGTGGCCGGGGTGACGGTTCCGGTAGCGGTGAGGATGGCGCGGGCGAGGGGGTGTTCGCTGCGGGACTCCAGTGCCGCCGCGACAGCCAACACCCGGCTGGGCTCGACGCCGTCGATGGCGGCGACGTCGACCACGGCGGGCTTGTTCGCGGTCAGGGTGCCGGTCTTGTCCAGCGCCACCTGCCCCACCTTGCCCAACGCCTCCAGGGCCGCGCCGCCCTTGACCAGCACACCCAGCTTGCTCGCCGCGCCGATCGCGGCGACCACGGTCACCGGCACCGAGATCGCCAGCGCGCACGGGGACGCCGCAACCAGTACCACCAGGGCGCGTTCGATCCAGGTCGCCGGATCCCCGAAGATCGCACCGAGGACCGCGATCGCCGCGGCGGCGATCATGATCCCCGGAACGAGGGGTTTGGCGATCGTGTCGGCCAGCCGCTGGGCCTCGCCCTTGCGGGCCTGTTCGGCTTCCACGATCCGCACGATCCGCGCCAGGGAGTTGTCGGCGGCGGTGGTGGTGACCTCGACCTCGAGCACGCCGGTGCCGTTGATCGACCCGGCGAACACCTCCGACCCGGGTCCGGCCTCCACGGGCACCGATTCCCCGGTGATCGCCGAAACATCCAGGCTGCTGCGGCCTTCGACGATCACACCATCGGTGGCCAGCCGCTCACCGGGACGGACCAGCATCCGGTCCCCGACCCGCAACTGCGCAGGGCTGACGACGGTTTCGGTGCCCTCGCGCAGCACGGTGGCCTGCTCGGGCACCAGCGACAGCAGGGCGCGCAGACCGCGGCGGGTGCGCGCGACCGCGTACTCCTCGAGGCCTTCGCTGATGGAGAACAGGAACGCCAGCATCGCGGCCTCACCGACCTCGCCGAGGATCACCGCGCCGATCGCGGCGATCGTCATCAGCGTGCCGACCCCGATCTTGCCCTTGACCAGCCGCTTCAGGGTCGACGGCACGAACGTGTAGGCGCCGACCAGCAGCGCGGCAGCTTCCAAGCTCAACTCCACCGCCCGCGGGCCACCGGCCCAGCCGGTGATCAGTGCCGCGACCAGCAGCACCCCGGCGACCGCGGCCGCGCGCAACTCACTGACCTCCCACAGCTTCTCCGGCTCCCGCTCCTCGACCTCACCGCTGCCGCTGGTGGGTTCGTCGGGGCCACAGCATGCGTCACTCATGCCCGCACCTCCATCGACACCTCACTGGTCGCGGTGGTGGAGTCGGTGCCGTAGTTCGGGCACAACGCCACCGCGTTGCCGGTCGCGGCCAGCAGCGTCTGCGCCGAAGCCAGCAGATCCATCAGCTCCGGGCGGGCGAGGCTGTAGAACACCTGCCGACCCTGCGGACGCCCCACCACCAGCCCACAGTCACGCAGGCACGCCACATGCGCCGACACCGTCGACTGCGCCAACCCCAACCCGGCCATCAGATCCACCACCCGCGCCTCCCCAACGCCAGCCGACGCACGATCGCCAACCGCGTCGCATCCGACAGGCTGTGGAACAACGCCACCGCCGGATCCAGGCCCTCCGCACCGGCCAGACATCCATCACCATGATTCATCGCCATAATCCGATGATAACTGTCATATCCGTTGATATCGACAGGTTGCGCGATCGATCGAGCAATCCGGCCGCACACCGACAGACCTATGGCCGATAACACCGAAGCCCCCAGTCGCAAAGTAGCCAGCCGGGTGATGAGGACCTCGATCAGCTGTTCGTCGAATCAGCTTCTAGCAAGGTTCGGCGGTACCGTCGGCAACGTCGCCGACGGAACCATCGAATGTCCCTGCCACGGCAGCAAATTCAGCATCACCGACGGAGCGGTCCTGCACGGCCCGGCCCGGGAACCGCTGCCCACCCGTACCGTCAGCATCGAAGCGACAGAGATCGTCGTCCTATAGAAGGGATGAGAACCGCAATACGCCGGAAAGGGGGGCAACGGTCGGCGGTTGACACTGGTCTCGAGTGTTCGGTCGCGCGGAGCCGGAGTTGCGGGAGCAGATCACGGCGATCACCAACCGGGCCGAGGCGTTCCACGGGTTCGCCGAGTAGCTGATGTTCGGCGGAAAGCTTCGGCCACCACGGACCCGACCAGCAGGAGCGGGGGTGGTGACGTTCAACGAGTTGGTCGCCAACTACGCGATCTTCCCGACCGCCCTGGACATCACCGACGCCGCCAACGCCTGGCCGCCGGGGGCCACCGTCGACACCGATGCTCTGGCCACCATCACCCCGTCGCATCACCCGCACCATTCGCGTTCCGGCGACGGGGTGCTCAGCCTCACCCCGCCCGAGGTGGTCCCGGTCACCCGGCTCGACCTCGAACCCCGCGCGCTGTTCCCCACAGGCCGGCTGATCAGGGGTCGCGGCGCGGGCATCCGAATCTCAGGTGTCGTGTCGTTCGAACCCGGCCGCACCGAAGACGTGTCGAACCGACCTGCCGGGTGGCTTCGACGGTCGCGGTCATCACAGGGCGCGGCCAGGAAATCGCTGCGCGCTGCCTCGTCGCCGGTTCGATCACCGCGACCGTGTTGGCGGCCGTCTGCCGGCGCCGGGCCCGGGGGCGACATCGCGCAGCCCGGCGCAGCGTCGGCGTGGGCTCAGGCCCTTACCGAGCCCTGGGCCGGCGCCTGTTCCGGTATACAGTGTGTTCACCGGATGGGCTTGCGCCGGTGTCGGTTCGGCATGCCCCTCCAGCGGGGGTCGATCCAGTAGGTGAAGCGCGAATGCCGCGACAGCGCCGATCACGGCGAGCCCCAGCCATACCGCCCAGTTCGCGCCGGTAGTGCGTGCGGCGCCGACGACCGCGCCGGTGGCGAGGTTGCCCGCGAGAATACCGACACCGACCACTGTGTTGTAGAAGCCGTGGTGAGTCGCGACCAGCCCTCTGCCCGCCAGTGACACGACGGTGTCCATCTCGAAATGAAATACCGCTGCCGTACCAATGGCCAGCAACGCGGCCGACACCAGCAGCGCCGCGACCGCGGCGCCTACCCCGAACCGGTCTCGTCCGGGAATAACCAGCAGCGGCAGGAACGACACGGCGAGGATCCCCATGCCGACGACCAGGCTACGCCCGGTACCCCACCTCGTCTCGAGCCATGCGGTGATCCGGAGTTGACCGGCCACCGCCACCACCCCGGACACCACGAACAGCGCCGACACCAGGGTCTGCGATCGTGCTCCCGCGATGAATTGGGCCTGCAACGGCAGGGCGAGATAGACCTGGAACGAGAGCACATACGAGCCGATCATCGCCACCGCGAAGGCCAGGAACCGCCGGTTGGCGACCACCGTGCGCCAGTCGTCGAGCACCGACGTCGGCTCGGTCGCCACATCGGCCCGCCGCGCAGGCAGCGCGAACAACTGCGCGACTGTCAGCGCCGCGAACACCACCGCCGCCGCGCCTGCGGTCACCCGGAAATCCAGCGCCATCAGCGCCAGGCCCACCAGCGGTCCGGCCAGGATGCCTGCCTGATAGAAGATGTTCAACACGGCGAACGCCTCCACCCGGCGCTCGCCCGTGTCGGCGGCGAGGTATGCGCGCACCGCAGGGTTGAACAGTGCACCGGCGAAACCTGTAGCGGCCGAAGCAATCAGCAATCCTGGCAGCGAGGTCGCGAACACCAGCAGCGCGAAGCCGCCGGTGCGCAGCAGACATCCCGCGACGATCAGTGGTTTGTAGCCGAGACGGTCGGCCAGCGTGCCGCCGATCAGGAACATGCCCTGCTGGGAGAAGTTACGCACCCCCAGCACCAGACCGACCGCCCACGCCGCCAACCCGAGCGGACCGGCCAGGTAGCCCGCCAAGTACGGCATCAACATGTAGAAACCCAGGTTGATGCCGAACTGATTGACCATCAGCAGCCGCGCAGCGAGGTCGAAGCTGCGGAAGTTTGGGAATACGGTCACGAGAGCGCCTCCTCGGCTCGGCGGCGCGGCTCGATGACGGTGCTGCATCGGGTCCAGGATTGCACCACCCGCTGGGTCGGGTGCGCGATGGTATCCGGTTCGGTCGGCGGGGCGGTGTCGAGCAGACCATGCTCGGCGCAGTATTTGTCGTTGTAGACGGTGTCGAAGTAGCGCTGCGGCCCGTCGGGAAACACCGTCGCGATCACAGTGTCGGCGTCATGGGTGCGGGCCGCCCATCCCGCGACCAAAGCCACGGCTCCCACGCTCCAACCGCCGCAGGTGTAGTGGGTGGCGGCGAGGGTGCGGCAGGCCCACACCGCCTCGGCCTGCGCCACCCAGTGCACCTGGTCGAAGGCGGCGTAGTCGACATTGGATGGGTAGATGCTCCAACCCAGGCCGCGCATCAGGCGCGGACCTGCGGGCTGGCCGAAGATCGTGGAGGCCACCGTGTCCACACCGATCAGCGTCAGATCCGGGTTGAACCGGCGCAGCACCCGCGCAACGCCGGCGGAGTGGCCGCCGGTGCCGACCGCGCACACCAGCACATCCACTGTGCCCAACTGTTCCACCAGCTCGAGCGCCAGGGGCTCGTAGCCATCGACGTTGTCGGGATTGTTGTATTGATCCGGGCACCAGGCATCGGCCTCCCGGTCGAGCAGTTCGGTGACCCGGTCACGGCGCGCCTGCTGCCAGCCCCCGGCCGGGTGCGGTTCGCAGACGAGATCGACGCGTGCTCCATACGCTGCGAGCATCTGCGCGACGATGGGTTCCATACCGGGATCGGTCACCTTCGTGTCGTGGATGCGGTTGCGCCGCATCAAGATTCAACAACCACTCATTTGCATAAATACATTGCTATGTATGAATGTATAGAAGATAGCAGTGGCACCGGTCGGACGGACAGAGCCCAGGGCCAGGCTCGGTGCCTGCTGTGGTGCTCGGTTAGCGAGGCTCGGTTTCCCGGGTCGGGATGTCGGGTGTGTCGCTGAATTTGCAGGCGCCACTGGGTCGGAAGGGCTCGGCCAGTTGAGCGAGGTAGGCGTCGGGGTAGTTCGGTTTGGCGGCCATGCCGAGGTCGTCGCTGGTGAACCTGCGCTGTGGGTCGAAGGAGAACGTGCCGAGCAGGTGATCCCAGATCAAGGTGAACAACCCGAAGTTGACGTCGCCGATCCCGGCCCATTTGAGGTGATGGAAGCGGTGGCCTTCGTTGAGGGCGAGCGCGTAGCGCAGCGGGCCGACACGGTAGTCGGCGTTGGAGTGCTGCAGCAGCAACTGCACCGCGATCAACACCGCGAGGACCTCGGCCACCACGGCGGGCATACCGAGAATCAGCAGCGGCGCCGTACCCGCCAGCAACTCGACACCACCGTGCAGGGGATGCTTCATCAGGCCGTTGAAGCCGTAGAAGCGACGCACGCTGTGATGAACGGCGTGGAACCGCCACAGCACACCGATCTTGTGACTGGCAAAGTGCACCAACGTGATTCCCACGTCGGTGACCAGCACCGCCAGCAGCACCTGCGCCAGCAGCGGCCAGGCATTGGGCCACAACGATTCCAACGGCGACAGCGCCGCCGCGATCGGCACCACCAACACCGTCAGCAACAACCCGCCCTCGTTGACAATGCCGTGGATCGTGTCGCGTCCGGCGTCGTCGTGCGAGGTGTTCCAGTCCCCGGTGTAGGGGATGATCCGTTCGACCGCGAAAGACAACCCGACTCCGGCCAGTACGAGCAGCAGCAGCCACAGCGGCGCTGCGGGAGTGCGGGCCAGCGCGAGCGCGGCCCCGCCGATCCCCAGAATCATCAACGGCACATACCCGTAGCGGGCCAGCCGCTGGCCAGGGGTGAGCGTGGGTGCAGTGATCGTGTTCATGGCATCGAGCTTGGCCGCCGATGCCGGGATCGAGCTTGAACGATTCGGCTGGGCTGGGTTCGACTACCCGGTGCCGAGACGGATATTTCTGGTCAGCGCGGACGGCGGCAAGCCGAAGGTGTCCCGGCACGTGCGGGTCAGGTGAGCGCTGTCGGAAAAGCCTGCGGCATGCGCGGCGGCGGTGAGGTCGTCACCGGCTGCGACCCGGGCGATCGCCGTTGAAATCCGAGACCACAACACGTATCGGCGTAGCGGCAGCCCGACTTGAGCGCTGAACAGGTGAGTCAACCGCGTCGTGGACAGACCTACCCGCCGCGCGACATCGCCGGTGCGGACCGGGCCGTATGCCAGCAAACCAGGAATCAGATCGAGGGCGGCAGTCACCGACGGATGACGACCGAGCGGGGCCGGGTCGGGCACCAACCCGGCGAGCAGATCGGCGACGCAATCACTCAACCGCCGATCCGGCCTCACAAGTACTGCGCCGAGCGGTGGTCCCCCGGTCCACCCGTGAGTGCGGCTGTGACGCTCGGCGGCCCGGCCTGCCGCCGATTCTGGTTCGAGAAAGACCGCGATCCCGAACTCGGCGCCGCGCTCGATCCGGTGCGCCGCATCCGCCACCACGATCACCTGCCGACCACGGTGCGCGCGACCTGCCTCGTCGACGACGACCATTTCGGTGTCGGAGACCATCACCTGCACCGCGTGGTGGGAGTGCGTGCCGGTCGGTCCGATCGATCCAGAGAACCCCAGCAGCCCTGGGCGGATCAGGGCACCGCCATGCCAAATGGTCTCGCTCATGCCCCGTCACCACCATCCAGACAGTGCCACCATCGGCGACGGCGCGCCGGTTGATCGCCATCAGTAGATGATAGCCATCGCGACGCAGGCATTCGGCGTCATGAGGGTGCCGTGGGGTGCCTCGGCGGCAGCGCTGCCGGGTGCGACGACAAGGCCGTGTCGATTCCGGTTCGATACTTGGCCGGAGTCGACAGTCCAGTCGTAGCGATGCCCCGTGTCTGGTGCGGCAGCGGCCGTGCGGGAGGGTGCGATCTTCGTACTTTCGCATCGAAATGGGTTGAATTCGGTACCGAGGTACAGGTTTAGCGTCGAGGTAGGCAGCGCTGATCCTCGGCGCTGGATCGCTGGAGGTGCAGGTCATGGCCATGCAGGCTTCGATTCGGGAGATTACCGACGCCGAGCTCGCCACCATCGTTTCGGGACAGCAGTCGCGCGCGGTGGTGGTCGAGTTCTGGGCAACGTGGTGTGGTGCGTGCCGGCGGTTGGCCCCGGTGCTGGAGTCCCTTGCCACCGAGTTCGGTGAGCAGGTGGAGATCGTCAAAGTCAACGCGGACCAGAGCCCCGTGGCCGTCGGCCGGTTCGATGTGACATCGACGCCGACGATGATCGCCTTCGTCGGCGGTGAGCCGGTCGCTACGATGATCGGCGCGCAGCCGGAGCCTTCGGTGCGCGCTTGGCTCGGTGAGGTGCTGGCATCGGCTGGGCCGCCCACCCAACGAGCCTCGTTGTGGGCGCCGGTCGATGCCTGCACCTTGCCCACTGCCGAACAGCCGCTGCGGAAAGCCGAGTTCGCCGGGCTGTTCTCCGCCGCGCTGCGCGGCGTGCAGCGGGTGTCGCCGACGCTGCTGCATCTCGAGCTCGACGCCACCGCCGAATCCACCGCCCGGGGCCCTGGCCGCGCGTGAATCCCGGTGCTGCTCATTCTTCTCCTTCACCTTCGCTGCCCGAGGCTCGGACGGGTTGTCGATGCAGATCGCGGTGCCCGAGGCCCGCGTCGATGTCCTCGACGGTCTGGCCGCGCAAGCCAGCGCGGCGAGGGCGGCGTGAGCGGGCTGCGTACCGGTCAGCTCGCCGAAGCGGCCGGTGTCAACATCCAGACGCTGCGCTACTACGAACGGCGCGGGCTGCTCGCCGAACCTGCCCGCTCGCTGGGCGGGCATCGGGTGTATCCACAACAGGCTCTCACTGTGCTGCGGGTGATCAAGGCCGCCCAGAAGCTGGGGTTCACCCTCGAAGAGGTCGCCGATCTGCTCGATTCCACCCAATTCGTCGGCCGCCGCCGCGTCGATGCCGGGCTGGCGGCGCGCACGGCCGCCAAACTCGCCGAGGTCGACGCGAAACTCGCCGAACTCCACGCTGTGCGCGACACCCTTGCCGCCGCGCTCGCTGCGGGGTGCGAGGACCTGCTGACATGCAGCGAAAACCTCGACTGCCCAATCCCTTTCACCAACAACACCGGTGTGACCGACACCGTCGGAGGCCGATGTGGCTGCTGAAACGACCAACAACCGCCGCTGGTGGGCACCTATAGGGCTCCGCGCATTGCTGTGCATCGGCTGTTGCGCGGCACCGCTGCTCGTCGCGGCCGGTGCGGTCTCGGGCGGAGTGGTCCTGACCAGTCTGTCCTGGCTCGAACCCCTCGGCTACGTCTTGATCGTCGCCGGGGCAGCCGGATTGCTATGGTCACGGCTTCACAGATCAGGCACCCGTCGCCGAAACCTCGAGCAGGTGCACAGACGCTCACCGGCGCTTGCCCGTTCACGCAATTCGCGGGGCCTGCTCGGGGTGAGGGCTTTTGCGGCCGGTGCAGACGTCGCGAGTCTTGGCCGCGGCGCTCCCTTCACGCTGGCGTCCTGGATCGTGCCCGCTCAAACTCGGCGAAGGCACCCATGACCGATAGCCGCAGCGTCGCCAGCGGCGAGTCCTCTCCGGTGAACATGAGGTTCTCCTTCACGAACTTCGTCCGCCAACTCGTCGAGCTTTGAGCGGGCGGTTCGCCACAACCCGGGGTGTTGGTGCTCGCCGCCGCGGTGGTCGCCGTTCTGGGGGTGGCCGCCGGGTGCGGTGACCTTGAAGGGTTTCAGGATACGAGAGTCGCTGTGTAACCCAGTTTTTCGATGGCCGCGACGATGTCGGTGGGAGTGGTGGTGCTGGTGTCGAGTTCGACCGTGCTGTGGCCTTTTTTCATGGTTGTTTGTGTGTTGTGGACTCCGGGGAGGTCGTCGAGGGTGTCGTCGATGAGCAGGGCGCAGCTGCCGCAGTGCATGCCTTCGATGCGGAATTCGTGTGTGCTGGTGGCCATTTCGTGCTCGGTCCTTTTGTGTGTCAGGCGATGGTGATGGTGCCGGAGTACATGCCCATGCCGCAGGTGTAGTCGAGCCGGCCGGGCTGTAGTACGCCCAGGTCTATGCGAGTTTCTCCGCTGGCGGGCAGGATCTTTTCGATGTCCCGGTCGGGGATGACGAGGTATCGGACGCAGCCGGATGCGTTGTCGGACTTGATCACCAGCGTGGTCGGGATCCCGGCGGCGGCTTCGATGGTGTGGGGGGTGTAGGAGCCGGTGCGGGCGGTGATCGTCACTGTCTGCGTGCCGTTGGCGATGGAGGCGGCTGCAGCGTCGGGTGCGGGTCCCGCGGGGCTGAGTGATGCGGTGATGCGGTTGGCCGCGAGTGGGGATCCGGCGAGTTCGAGTCCGCCGTTGAGGGTGTAGAGGCCCATGGCGAGTACCACCAGCCCGGTGGCCAGGCTGAGCTTTCCGCGCCAGGCGGTCGCGGTGAGGCGGGCGGCGTAACCGAGGACCGCGAATAGTGGTCCGGTGCCGAGGACGAAGACCGCCATGATCGCTGCGCCCTGCCATGGTGAGCCGGAGGCGAGCGCAAGGGCCGCGACCGACAGGGTCACCCCGCACGGGATGAGGATGGTGGCCAGGCCGAGCAGGGCGGGCGCGAGAGCGGCCTGGGAGCGGGCCTGACTGCGGACCAGCCTCGTCCAGGACGCGGGTGGTTCGATCACAATGCGGCGCAAGCCCGGGACCCCGAGTTGGGCGAGCCCGAAGGTGACGATCAGCACTCCGGCGCCGATCTGCAGCCAGGTGCGCATCCCGAGGGACAGTTGGACGGCGCCGCCGAGCGTTCCGAGCAGGGCGCCGAACAGGGTGTGGGAGGCGAGTTTGCCGGCGAGGAATCCGCCGACGGGGGTGAGGTCGTCGGCCAGCCGGGTCGACCACCGGGCGGGTGCGGCCGAGCCGGTGCCCTCGCCTGCGACGGTGGTCTGCGGTGCGAGCGCGGCGATCGTTTCGCTGGCTGTGCTGCGCTGACGGGTGATCAATCCGGTGAGCAGTCCGCCCTGCACGGCGGCACACGAGAGACCACCGGCGAACAGGCCGGTGGTGAGGATAGCGAGGAGATTCACGCAAGCTCCTGAAAGCAGAGGTGGGCAGAGGAAGACACGCGAGCGCCACCGACCGGGCCGCGGCGCGGGCCAGGCAGGTGGGCGGTGGTCTTTCCTATGTCCGGAGCACGCAGAGTTGCGCGAGGGTGGGTGCGCGAGGTAGCGCGGCGCGAGCCGCGCGGGTGGGCCCGGCTCGAATGGGTATGGCCGCCGTCGCCGTGGCTCGCGGCGGGCGCAGTGTCGACACCGCCAGCCAGGTGAGGATGGCGACCATGCACGCGGCGAGTACACCGCCGAGCATCACGGGGTCGCCCGCGGCGTCGGCCGCGGTCTTCACGGCGTGAAGCGTGTCGGTGACAAGGTGGTCCACGCGGTCACCGGCGCTGGCGGTCGTGTCGATGGAGTGCACCCCCGCATGCGCCATCGGCAGCGCCGGCATGCCGTCTTTGCACTGGAGT
>NZ_BAFS01000456.1 GCF_000308415.1 Nocardia asiatica NBRC 100129 | reverse complement strand
GCGAGCCGCGGTCGCTATGGACGATGCAGCCGGCGACCTGGTCGCCGCCGGTGCTGCGCCTGGCCGCGGCGGAGGCCAGGGCATCGACCGCGAGGCGGGCTTTCATCCGTGAGTCGATGGAGTAGCCCACGATCCGGTTGGAGATCACGTCCTTGACCGCGCAGAGATAGAGCTTGCCTTCACCGGTGGAATGTTCGGTTATATCCATGAGCCACAACATGTTCGGTGCATCAGCGGTGAAGTTTCGTGCGACCAGATCGTCATGAACGGGTGGACCCGATCGGCCGTCCTTGCTGCTGCGTTTCTTGCCGAAACTGCTCCACCACTTGTTCGCCGAGCAGACCCGCCACGCAGTCCGCGCCGCCATCGGCTCACCCGCGGCCGCCGCCTCGTCGACCAGGAACCGATACCCGAACTCGGGATCATCGCGGTGAGCATCGAACAACGCAATCGCCCGATACGCCTGCTCGAGATCACTGGCCGTGACGGGATCGGCGAGCCACCGGTAATACGGTTGGCGGGCGATCTTCAGGACCCGGCACGTCACCGCGACGGGAATCCCATCGGCGGCCAGCTCGCGGACGAGCGGGTAGATCATTTTCCCGGCAGGTTCGCCTGCGACAGATAGGCCGCCGCCCGACGCAGGACCTCGTTCTCCTGCTCGAGCAACCTGATCCGTTTCCGCGCTTCCCGCAACTCAGCGTTGTCCGCAGCGGTCGTTCCCGCAGAAATGCCGTCCTCGACATCAGCGGTCTTCATCCAGTTCGCCAGGCACGACTCGCTGATGCCGAAATCGGCTGCGATCTGCTTGAGCTTCTGGCCGTGCTCCCGGTTGCGGGCGACCCGCACGACGTCGGCGCGGAACTCCTTGGGATAGGGCTTGGGCACGGTATCCATCCTTCCAGCAGTGCCACACGGCACCACGGATCAGATGTCACCTACTCGTGCAGCAGTCCCCGGCGAGCTGAATCGTATGTGAACGCTGGTCGTCGAACCGAGCTGCTGCTCGCCCCAACTCCGGAGGAGCCCGACACCGAGGAATGGGCGCGGTTGTTCCTGGACGAAAACCACCGGGGCTGGGAGGGGGCGCCTCTTACGGCCTGTATTCGGGATTCGAACCCGGCAAGCAAATATTCACCAAAGGAACTTGTCGGCAGGCGAGGTCGTGGAACTGGAGGTGCCCATCGCTCCCGTCGGTGTGATCTGACGTCGGGGACAGACGCTGCGGCTCATCGTCGGAGGAAGCGCTATGAAGGGCCCGTTCCTCGCTCAGAACAGCGGACACCACATCCTGCACTCAGGAGGAAGGTACGACTCCTACCTCCAGCTACCGGTCTTCGAGCTCTGATTGCTCTGCAAGCCCATAGTATCCGCGAGGTGATGTTTCCCCAGGTCTAGGAAATCCATGACGTTGTCGACCGATACCTGAACGCCCGTTTCGCCACACGTACGGCGTGATGAACACCGCCCACGCCGTCTTCATCTCCCCGACCGCCTCGTCTCGAGCGATCGCGAAGACGTCGTACTGTCCTGGGACACTGCCGCCCACCATGAGCTCGCACGAGCCCGCGGCGGGCGGCGTGCCATCTCCCATTGCGACCCAGCGGATAGCGTCAAGATCGTTGCGCACACTCGACGGACACAGATTGCAGCCCGGGCTCCAGCACGGTGGCCGCAAGAACGCGTCAGCGACCGGTGAACGTAGGTCGGCGCTTCTGCATGAAGGCACGCTGGCCTTCGCGCACGTCTTCCGACGATCCACACTGCGCGGTGCGGACGTCGGCTTCGGCTCGACTGACATCGGTGCCGAGCACTGCGGCTCGAATCGCCGCTTTCGCCGCGCGCACGGTCAGTGGGGCATTTGCAGCGACCGTTCGCGCCAGTTCGCCGACCGTCTCTGCGAGATCGTCGGATTCGACCACCCGGTTGACGAGCCCTGCGCTCAGCGCTTCGGCGGCGTCGAGTTTGCGGGCGGAGAAGAGAATCTCGGACGCCATGCCGGGGCCCACCGCGTGAACGAGCATGAACACCTGATCAACCGGATAGCCGAGGCCGAGTCGTGCCGCCGGGATGGCGAATGTGGCTCGCGCCGTGGCGATTCGAATGTCGGCGTGGAGAGCGACCGCGACGCCGGCACCGATACAGTACCCGTCGACCATTGCGATCAACGGAGTCGTGATCAATCTGCAGGTGTCGAACAGCGAGGCTATCGCCAGATCGGATTCGGCGCGCGCATCCGCGATCGTCTGCTGTAATTCGAACTCGCCGATATCGGCACCGGCGATGAACGCATCGGAACCCTCTCCGTGTAGCACCATGACTGCCACCGAATTGTCCCGATCAAGCTCGTCGAGGATCTCCGCCAACTGTGACATCATGGCCGTCGAGAGGGCGTTTTTCTTAGCCGGGTTACAGATGGCGATCCAGCCGACGCCGTCTCGCGTGTGAACCCGGATGGTTTCCGCCGAAGTCGTCACCGGGGCTGCTCTTTGCGGTAGCGGTTGCGCAGGGCGCCTATACCCTCGATCTGCACTTCGAAGACGTCGCCGTGGTGCAGGTATCGAGGGGGTGTCACGGCGATACCCACCCCCGCCGGCGTCCCGGTCAGCACAATGTCGCCCGGCTCGAGCGTCATGAACGTAGTTAGGTAGCTGAGCAATTCGGGAATCGTGAACAGCATCCGCGAAGTACGGCTGTCCTGGACACATTTACCGTTGAAGTATCCTCGCAGACGCAGGTCCGGTCGAGCGCCGCCGAGTCGGGCGGCCGGCACGATCACGGGCCCGAGGGGAGTCATTCCGTCCCATGCCTTTCCAGCGGTACGTCCCTGGGTATGAAACTGGAAGTCTCGGACGGAGCCGTCGTTGGCGGCGGTGTAGCCGAACACGACCCCGTCGGCTTCCTCGGGCCGGATACGTCGGCACGGCCGGCCGATCACGACGGCGAGCTCGCTTTCGTAGTCGATTCGGTCGGATTCATCGGGAAGTTCGATGACGGCGTCGGGGGCCGCCAGCGCGGTGTGCCACTTGGGGAACAAGTCCGGATAGGGCGGGCGTGTCGTGCGGCCGGTTTCGGCCACGTGGTCGGCGTAGTTCTGACCTACGCAGACGATCTTCCGGGGTCGGCCCACGGGCGGCAACAGTTCGGTGTCCCGGAACGAGACAGTGGGGCCGGGACGAATTCCGGCGAAGTCTCCAGCCGCGGCGACAAGCAGTTCGGGGAGGTCGTCGAACAGGGTTCCGTCGACGGTCGCGGCCTCGGCGATGTCGTGGCCCGGCGTGAGCAGTACGACGAGCGGTCTATCTCCGGTCTGCACGCGCGCCAGCCCGACCGTGGAAGTTTCGGAGGATGTAGTCATGGCTGGGTCCCTTCGAGTTGGTCGGCGATGTCGCGCACAGGCCGGGCAACCACACCGGCACTGACGAGCCGGTCGATATCGCCGGGGCTGTAACCGAGTTCGGTCAGTATGTGATCGGTCTGCTCCCCCACCTGCGGCGCCTGCCGACGAGCTCGCGGTGCGCCGTCGGACACTATCGGGGTGTTCACCATCGGTGCGTCACCGAATCGGTCGGTACTACGCGGAAACATGCCGCGCGCCTCGAACTGCGGGTCCGCCAGGACCTGATCGATCGTATTCACCGGGCCGCACGGGACACCGGCCTCGCGGAGCCGTTCGATCCAGTAGTCCCGGGACTGCGTGGCAAAACGTTCCTCGAGAAATTCTGCCAGGGGTACGCGGTGGCGAAAACGTTCGAACTCGATGACGAAGCGTTCGTCATGTGACAAATCGATTTCTAGCACCGTGCACAGTGCGGGCCATGACCTCTCGGTGGCGCCGATGACCAGGGTCTGGCCATCGCCGCATCGGAAGGCCTGGTACGGGGCCGCGAGCCGGTGAGCGGTTCCCAAAGGTCCGGGAATGTCGTTCGTCGCGACGAAGTCCGCGATCTCCCAGACCGACCATGAGGCGATGGTGTCCGCCAGCGAGACGTCGATGTATGCGCCCCCACCGCCGGCGCGGGCCCGCAAGAGCGCGGCGACAACGCCGATCGCCGCCCACATCCCGCTTCCGATGTCGGAGACCGGAAAGCCCGATTTTGCCAACGTTCCTTCCTCGCTCCCGGTGACGCTCATCAATCCGCCGTATGCCTGGGCGATCAGATCGACACCTTTGGCCTCGCGCATCGGCCCGAACTGGCCGAACCCGGAGATCGAGCAGTAGACCAGATCCGGGAAGACGGGTTCGAGGTCGGCATATCCCAGCCCCAGTGCGGACAGTGCACCTACGCGGAAGTTCTCGACCAGCACATCGCAACGGAGTGCCAGCTCGACCACGATGTCGCGGCCTTCCGCAGTTTTCAGATCGACGGCGAAGCTGTTCTTGTCGCGATGCACGAGGTCGAACGGGATCGCCCGCGCCGTATGTCCGGCGCGGCGGTTGCGAAGTCCGTCGCCGGTCAAGGGCTCCACTTTGATCACCTCGGCGCCCAAATCGGAAAGGATGGTCGTGCAGTACGGCCCGGCGAGGGCGCCGGTGATCTCGAGTACCCGGACACCGTCGAGAAACGGTCTCGCAGAGGTCCTGTCGTTCGTCATGAGTAAGCCTCGTTCGGGGCGGGAGTGGTAAATTCCAGATACGATCCACATAGTGGACCACTGGACCGAAATTGGGCACTAATGGCAAACTACAGCTACGGCGCACGGACCGTCAACAAACGGCCCCGCCTCCGCTGAGCCCCACAGAACCGGAGTAGTCATGGAAGCCGCATTTCGCGCGCACCTCTACCCTCTCGACCACCCCCGCCTCGCGGCGTTCCGCGACTACGACGCGCGCAGCTATCCGGAGCGCCTCCGCGAGGTCAATCCGATCTTGAGAGACGTACTCACGGCCTGGCGCCGAGAGCTCGACGAGGGGGAATACCGCGGCATAACCTGCGACGGGACACCACGGCCCGACGTGTTCGACACCGAGGGGCACGAGAACGCGCCGAGTGCCGAAGCTCTCACTGCCGCAACCGCTTTGATCGACTCACTCGATGAACAGACACGTGCGGCGCTTGTGCATCCGCTCGACAGCAAGGTGTGGCGGGCGTGGATGAACCCCGAGATGTACGTCAACCGATTCGGATTGCGACTCGAGGACATCGACGCCCACGCGCGCCGACGAGTGCTCGACCTGGTCAAGGCGTGCTTGAGTCCCGACGGGTACGAGCAGTTCACTGCCCTCGTGCACACCAACGCCTTCCTCGGCTCGTTGGTCGATCTGCCCAAGCTGCTCAACGACGCCAGCTACAACATCAACATCTTCGGCATCCCCTCGCCGACAGATCCTTGGGGCTGGAACTTCTACGGCCACCATGTCTGCGTCAACTGCCTGATTTTCGGCGACACGATGGTGTTGACCCCCGTCTTCTTCGGTGCCGAACCCAATGAGATGGACACCGGAAAGTATGCCGGGACCAGGCTTCTCGAGGCGCAGGAAGTACGCGGTCTGGCACTGATTCGCGCACTGTCGCCGGAGCTCGCCGATCAGGCCATCCTCTACGGCGACCAGAGAGACCCGGAAATCCCTGCCGCGCGCATTCACCCGGGGGACGAGCTGCATCTCGGTGGCGCGTTCCAGGACAACCGCGTCATTCCCTACGAGGGTGTATGCGCGGGAAAGTTCGACGCAGGGCAGCGGGATCTGCTGCTCGAGCTCGTCGAGACCTTCCTCGACTACCAGCCCGAGGGACCGCGTGCGGCACGACTCGACGAGATCGCCCGGTATATGGATGAGACGTGGTTCTGCTGGATCGGCGGCACAGACGACGACTCCACCTTCTACTTCCGCGTACAAAGCCCGGTCATCATGGTCGAGTTCGATCACCATTCCGGCATGTTCCTGGCCAACCCGCAACCCGAGAAATTCCACATCCACACCCTGGTACGCACACCCAACGGCAACGACTACGGGTGCGAACTGGTACGGCGCGCCACGGCAAGCGCTCACCTTTTGAACGGACCCGCATGACCGAAAGAACTACGCAGCCGAACGCCGGTATCGATCCTGTCGAAGCCTGCTCGAGATTGATCATGGCGTTCGCCCAGCACACCGACCATCGCGAATTCGAGGACGTCGCCGCCCTCTTCGACGTGGACGGAATATGGAGCCGACACGGGGAGCAGATTGTCGGGCCGCAGGAAATTCTCGCCCTTTTGCGTACTCGGCCGGACTCCCAGCTCGAGCGGCACCTGATGACCACCGTTCACGTCGAGCAACACTCACCGTCGACTTGTGCTGCCGTCAGCTACGCAATGATCTTCCGGACATCGACCGACGCCGACGGCGTACCGCGCGACCCTCAACCCACACCGATCATCGGGGAATTCCACGACCGGTTCCGACTGACCGACCGAGGGTGGCGGTTCGCATACCGAACCTCCTTACCCGTATTCGGCCGACCAGCCTGATATGCCGGGTCGAGGGTCGGATCCCGAGCGCATCGACCCGGCTCTGCAGTGGCACAACGGGCAGCGTGCCGGCGGTAGCGGCACAGCGCAGGCGCGCGCCGCGCCGACCTGCACATGAGCCCGCCGGCTGCGAAGAACCGCGGAACCGACGCGTGCGTTCCGTCGTGTCACCGACCCCCGACCACAAACCGACAACCACCTTGACTACCGTTTGGAGATCCGCAATGACGCAAAGTCCGGGAACCCCCTTTCACGAGGGCACTGTCACCACAGAGCAGCACACCCTCGTCTTCGCGGAGGCGGCGCCCGCCCATCCGAAATCGACCATTGTCTCCCTTCCCGGCTCCGCCGGGCTAGAGATGTCCACCGCGAAGGACGTCCTGGCCCAGCGCCATCGCGTGGTGGAGATCAACCCGCCCGGATGGGGAGAGCGCAACGACGTCACCGAACGGTCCCATCAGAGCACTCTGGGGCCGGTGCTGGCCGCGGCGATCGAGGAACTGGTGACGGGCCCCTTCTACTTGCTGGGGACGTCGATGGGCGGCGCCAACGCCCTGTACGTGGCATCGCTGCTGCCGGACCGTACCCAGGGCGTGATCTTGGAAGGGTCGATGGCACCGGTCCTGCCGCCGGAGGATATGCATCCCATGCCGTCCCCGCCCGAGGACGGTGGGTATCCACTGCCCGCGCCACATCCTCGGAAACCGTGGGCCACCAAGGACTTCGTCATGAACCAAATGCTGAACCGAGCCCGGCTGTTCGAGATCACCGAGGTCGACATGGATGCCGCCGACGCCATCGCAAAAGTCGTCGAGCATCACATTCCGGTGCTGGCCCTGCTCGGTGACGCGGATGAGATCCTGCGCCCGAGCCAAGAGAAGCGGATTCGCGAGCGGATTCCGCACGCACAGTTCCACCTGGTAGGGGGAGGCGGCCACGACCTGCAGAACACCGCCCCGGAGATCTTCGTGGAACTCGTGGAGGAATTCGTGAACTCGTAGCGGCATCTCGTCCACCACGCCGACAAGGCCTGGCGTACGCGCCGGATCACTTGTTGATGCGCGCCGTGACACGTCCAACTCTGGGTGGTGATTTATCTGTTCCCTACGATACATATTTCAGCAATGACTATGCTCAGTGACCGTACGCTCGAACTGCTGCGTGGGATTCAGATCCCCGCGATGCTCATCCCGAAGGCGATGGGCGGCCTCGGCATGTTCCCGCGCGACGCCCTTGCGGTCCTCGAGCGACTCGCTCAAATCGACTCATCCATCGGCTGGGTCGGCGGCAACTGGTCCGCCGTCGGAAGTCTCATCGGCTTCTTGGGAAAGGACGCAGGTCTTCGCCTCCTGGGCGACGGTCAGCCGTACATCGGGGCATCCGGTGCGCCCACGGGGCGCGCCGTCCCGGTGGAAGGCGGCTACCGGGAAACCGGTCGCTGGTCCTACGGCAGCGGCGATCTGCATGCCAAGTACATCATGGTCACTGCCGTTCAGGTGGGTGAGAACGGCGCCCCGGTGATGCAGCCGAACGGCATGCCGTCCATGCCGGTCTACATCATCGACGTCAAGGACGTCTCCTTCCACGGCAACCTCGCCGGCTGTCAGCACTTCATCGCCTCCGACGCCATTTATCCGGACGTGGCACGGGAACTGGTCGGCCTCGCGCCGGAGCATGTGGTGTGGTCGATCACTGGCCTGGCCGAAGTACAGGTCCACTAGAGCAACCGAAGCCGCTGAGGGCCTGCCCGGCCCCTCAGCCACCCAGCTGGGGCTTACATTCTCGGCCGGCGTGCATGGGAGCCGAGGAGCGCGGTGATCCTGCGCTCCTCGGCTTTCTCATTCCCTGTGTTTCCGCCCATCCGGAACGAGTCGAAGCGAACAGCGTTCGGCGGCGATCACCAGTCGGCCGCGCTGATCGAAGTCTCCGAGGTGGCCGGTCTCGCGAAGCGTCATGGCCGGGTCGAGGCCGAACAGGGCGGCCCGTCGCCACGCCGCGGCGATCTCCGGACGCTGCGGAGTCGCCTTGTCGTGAACACTCAGATGTCAATACTCAGCAAAGTGGGTGAGGACGGAGTCAGGCGACGCGGACCGACTGCTGCGGCGTGGGCCAGCCCGTATAGCCTTCGGCCAGGTAGCGAGAGCCGAATTCCGAGCCCACGATGGCATGCAATTCGCCGAGTTGGCGGCGTTCGTCGAAGTCACTGCCGTGCTCGTCGCGGTGCAGCAGTGTGGTCATCCAGTAGGAGAATTGCTGGGCTTTCCACACACGCGTGAGCGCTCGGGGTGTGTAGTCGTCCAGAACGGCGGCGTCGCGGTGACCGATCGCGCGTTCGAGTACTTCCGCCAGGACACCGACATCAGCGAGTGCGAGGTTGAGTCCTTTTGCGCCGGTCGGCGGAACGGTGTGGGCGGCGTCGCCGGCAAGCAACATGCGCCCGCGGCGCATCGGTTCCTGGACGAAGCTACGGAAGGGCAGGACCGTCTTCTCGAGGATCGGTCCCTCGCGCAGGCTGAAGCCGTCGGAGCCGGCCACACGCCGTTGCAGTTCGTCCCAGATCTGCTCGTCGGTCCAGTGTTCGACGCTCTCGCCCGGATCGCATTGGAAGTACATGCGCTGCACGGTGTCTGTGCGCCGACTGATGAGAGCGAACCCGTGGGGTGAGCGTGCGTAGATCAGTTCGGGTGAGCTGGGCGGCGCCTGTGCCAGGATCCCGAACCACGCGAAGGGATATTCGCGGAAGTACTGGGTGCGGTAGTCGGGCGCGACCTGTGCCCGGCACAGGCTGCGCGAGCCGTCGGCGCCGACGAGGTAGTCGCAGCGCAGTTCGGTCCGAGTGCCGTCGGCGTCGCTGAACCGAATGATCGGTCGGTCTGTGGTGAAATCCTCGATCGCGGTGTCGCGCACGCCGAAACGGACGTCGCCGCCGTCGCGCCCGCGCGCATCGGCCAGATCGACGAACACGTCGGTCTGCGGGTAGAGCCAGGTCGAGGCTCCGACCAGGTGTTGGAAGTCGACCCGGTGATCGGCGCCGTCGAAACGCAGGGAGATTCCGCGGTGTTCGTGGCCGTCGCGCAGAACACGATCGGAGACACCAGAATCCACGAGCAGTCGCACACTGTCCTGTTCCAGGATTCCCGCGCGGTGAGTGTTCTCGATCTCGCCGCGCTCACGGGTATCGATCGCGACGGAGTCGATGCCGGCCAGACCCAGCAGGTGTGACAGCATCAGCCCCGCGGGGCCCGCGCCGACGATGCCGACAGTCGTACGTTGGATTCGAGTCACCGTCACTGCTCCAGTTCTTGATCGTCGGCGGCGGCCTGGGCGCCGAGAATGTTTGCGGCCAAGCTGAATCCGTGGTTGGCGACCGGGACCCCGCAGTAGATCGCGCTCTGCAGGATGACCTCGGCGATCTCGTCGTCGGTCAGTCCGTTGCGCTTGGCCGCGCGCACGTGCATCTCGAACTCGCCCCAGTGCCGATTGGCCAACAGCGCGGTCAGTGTGGCGACGCTGCGCGTGCGACGATCGAGGCCGGGCCGCCACCAGATCTCGCCCCAGGCGTAGTGGGTGATCAGCAATTGGAAGTCGGTGGTGAACGGGGAACGGGCCGCCTCGACCCGGTCGACGTGGGCGTCACCGAGAACCTCCCGGCGAACCCGCATTCCGCGGTCGTACACTTCGTCGCTCATCACTTCTCCTCTGGCTCTGTGTCGGCGTAGCGTCGTAACACCAGGTCCACGAATTCGGCGGCGGATCCGGTGTAGGTGGCCGGATCGCCGGGGACACCTCTTTCGGCGAGCAGTTCCGCGGCCGCCACTGTCACGTGACCGTCGATTGCCCGCGTGTCGATCTCGAGTCCGGCGGTGAGTTCCGCGGTGTGCGCGGCCGCGGTGGTGACCAGGACCAACAGCTCGCGCAGTGACTCCCATTCGGCGTGCCACGCGCCGTCGGGGCGCTCATCGACCGCTTCCGCGGCGGACAGGTGCAGTTGAGCGCCCAGCAGCGGCGCCCGCAGCGCGGCGCGGCGGATCAGAACAGAGAGCACCGGATTCTGTTTGTGCGGCATCGTCGAGGACCCGCCCCGCCCGCGCGCAGGCGCTTCCCTGATCTCCCCGACTCCGGGGCGGGACAAGGCCAGTACGTCGGCGGCGATGACGCCGAACGCGTCGCAGGCGGTGACTGCCGCGTGTCCGATCCCGGTGATAGGAGCGCGGCGGGTGTGCCACGGCACCCCCGGGTCGGTCAGGCCGAGCCGACGGGCGAACGCCGCCACTGTCGCCTGCGGTCGCGAGGTTCGGGTTCCCAGCAACGCCAGTGTTCCTGCCGCGCCGCCACATTGGACCGGGAGTGTCGCGTTCGTCTGTTCGATCAGATCTCGGGCGTCGAGGATGCCGGCCAGCCACTGGGCGGCCTTCAGTCCGACGGTGATCGGTACGGCGTAGCGCCCGAGTGTGCGTCCGGCCATCACGATGTCGCGATGGGTCCCTGCGAGATCGGCGAGCGCTCGCGCGCTCGCCGACAGGTTCGCCCGCATGTGGTCGAAGGCGTCGCGGGTGAGCAGGACCAGGGCGGTGTCGAGCACGTCTTGACTGGTCAGACCGAAGTGGACCAGCGCGGCCGCCTCGGGATTGGGCACTTCGGCGCGCAGAGCTGAAATAAGAGGGCCCACGGGGTTGCCGACGGCTTCGGTCGGCTCGGCCAGCGCGGCGGGATCGAGGTTGCATCGAATCGCTGCGGTGGCGACCGCTTGAGCTTGGGCGAGGGTCGCGACACCGGTCTCGGCGAGGGCGGCCGACCAGGCGACCTCGATGGTGCGCATGACGGTGACCAGCGCTTCGTCGTCGAACTGGGCGGCCACCCGGTGACTGCCGGGGGACAGCAGGCTCATGGGGTCCGTCCGTGGCGCGGGAAGCTGAGGAACACGGTTTCCCGTTCGCCTTGCAGATGGATGTCGAAACGCAGGTCACCGGTTTCGGTGCGTTCAGCGACCAGAGTCCGCAGCCGGTGGGGCGGCAGGTCGGCGAAGGCCGGGGCACGATCGAGCAACGCTCGATGCTCGGGCAGGTAGACCCGGGTGAACAGGCAATCGAGAAGTCCGCGAGCGAAGACCACCACCGAGATGAACGGCGGAACATCCCCTGCCGACGCGCCAGGCTCGCAGGTTGTGAACGAGTATCGGCCGTCCGAATCGACCGCGACGCGCCCCCACCCGGTGAAATGGCCGTCTCGGCGCAGCGAGCCCGGCACGGCGCTCATGGCGCCGTCGATGCCGGCCTGGCGGATCTCGAGCAGCGCGTCCGGTACGGGAGTCCCCTCGCCGTCGAACACGGTTCCGTGCAGATGTATCGCTCGGTGATCGGCGGGGCCGACGAGTTCGTGACCGCGCTCGTAGGGCAGCGCGTAGCCGTAGAACGGGCCGATGGTCTGCCCGGGGGTGGTCATCTGGTCAGTCATGCTGGGCCTCCAGCGGGGTCTGGTGTGTCCCGGTGAGCACGATGTCCCAGCGGTAGCCCAGCAACCGTTCGTGTTCGGACAGGTCGTGGTCGTAGTCGGCGACCAGCAGACGACGCGCGGCCGGATCGGTGATGGACTGGTAGATGGGGTCGAACTCGAAAAGCGGATCGGCCGGGAAGTACATCTGGGTGATCAGGCGCTGGGTGAACTCGGTGCCGAACAGCGAGAAGTGGATGTGCGCCGGTCGCCAGGCGTTGTGATGATTTCGCCACGGATACGGCCCGGGTTTGATAGTGGTGAAGGAGTACCGGCCCTCGCTGTCGGTCAGGCATCGGCCGACGCCTGTGAAGTGCGGATCCAGGGGCGCGGGGTGTTGGTCGCGCTTGTGCACGTATCGGCCTGCGGCGTTGGCCTGCCAGATCTCCACGAGTTGGCGGCGTACCGGGCGTCCGTCGCCGTCGAGCACGCGGCCGGTGACCCGGATGCGTTCGCCGATCGGCTCGCCGCGGTCCTGAATCGTCAGATCGGCTTCCAGGGGGTCGACATCGCAGTGCCCGAACACCGGTGCCACCAACTCGACCCCTTCGGGGTCCAGATGATGGAAGCTCTTGGTCGGGTGGCGTAGCAGTGAACTCCGGTAGGCGCCGAAATCCAGGCGCGGCCGATGCCCGAGGTGTCCGCCGATGCGAGCGCGGGCGATTTCCACGTTGATCTCGGCTTGCGAAGACAGCGCCGCGGGCGCGGCGGGCGGTGGAGCGTTCATGCAGGCGACGGTAGGAAATACGAGAGGTCACGTCTACGATGGATTTCCACTGAGTGAAAAAGGATGCTGGATAGGGTCATGGCAGGAAACACCTCCCGCCCAGGTGAGTCGACGGTCGACCGGGTCTTGGCCGTGCTGAGCGCCTTCGATGATCGGCATCGCGTACTCACCCTCTCGGAGTTGGCCGCGCGCGCCGGAGTCCCGCTGTCGACCGCCCACCGCCATGTCGCGGCGATGGTGCGCGGCGGGGCGCTGGCCCGCCGGAGCGACGGACGCTTCACCGTGGGTCGGCTGATCTGGAGCCTGGGGTTGCTGGCGCCCGCGCAGACCGGGCTGCGACAGGCGGCCGAACCTTTCCTGCACGATATCTACGGCGCGACCCTGGCGACGGTGCACTTGGCGGTGCGCGAGGGTGAGCAGGTGCTATACCTGGATCGGTTGGCCGGACACGCCTCGATTCCGGTAGTGAGCCGAGTCGGAAGCAAGTTGCCGCTGCACGCCACCGGCGTCGGCAAAGTTCTGCTGGCCCACGCGCCCGAGGACGTGCGCCTTCGCGTCCTGGGATCGTTGCGCCGGATCACCCCCTACACCGTGGTCCAGGCAAGCAGGTTGCAGGAGCAATTGGATCGAGTCGTCAGGGACGGCTACGCGACCACCGCTGAGGAGATGACACTGGGCGCCTGCTCGGTCGCCGTCCCGATAAGGAACGAATCCGAGGTGGTGGCCGCGCTCGGCATCGTGGTCTCGAATCTGGCCCGGGATCGACGACGCCTAGCGGCCGCCCTGCAGGTCGCCGCGCAGGGGATATCTCGCACTCTCGGGACCGAGCCGAGATAGCCCGACCGCGGTCGAGCCCGACGGATGTGGCGGCCGGCGACACTGATCCATCGAACAGCGGTTCAGCCCGCGAATGAGTCTGTGGGAGGGGCCGATCGAGTCACGCGACCAGACCCTCCACCACTAGAGACCATCGGGACGATTCGACGCGACGACGATGTGCGCAGCCGTAGCCGCTCGCACATCGTCGACGGAGATCCCGTCGGGAGTCTCGATCAGCACCAGACCTTCGGCGGTGACGTCGAGGACGGCCATGTCGGTGATGATCCGGTGCACGCACGCCTTTCCGGTCAAGGGAAGGGTGCATTGTTCGACGATCTTGGGTTCGCCGCGTCTCGACACGTGCTCCATCATCACGATGACGCGCCTGGCGCCGTGGACCAGGTCCATCGCGCCGCCCATGCCTTTGACCATGGCGCCGGGGATCATCCAGTTCGCGAGGTCGCCGCCGGCGCTGACCTGCATCGCGCCCAGTACCGCCACGTCGACCTGGCCGCCGCGGATCATGCCGAAGGATTGGGCGGAGTCGAAGAACGACGCCCCCGGCAGCACGGTGATGGTCTCCTTGCCGGCGTTGATGAGTTCCGGGTCGAGATCGGCCTCGGTCGGATACGGGCCAACCCCGAGAACGCCGTTCTCCGAATGCAGTACGACGGTGATGTCGGTGGGCAGGTAGTTCGGAACCAGCGTCGGCATGCCGATGCCGAGATTGACGTACTGCCCGTCGCGCAGTTCACGGGCGACCCGCGCGGCCATCTGCTCGCGGGTCAGTTTTCCTGTGATCGTCGTGCTCATGAGCGCACCGTCCGCTGTTCGATTCCTACCGACACCGGCCCGACCGGCACTACGCGCTGGACATGTATTCCGGGAGTGTGGATCTCGTCGGGCGCGAGTTCGCCGGGTTCGACCAGGTGTTCCACCTGCGCGATGGTGATCCGGCCCGCAGCCGCGGCGGGCGGATTGAAGTTCTGGGCGCTGACGCGGTAGACCAGATTGCCGTGCGCGTCGCCCTTCCAGGCGTGCACGAGCGCGAAGTCGGCGACGATCGCGCGTTCGAGAACGTAGCGGACGCCATCGAACTCGCGTTGCTCCTTGGGCGGGCTCTCGAGGGCGATACCGCCCTCGCCGTCGTAGCGCAATGGCAGTCCGCCGTCGGCGACCTGGGTGCCTACCCCGGCGGGCGTGAAGAACGCCGGAATGCCGGCCCCGCCCGCGCGCATCCGCTCGGCCAGGGTCCCCTGCGGAGTCAACTCGACTTCGAGTTCACCGGCGAGGTATTGGCGGGCGAACTCCTTGTTCGCGCCGACGTAGGAGCTGATCGTGCGTCGGATCCGGCGCTGGGTCAGCAGTCGTCCCAGCCCGAAGCCGTCGGTGCCGCAGTTGTTGCTGATCGTCTCCAGATCGGTGGCGCCCTGTTCGAGCAGCGCGTTGATCAAGATCTCCGGAACCGCCCACCAGGCCGAAACCGCCCACCGCGATGGACGCGCCGTCGGGGATGTCGGCCACCGCGGCAGCGGGGGACGTCACGACTTTGTTCATCATGAGCCACACCCTACGCCGTAGCGTTCTCAATGTGAACATTCATCCGCATGACGAACATTCTGCCTTGATATGCGAGCGACGGGGCCCGTAGATTGTTCGATGATCGCAGGATTGTTCACATAGCGAACGGAGGACGGATGGTCATCGACCTCGCTCACACGCGCTACAACGGCCCCCCTGGCTCGGAAGTCGTCGTTCTACTCGGCTCGCTGGGGTCGACCCGCAAGATGTGGGGCCAGCAGATGTCGGGCCTGTCCTCGGTGGCGACAGTCCTCGCGGTCGATATCCGGGGACACGGCGGAACACCGGCGCCGCCCGGGCCGTACCGGATCGCCGACCTCGGCAGGGACGTGCTGGGACTGCTCGACGCGCTCGGGTACGAGAAGGTGCACCTGGTGGGCTTGTCACTGGGCGGGGCCATCGCGCAATGGCTCGCGATCAACCACCCACGGCGGGTACACACCCTGTCGCTACTGTGCACCGCGGCCAAGTTCGGGCACTCCAGCGCGTGGGTCGAGCGCGCGGCGGTGGTGCGGCGCGACGGGATCGCTTCTCTCGCTACCTCGGTCGTCGGCCGCTGGTTCACCGCCGAATTCGCGTCCACCCACCCCCAGGTGGCGCAGGAATGCTCGGCCATGGTGAAAGCCACCGACGACGAGGGTTATGCCGCCTGCTGTGAAGCGCTGTCCGAGTGGGACTCCCGAGTCGACCTGAGCACCGTACAGGCCCCGACGCTCCTGATCGCCGGTACGCAGGATCCGGCGACCACACCGGCCGACTTGGCCGTGATCGCCGAGCGCGTGCCCCGAGCCACACTGCATGTATTGAACCCGGGGGCCCACCTGGTGAGCATCGAGCAGGCCGATCGGGTCACCGCCCTGATCCGCGATCACATCAGCACCGAGGAGATCACCCGATGAGCGCCGAGCGTCCCGATGCCGACGGGCTCGCCCAGTCCGCGGACTACGTCCAGTCTCTGGCCCGCGGCCTGGCAGTCATCCGCGCCTTCGACTCCGAGCGCCCGCGCCAGAGCTTGTCCGATGTCGCCCGCGCGACCGGATTGACCCGAGCCACCGCGCGCCGATTCCTGCTGACGCTGGCCGAACTGGGCTACGTCCGCGCCGACGGCTCGTCCTTCGAGCTGACCCCTCGGGTCCTGGACCTGGGTTACGCCTACCTGTCGAGCCTGGAACTGCCCGAAATCGCCGCACCTCATCTGGAATCGCTCAGCGCCGCGGTCGGCGAATCGTCGTCGGTATCGATCCTCGACGGCGACGATGTCGTCTACGTCGCTCGCGTCGCCGTCTCACGGATCATGACGGTCTCCATCAGCATCGGTACCCGCTTCCCCGCCTACGCCACCTCCATGGGACGGGTGTTGTTGGCCGATCTGTCCGAGCCCGAACTCGACCGATACCTGGGCCGGACCTCGTTCACCGATCTGACCGGCCGCACCATCGTGACTGCCGAGGGCCTGCGCGAACATCTCGCCGCGACCCGCGCTCACGGCTACTGCGTCGTCGACCAGGAACTCGAGGTCGGCCTGCGCTCGCTGGCCGCGCCCATTCACGCCCCGGACGGCCGGGTGATCGCCGCGCTCAACATCTCCACACCCGCCGCCCGGTACTCCCTGAACGACCTGACCGAGAAACTCATCCCGCCACTGCGCCACACCGCCGGCTCCATTGACGCCGACCTGGCGCGGGTCGACGCCAACCGAGGACAAGCCCATGCCTGACGCCGTCATCTGCGAACCGCTGCGCACCCCTGTCGGACGCTTCGGAGGGGTCTTCAAAGACATCCCCGTACAGACTCTCGCCGCCACCGTCATCACCGAAATCATGTCCCGCGCACGAATTCCCGTGCACTACGTCGATGACGTCATCATCGGGCAGGCATCGCCGAACGGCGAAGCCCCCGCCCTGGGCCGCGTGGCCGCCCTCGACGCCGGACTCGGCATCGATGTGCCCGGCCAACAAGTCGACCGTCGATGCGGCTCGGGCCTGCAGGCTGTCATCAACGCCTGCATGCAGGTCGCGACCGGCGCGAGCGACCTGATCCTGGCGGGCGGCGCCGAATCCATGAGCGGCGCCGAATTCTATTCGACCGGCATGCGCTGGGAAGTCCGCACCGAATCGATCGGGCTGAACGATCGTCTCGCGCGCGCTCGCGTCACCGCGGGCGGCGCGCTGTTCCCGGTGCCCGGCGGGATGATCGAGACCGCCGAGAATCTGCGTGCCCAGTACGCGATCAGCCGCGACGACCAGGACGCCTTCGCCGTTCAGTCTCACCAGCGCGCGACCGCCGCGCAACGCAGCGGCGTCTTCGCCGAGGAGATCGTTCCCGTCCACGTGCCGCAGCGCCGCGGCGAACCCGCGGCTGTCGACACCGACGAGCATCCCCGCGCCGACACCAGCCTCAAGTCCTTGTCCCAGCTGCGACCGATCCGCGGCCGCGTCGAACCCGGGGCGACAGTCACCGCGGGCAACGCCAGCGGTCAGAACGACGGAGCGGCGCTGTGCATCGTGACGACCCCGGAGATGGCGTCCCGACTCGACCTGCGCCCCCTGGTCCGGCTCGCGGCGTGGAACGTCGCGGGCGTCGCACCGAAGACGATGGGAATCGGGCCGGTCCCGGCCACCGCCGCGGCCCTGGATTCGGCCGGCCTGACACTGGACGACATCGACGTCATCGAACTCAACGAAGCCTTCGCCGCTCAAGCGCTGGCTGTGCTCACCGAGTGGAAGATCGCCCCCGATGATCCCCGGCTCAACCCACACGGCTCCGGGATTTCGCTCGGCCACCCGGTCGGCGCCACCGGTGCTCGAATCCTCACGACCCTGGCACGTGAGATGACCCGTCGTCGAGCACGGTACGGCCTGGAGACGATGTGCATCGGCGGTGGCCAGGGACTGGCCGCGATCTTCGAGTCGGTATGACCGCATAGCGACGAAGCCGTGCGCCCACTTCCGGGCGCACGGGCCTCGCTCGACCTACCGCCGAACGTGTGCCGATTCCACCGGGATCAATGGCCGTATCACCCGATGGCAGGATATCGAGTTCGCTCCACCGTGCCTGTACCGGTTGCACAGCCGCGTCGCCCTCAGGGCCATCTCCCTCCGCAGGGGTATACGCCAGGCCGCGATCACGACGCCGATCCCGGCGCGTTCCACACGGAAATCGTCTACGCCCTCACACCCGAGACCGAGCATTCGGTACACGACTTCTGGATGGTCGCCCGCGACTTCGCAGTCGATGACCCCGAGGTCAGCGAGTATCTGCACACCAACAATCACACGGTCGTCATGCAGGATGTGCACGCCCTCGAGTTGGTGGAGCAAGTCATCGCCGAAGAAGAAGCCACGGGCGGCACCGTTCAGGAACTGTCGATCAACATCGACACCGGCGCACTGGTCGCCCGCGCGCGCTCAGCGGCACCGAGTCGGAGAGCATCCGTCCACCCGGTAGAGATCGACAGCCTCTTCGGGGACGTGAAGCACGCTGGACCCCGAAACTCCTACAACCGCCGTCAGATCGAACTCACGATCGGATGGGCGACACCCTCCAACTGCCGCTTACGCCAGGCCTGGTGATCGTCCTCGCGCGCGCGGAACTCCGGAATCACTTCCTTGGCGAGGATTTCCAACGACTCCATCGCGTGCTCGTGCGAGATCCCGACGTCGTAGCGCATGATGACGCCATCGACGTGGGCATCTTCGTAGCTCTTCAGTACGGAGATCGCCTTCTCGGGACCGGCCATGAGAACGCCCGGCAGGTCGGCGAAGTTCGCGCCCATCCCCAACATCAACGGTTTCGACTCCTCGGGGATCGGCGCGTCCAAGCGGATGTCGCGCCGCCCCGCCTTGAAGTCGAGGAAAGCGTCGTAGAGATGATGCTGGGGATCGTTCACACCGAAGACCGCACCTCCGGTGAGACCGAAACCGAAGAATTCCATTCCCGAACGAGCGCGTTCTTCGGCCTGCTCGTCGGTGCGGGCAAGCAGAACACTGAGGTTGACGAAGACGGCGGGGTTGACGCCACGCCCAACCGGGTCGACGCGATCGGAGCGCAACGCCGCCCAGTAGTTTTCCACGTCCGTCGCGGCCGCTTCCGGCCCAGCGATGGACAACATCAGAACACCGAGGCCACGCTCGGCGACTTCGGCGGTCTGGCCGGGTACGGCAACAGAGGTCCACAGCGGCGGGTGCGGGTCCTGATATGACTTCGGAACCACGTTCACCGACTGATAGGTGAAGAATTCGTTGTCCACCCCACCCCAGACGCCACGAGTGGCCAGGATGTCCGCCGAGATCCGAGCGGAGGCCGCGGCCACCTCACGGCGGCTGCCCGCGAACTCCGAACGCATCAGCGGCGCCACCTCGGCATCGGTGCCACCACCGAACCCGAACTCCGTCCGACCACCGGTGAGCTGATCGAGCGTCGCGATCCGCTCCGCGGTACGAACCGGGTCGTTGTGCGAAGCGTGAACGATGCCGGTGCCCAGACGAATCTTGCTGGTACTGGCCGCGATAGCGCCGAGCAGAACCTCCGGAGCCGAGTTGTGCGCATACTCCGGCATGAAATGGTGCTCCCCCAGGAACACATAGTCCAGACCGAGGCTGTCCGCGTACCGGATCTGCTCGAGCATCTCCAGGAACGCCGAACGCTCCTGCTCGGGCTCCCAATCCGGCTGCCCGGACGGCTTGGGAATGATCGGGTTGAAGAAAAGTCCGAACTTCATTGTTCCTCCGAATCGAACTGCGATGCCCGCACGCCTGCGAGCACCGTTGGCTCAGTAATATATCACTGATGCAGCGAAGACGCGTGCAATATCTCTGGTGATATATGAAAGGTGCGCGGCCCTGCGGCTGCTTGCTGCGGCACGGCCGCAGCAAGCAGGGTGTGCCGCTCCGACCCGGCGGACTTCTTCGACGCCCCGCTTGCGCGCAACGTGACGTTCATCGGCGCACACTCGCCCATGACGGGAGCGACAGGGGTTGACCGGAGCGAACAGACTCTCTACCCTGCAACATCAGAAGGCATGGCTTGCTATTTCATATCTGTTGATCAGGCGTATCCAGCAACCCCGGGTGAGGCCGCGTAGTTCAGGCGCGTCATGACCTGGCGGGTGCGAGGGCCGGATGGTACTTCCAACTCGCCGAATCCTGATCTGCTCGAGGGACGAAGGGTGTGAGCGAGCTATTCGACCCTGGAGTGAACGGCGGTGCACGGTCCCATCGATGACAGTCGCCTCGAACAGCACGCCACATGGCGGTTGACACCGACTATGGTCTGGAATAAATTACCGGGAATCATACCGACTTGTCGGTCCACCATACGGACCATTATCCGCTCGCAAATATTCAGACGAGTAGTCGGCGATTCTGGACAAACAAAGTGACCATCAGCGCTGAAACTTGAGCGGGCCATCTCAGCTAATCACGATCAGATCAGGACACCCGAATGTCGGACGCAGACAGCCGCAAACTATTCGACTCACTCCTGGCGTCCGCTCGGCGACTTTCATTCGACCCCAGGCAGGCAAGGTTACAGGAGAGCGCACCATCGGATGGGCGCCAGTACGGTATGACGCCTGAATGGTCTCCACTTTTCGGCACACCGATCTGGCAGTCCCTGTCCGAGACCGACCGCGCCAGATTGACCAGGCGCGAAGTCACCCATTTCCTGGGCGTAGCGATCTGGCTGGAGCTGAGTTTACAAGTAGCCCTGCTACGGTTGAACTACTCGACGCCTCCGAATCGTCCTGATATGCAATTTCTCCTCAACGAATGCGCTGATGAGAATATGCATTCCCTGATGTTCGTGGGTGCCATAGATCAACTCGGCACAGACCTCTACGAGCTGGACAGATCGACAAGGTTTTTCGGCTGGATGTTTCGGATGCTCGCCTGGGAGGAAGTTGCCTACGGAGTCGTACTCGCGGGCGAAGAGATCTTCGATGTGATGCAGCGTGACTGGATGGCCACCGACGGTGTCGCCGAGGTGGTGCGGAAGACCTCCTACATTCACGTCGTCGAGGAGTCACGCCATATGGCTTTCGCTCGTCGCAAAGTAAGCGATCGAATGGCGGCAGCCTCGGCTCTACGCCGTTGGGTCAGCACCGTACTCATCGCAATTGGCGCCCACGTCGTGGCTAAGGCTCTGATCAACCGCCAGGTATACGAGGGCGCGGAGCTGGATTGGACGGCAGTGAAGGCCAGTATAGACAGCAACGAGCACCACAAAATGATGTTCAGAACGGCAACCGCGGCATTCATCGACTTCCAACAGAAGGCCCGACTGATGAACCGTACAGCCCACTGGATCTACCGCAAATCCAACCTGGCCTGAGACGGGAATCGAGACGCCGATGCCGCACATAATTCTCGGACACTGCTGCAAAGACGCTTCTTGCGTTGGAGTGTGTCCGCAGAACTGCATCCACCCCACCCCCGGTGAGCCGGGATACGCATCTTCAGCGACTTTATACATCGACCCTCGAGCGTGCATCGACTGCACCGCGTGCGTTGATGCCTGCCCAGCGTCGGCGATAAAGGCAGGAGATGATTCGGACCCACTGGACGCACAGATACTCCAGCGCAGTACAGAGCATTTCGCCGGCATGCCCGAATTTCATCCCCCTGCCCTGCGCACCGCTTTCGACTCTGCGCTGCAGCCCTCCGGGATCCCGCACAGCATCGCGATCGTCGGCGCCGGTGCCGCCGGGCTCTACACGGTTCGCGAATTGCTGCGCCGATCAGGTTCGGTGCGCATCACAGTTTTCGAGCAGCGCGGTGAGGTCGGCGGTCTACTCAGGACGGCCGTCTCGCGCGCACATCAGGCGGTTCCAGAGATGGTCGACTACCTCGGCCCCTCCCTGCGGGATGACCGTGTGGAGCTCGTCAGGACGACTCGGATCGGGCACGACATCTCAGTTGCCCGACTCAGATCCTCCTACGATGCGGTCATACTCGCCTGTGGAGCGAGTCAGCCGCGCCGGGTCGACGGTCTCCCACCGCACTCCGACCGTGTACACCAGGCGATCGATCTGCTGAGCGAGCACAGCGAGAGCGAATCCGATCACCGACCTGCCGACCGTCTCGGATCGGTCTGTGTAATCATCGGTGCGGGAAACGTCGCCATGGACGCCGTGCGCCGCATCGTCGAGCGCAATCGGACAGCCACCGACGGCTCCCGCGTCACGGATATCTTCGTCATCTCTCGTTCTCCTGCCAGTCGACCGGCTTTCACATTTTCCTCACTACAGGAATTGCGTTCGATGGCGGATATCGAACTGCTGATCGATCCGGGGAGTGATGATTCCGCCGGCGTGGACGAAATCCTGTCGGACCTCCCGGTCTCTCGCGACGCCGACGCCCGCAGCGGTTCCCTGACGCAGGATCACGACAATACGCTTCGGATTGTCCTGTGCTTCGACCGTACGGTGATCGAATTCGTCGAAATCGACGGAAAGATCATGTGCGTGATGGCAGATGCGCGCCACTCACTGTGCGCGGATTCGGTGGTCATGGCCGTGGGGTTTCTGCCCGCACAGTTGGACGGCATCCCGCTCGATGATGGGTTGCGCGTGCTGAATCGCCGAGGCAGAATCCTGTCACCCCAGACCGGAGAGCCTCAGCCCGGTTTGTACGTGGTCGGTTGGGCCAAGCGCGGCGCTGTCGGTGGTGTCGGTGAGAATTGCCGATGCGCCGCCGAGACGGTGGAGCAGTTGGTCGCGGATCTATCCGCCGCTCCGTGTCGCCCGAGGCCCGACGTGGTATCTCTCGCCCCGACGCGACCTGACGTCCGCTCCGACCTACCGACCGATTGCCGGGCGCTGCCGTCCTGCCGGAGCGCGATCGATAGGTGGGACTCGGGACCATAGGTCCAGCACCAGCCGCGAACCAGGGGAACGCGAACAGCAGGTCATCATCAGATCGTTCGCTTCCTGTTCGGTGACGGTGAGCAGGCTGTCGCGGTGTTCGGGTTCACCGTCGAGCACCACCGTTTCGCACGTACCGCAGGTGCCTTGACGGCAAGCCGACAGCACAGAGACGCCCGACGCCTCGAGTGCGTCCAATATCGATTCTCCGGGTACGACAGTCACGGTGACACCGGCTTGCGCGCACTCGACCTCGAAGGCCGCATCCTCACCCGACTCGAAGTGTTTGGGGGCGAATCTCTCGACGTGCAGCGTGTTGTGCGGCCAGTCGACGCAATATTCTTCGACTGCGGTCAGCAGAGTTTCGGGGCCGCAGCAATAGACCACGGTGCCTATCCGAGGCGTCGCGAGCAAGGTGGGGAGATCGACCCGTGGGCCGCGGTCTCGCGCGTAGACGTCGATGGGTCCCAGCATGGACAACTCGTCTGTGTAGGCCATACCCGCCGCTGTCCGGCCGAGATAGGCCAATGACCACTCGGCACCGGTCGCGGCCACCGATCGAATAATCGAAAGCAGTGGTGTGATCCCGGTCCCGCCCGCGACAAACACTTATTTATCGGCCGCAACCAGAGGAAAGCTGTTGCGTGGCCCCCGGATTCGCAACCGGTCCCCGATCGCCAAGCGCGTGTGCACATAGTCCGAGCCACCCCGGCCTTTCCTCGTGCAATATCGCGATCGTCAGGCTGCGCCCGTCCTCGTGGTCTCCGCACAGCGAATACTGACGGACGGTGTCTTCGTCGAGGAAGACATCGATGTGCGCCCCTGGCCGCCATTTCGGAATCTCGCCGTCTGTGGGGCGGCGCAGAATTAGTTCGACCACACGGTCGGCGATGTTGCGACGGGCGGCAATCTCGACTTCGATCGTCCTGCACCACCTGGCCGTTCAGCGACCCGGTGATCTGCAGATCGGCTCGGCGCCGCCGAGCCGATCAGCGGGCACCACCATGGGGCCCAACGGGGTCAGCCCGTCCCACGCCTTACCAGCGGTGCGTTGACTGGTGAAGAATTGATAGTCGCGCGCCGAACCGTCGTTGGCCGCGGTGTAGCCGAACACCACTGTCGCCACGTCTTCGCGAACGACACGCCTGCACTGCTTGCCAATGATCACCGCCAGCTCGCTCTCGAAGTCGATCTGATCGGACTCGGGCGGCAGCGGGATGTCGGCATAGGGACCGGACAGTGCGTTGTCCCATTTCGCGGACAAGTCCGGGTATTCGGGTGCGGCGCTGCGTCCGGCCTCACTGACGTGCGCCATGTAGTTCTGCCCGATGCACACGATCTTGCGCGGCCTGGCGACCGGGCTGAGCAAGGTGCTCGAGTCCACCAGGACCGTCACGCCCGCCACGATCCGTTCGAGCTCACCGCCGGCCGCGACGAGGAGTTCGGGCAGATCGACGAAGGTCTCACCGTCCACAGTGGCGATTCGAGCTTCCTGGGCGTTCTCGGCGATAGGCACCATCGTGGGGGTGGCGTCGACGAACTCACCGCATCTTCCGGGCTCGGTGCCGGGTTCGCATCGTGAACCGCTGGACCGATTGCTGTAGCTGTGGCACACTGTGCCCAGGTGGTCGAGCGCGAGCATTCGCGAACTACCGCCTATATGCAGCAACAAGTGTCGGATACGCCCTACGGCCGACCGACCGGTAGAACCTCGGAGGTGATGACGGAGGGCCAGCGCGCCAAGGTGCGCAGGACTCGAAGATGGGAATCCCGTATATAGGCGCGGACGTGTTTTGCCATCGCGTCGCCGTTCCTGGCCGAAATATCGGGCAGCAACTCCGGCGATATCGCGAATATTTCGCCTTCGAGCAACTCGGAGTCAATCACCAGCGCCCACACCCGAGCCAGCTCGGCGGAGATCTGGACCAAGTTGGTGCGGAAATAGACATTGCCGGTCGCGTCCGCGAGATCGTTGAAAATGCGATCCGCCAGCGCTACCCCCTTGGCCGCCCGCTCGCGCACGGTCCCCGGATCATTCACCAGACGCAATGCCTTCTCGGCCGTAGCGACGATCTCCGCCAGCTGGGCATCGGTGGCGCGAATTACCCCTTGACGGGCCATATCGGGTGCGATGAGTAGCCAGAACTCGAACAGATCATCGACCGCTTTGATGGTCAGCGGCTTGACCCGATATCCCTTACGCGGCACCGTCTGGATCAAGCCTTCGTGATCCAGCCTTGTCAGCGCTTCGCGAATCGGCGAGGCGCCGAAGCCCGTCGACTCGGCGAGGCCGCGCTCGGTGAACCGCTCCCCCGGAGCCAGCCGACAGGCGACGATATCGTCCCTGATGTGGCGATACGCCGCCTCACCCAGCGGTAGCGCGTTCTTATTCGATGCCGACATAGTTCCTCGCTTCGTCTCGGGCTTTCACAGTGCGCACCTCACCACGGCGAGCACGCGGTGAGGAACACTCCGAGTGAAATTTCACGATAGCAGATCCGACTACCGCGACCGATCTTCGCCGGAAGCGGTGTCCACGTCGCTGTCCAGGGCGTCGCACCGTATCCGGCTGCCACGGCGGCCTGATTCCGATCGCCGGGACCGCGCGACCCGCCACCAATCACGCCAGCACCGCGAGCATGATCGCGAGCAGATCAGCGACAACACGACGAACAGCCCACGCCAATCCGTCACATGCAACAGTTGCGCGCCCAGCACCGGAGCCAGCACCGGTGCGACACCCGACACCAGCATGAGCAAGAGCATGGAGAAAGCCCAGGCGAGCCGGTCGCTGTCGAACAGATCCTTCACCATCGCCCGGGCGATGACGATCCCGGCGCCGCACGCGACCCCCTGGCGAACCGAGCACTCGTCAGGATCCAGATCGTCGGGGCCATCGCGCACAGCACCGAGGTCAGCGCGTATGCGACCAGACCGACCAGAAGCGGGATCCTGCGCCCGTATCGGTCGCTGATCGGGCCGACGAAGAACTGACCTGCCGCCATCCCGAGCATGCACCCCGTGACGGTCAACTACGCGGCGGCCGGGGCGGTATCCACATCCCGCGCCAGCGCGGGCAGTGCAGGCAGATAGAGGTCGAGCGATAGCGGCCCGAACGCGGACAGCGCTCCCGGTATCAGGAGGAGTCGAGTCGGGACAGCGCGTGCGTTCATCGAGTCTTTCACCTATCGAGCCGAAAAGAACCGGACGGGCCGCCCAGTTGGAGCAGCGGTCTGCCTCTTTGGGAGCGACCCCGTCGGGACCGGAGAGCACACTTGCTCGCTGAAGCATCAGACATTATCGTATGAAATATCAAGACTGTGACCGAGGGCACCTCTGTCATTGACCCGGACGCCGGGTAACCGAAGACTCGAAGGAGAGCACCGTGGACGAAACAGGTCAGCAAGCCGATCTCCCTGGCGGTGTTGTTCGGCACGGACGCGGCGGATCGATCCCGGCGCCCGTCACACGTCCCGACTTCGGACGTCGGCCCGCGAGCGAGAACGATGACGATCTGCGAAACGCGTTCCGCGATGTGATGGCCTCGGTATGCACACCGGTCTCGGTCATCACCGCGATGGGCGATGGACTGCCTTACGGCACCACAGTGAGCGCGTTCGCCTCGCTGTCGATGACGCCGCCGATGGTGCTCGTCTCACTTGATCGCGCTTCGCGACTGCTAACGGTCATACGGGAGACCGAACAGTTCGGCGTCAACGTACTCAGCAGCGGCCAGGCGGGCCTCGCGGGCGTCTTCGCGACCAAAAGCGGAACGGACAAGTTCGCGGGCGTCGAGTGGTTCGAGGAAACCTCGGTTCCGCGCTTGCCCGAGGCGACCGGCTTCCTTTCCTGTACTGCCACGCAATTCGTGGACGGCGGCGACCACGTTGTCGTCCTCGGTGCCGTTCGTGCCGCAGAACACGCCGTACGAGCCCCGCTGACCTACCACCGCCGGATCTTCGGCACCCATGCGGCGTTGAGCGAGCACGCCGGATGACCGCACCGATACTTCCCGATCCCCTTCGCCGTGCGGCGAAGGGGTTGACTGAGGGTCGCATGGTCGTCCTCACCGATCTCGAGCGGTCCGACAGTGCGAGTCATCTCGTCGCTGCCGCCGAACTGCTCGATGACAACGCCGTGCGATTCATGACCCGACACAGCGCGGGCATCATCTACGCACCGCTTCCAGACGAACGCGCAGATCGACTCGCGCTCGCGCCCATGGTGTCCGATCCAACTGCCGACGAGCCTGCCGGCACCGTCAGTATGGATTTCGACGTCACCGCCTCTGGAGCGTCCGTGAGCGCGCGCGCCGCAACCATTCGCGCACTCGCCCACCCGGAATCCGCACCCCACGAATTTCGGCGGCCCGGTCACGTCTTCCCACTGCGTGCCCGCCGCGGCGGAGTCCTGGCACATGCCGGGCACACCGAGGCGACAGTCGATCTGCTGGGCATGGCGGGACTGTCCGGCGTCGGAGCCACGGCCGAGTTGGTGACCGAGACCGGCGACCTCCTGTTGGGTGAAGAGGTGGGCAGCTTCGCCGACGAATTCGATCTGCCGACCATCACGGTCACCGACATCGTCCGCCATCGGCGGATCACCGAGTTCCGTATCGAGCCCGGTGCGACCGCGCGAATGCCGACCGCGTTCGGAACCTTTCGCGCGACGGGTTTTCGCGACGTCATCGACGGCGCCGAACACCTCGCACTCGTCGCGGGGAATGTGGCGCTCACGGACGAATCCGCCGATGGATTCGCGGTGCATGTCCACCGCGAATGTCCGATCGGCGACACTTTCGGCGCGCGCGGATGTCTCTGTTCCGCACAGCTCCGACAGTCCATGCGCGCCGTCGCGGCGGCGGGCGCGGGCGTGATCGTCTATCTGCGCACCGGTCACCAGGTCGGCCTGCTGAGCCGTATCGCGGCGCGGCACCAAGACCTCGAGGAGCGTGACCTCGATGACAGCGCCCAGATCCTGCGTGGTCTCGGCATCGGCCGTGTCCGACCGCTCAGCGACGCCCCTGCTCTATACGACCGCTTGGCCGACCACGGTATCGAGATCGTGTCGGTCGACCTCGCCCGAGCGATTCCGACACCCCGACAGGCGTGGTCAGACAACCTATCCGGCGCGATCGACGTGGTCGCAGCGGGCTGACCCATATCAGCGACGGGCGGTCCGACCGGCCCGAACTCCATCAATCAACACTGCATGAGGATTTTCAATGACATCGACCCGCGGGCTCTTGATCAACGGCGCCGAGGTGGACGCGCAGTCCGGAAAGACGACAGAGGTCCGCAATCCGCACACCGGCACTCTTTATGCGACGGTTGCCGCGGCCGCGCCGCAAGACGTGAGTTCTGCCGTGGCCGCGGCGGCGGCGGCGGCGCCGGCCTGGGCCGCGCTCCCCCCGTACCGCCGTCGCGCGATCTTGTCCAAGGCGGGCGACCTCCTCGAACAGCGGC
>NZ_BAFS01000457.1 GCF_000308415.1 Nocardia asiatica NBRC 100129 | reverse complement strand
TCGCTCGGAGCAGGGGTGCGAGCCGCGCGGGCCGGTGCGTACACGGGTCCGCCGCCACGAGCGGCGGTCCCGGATTCGGGCCTGGCCCCCGACAGCGCCGTGCCCAGGATCTCCGCCTCCGGTGATGGTCAGCCGCCGCAGACGGCGAGTCCCGAACGCATTCCTCTTACCGGCGACGGAGTGAGCCCGCCGCAAGGGAGGCGGCCCGACGGGTTCGGCGACGGCTCGGTGGACCGACCGGACGGCCTGACACCCGAGATGATGGCGGAGGGCGAGCAGATCTTCCGCGATCTGTTCGACCAGGCGAGGGGATCGGAGCGTAACGACCTCGCGAGATTCCTGGGAGGCGACGGACCCGGAGGGCTCCCGGACGGAAGCGGCGGAACCTTACTGCCCGGCAGCGCGCCGAACCACCCGTCGGGGGGACCATCGCATCCCTCGTCACCTGGACGCGGCGGGACCTTCCCCGCGTGGGGAGATACCGCGGTCGCGCGTACCTCGTCCGCCGTTGCCACGCGTCCCGAAGGCGGTTCGGCCACACCGATCCCGGCCCGTCAGTTCCAGATCAGCGATCCTCAGGTGCGTCCGGACCAGCGGGGCATCACCGTGGTCACCGAAGGGACCGTCACCCAACCGGACATCCTCACGTACGGCACCGAAGCGCTCGCCGACGGAAGCAGTCCCTACTCGAGTCCCTTCATGATCCAGTCCGGGCCGGATGGAAGCCTGTACATGGTGTCGCCGGAGCAGACGACCGGCGGCGCCCACGATGCGACGGCACCACCGCCTGCGGGCAAAACGCTGGACGAGGGAGCCACTGCTCCCAAGGAACAACCGCTCCTCGACATCGATGCGGAATTCGCCCGCATGGCAGCGGAATTCGCGGCGACCGCGGAGAAGCCGGATGCCGGCGATCCCGTCGCCGCGCCGGATGCGCGGAAACAAGCCGTCGACGTCACGCCGCAGGCTTCCGATGCGAGCAATCCACTCGTTTCGCCGAGCTCACCGAAACAAGAGGCGACGCCACCCGCCCCGTCCGCGCCTCCCGCCGCCGACGCGGGCAACTCGGTCGGGCAGACGAACTCACCGCCACCGGTCCCGGATGCCGGGCCGTCACCGTCTCGCCCTGGAACCGCGACGACCAGCCCCGGCACGCCCGCTGTCCCGTCGAAGCCAGGTACACCATCGTCGACCGACTCCGGGCCGGGCGCGAGCAACTCCGTCGCGCACCCACCGCCGTCCGCGGATAACCCGACACCTCCCGGCGACACCGTGGGAGAACCTTCCGCGCAAGCTACGACGGGCAGAACCCCCTCTGGTGCGTCCCCGCTGAACGCCATCCCATACGCCGCACCAGCGGCGTTGTGGGGCCACACACCGGATGGCGCTGCGGCGCAGACGAGCCCGCCGACCCCACCCACAGGGTCCCCGGCGAACAACCTCGGAGGAACCCCACAGCCCGCCGCGACGCCACCGCCCCCCATCGCGGCCACCGGCCGCCCGGGTACCGACGAACCCGACGCCGATCCAGAGGAGTTCCCCACACCGCCGGGAACCATCGTGGACGATCCCCGCGAGCACAACGTCCAGAAAGACCCGCGCGAGCACAGCGTTTGGGAAGACCCGCGCGACCACAGCGTCCAGAAGAAACCGGCTGGGGATTACGTCACCATCCCCGGCGTCTCCTACCCGCTGGAAGACGAACCACCCGCCGACGCAATACCTGTCATACCGCGCACACCCGCCCTGACTCCCCTACCTGTCGATTCCGTCGGCTTGGGCCGCGCCTTCCAGAACCCCGACAACCCCGACTCCGCGTCACCACGCCCTCCGGACATCACCAATCCCCTGTCGGATCGCCATGTCGCCGCGCCGGAAGCGGGATTGGACGCCGGGCTCGACAAACCGCCCGCCACACCCCCCGTGCCCTCGCGGTACGCCACCGAACCGAACCCGGAGACCCCTGGCGCTCCGCAGAAGCCCGCCGGACCGCAGCTGAACCCCCACTCTCTCGAATACCAACAGGACCCCAGCCGCCTACCCGCCGTAGGCGGAGTTCCGCACCTGCAACCCGTTCCCCAACCGAGCGGAAAGTCGGAGCGTAAGCGCCTCATCGCCCAGATGGGCGCAGGCGACAAACCCCGACGACGCAAGAAACAACACCCACCCGAACCGGAGCCGACACCACCACCGCCGACGCCCGATCTTCCAGTACCCACACCCACACCGCGGCCGAAGCCGCGCGAGCGCGGCCAGCCATCCGTACCGCTGGTCCGCGAAGAGTTGGTCGTGCGCGAGGCGGGCGAAGCGATCGGTGCGGTCGGTGCCGAAGGAGAGCGTGTCCGCCCCGCCGCCAGAACCCGGCAATGGGTGCGGTCACTGCCACCGAAGCTCCCTTGGCTCACCGAGGACCAGATCGACACCGCCGAACTGCTGCTCTCGGAGATGGTGGCCAATTCGCTGCGGTGGACCCAGGGCAAGGTGGCGGTCATCGCCACGGCAACGGACACCGACGACACCCGCAAGACCCGATTCACCGTCACCGACGAGAGCGAGGTCGTCCCGGAGCGAACCGGCATGCCGTCCTGGGACGCCGAGCGCGGCCGCGGCGGCGAGTTCGTTGCCATAATGTCGGACGATCACGGAACCACCGTGCGGGACAACGAAAAAGCCACTTGGTTCGAGCTGCATGGGCCACGCGGTGGCGAGGCGGTAGCCAACGACGCGGACAGCTCTCCGAGCGGAGGACGACCCGGCGCTCCGGCCGCGGGACTCACTCCGGCCGAGGGCGAATCGCCGACGAGCCGGCCCGTCGGCGATCTCGCTCCGGATACGGCCGACGCGATCCGGTCCGATCCCGGGGACGGTCCGCCTCCCACCCAGAGCTCCCCTGAGCAAGGGCAGGCCGCAGAAGCGGTGCTCGCGGATTACCACGCCCGGTCGGGACCCGATATTCCGGAAGCCGACCGGTTGACCGACGTCCCGGCCGCCACCCTCGCGGACATGCTGCGCGGCGACGACCTCGCCAACGGTCCGACCGCTGGAACGTATCCGATCGGCCTAGCCGAGATCTTGACCCGGATCGATGATGCGGGCAGCGATGCGGAGACCTCCGCACGAGCGAGGGCCGCTGTCGTAAAGCAGTATCAGGAAAACGCGCTAGCCCGGGAAAACAGCCTGCACAAGGAATTCGTGCGGAACAAAAAGGCCGATCTCGTGGCGAAGGACACCGCGGCGGCCGAAGATGCCGAATCCATCGCCCGGCAGCTGGCAGATGAATTCATCCGTAGTGACCGGGCGCAAGACCAGATCGCGCGCTTCGCTGCCGAACGGACCGCTCAGTGGGTTGACAGCGAAGGAATCCCGCAAATACTCGACGCGGCGCGGTCGCGCCCGCCCGACCCCCGCGGCGCCGAGCACACGGCGGACGAGCTATCCCGCCATTCCGTCGCGAGCAGTGCGTCCCACCATGGTCCTCCGCTGCCAGCGGAACTGCAGGCGACGTTGCGGCAGATCGATAACGCCGTCAGCGATCCGGTCGTCACAGAGCAGGCCAAGCGCCTGATCCTCGAGCGCTACAGCGAATATCAGCGGGGGCCGGAGGAGGGCGCCTATCGTAAGTTCCTCGAGGAGAGGACGTCGGAATACCTGCGGCAAAATGTCCCGCTTGCGGATGCTCTGCGGTCGGCCCAGCGGGAAGCCGACGACTTCATCGAAACGCAGAGCGCACGTCGGATGATCGACAGCCCCGCCGCGAACAATACGAACCAGTGGGTGAACAAGGTTCGAGTACGCGCCGAGCGGGAAGATTCGAATCTCGCCGACCACCTTGCCCAGATATATCGGGAAAAGCACCAGGCCGGTCTCGGACCGCGCGCGGCAGCCGACCGGCCCGGCGATGCACCGGTCACCGCTGCTCCGGCCGCTCACTCGAGGCCGATCCGCGGAGTAGAAGACACCCGAACGCTTCCCCCTGAAATACAAGCGATTCTGGCCCGGATCGACACCACCGCAACAAACACGGACGCCGGGCAAATCGAAATGCACATCCTGCAGCGGTACCACGTGTACCGGCTGGCCCGGGAGCGCTCGCTGCACCGAGCATACTGGGACGACCGCAAAGCCGCCCTCGTCGCGCACGAAACACCGACGGAGACGGCGGAATCGCTCGCCATCCAGCACGCGGACGAAATGATCCGCACCAACGATGCGCGAGATCAGGTCACCGCTGCAACCGTGCTCGAAACGCTGCAGTGGGTGGAGCGCGCCGGCATTCCCTTGCGAGCGGACGACGCGGCGGCAATGCATCGGTCCGCGAGGCACAACGATGCTGTGGCGAGCCAAGCTTTGCCTGCGGCCCTCTTGGCGACCATGGCTCAGATCGAAAGCGCGGGAGCCGATCCGATCCTCACCGGGCAGGCGGCAAACCTCGTCCTGGAGCGTTATCAGGAATATTCGGCGAGGGCTCGGAAGGCCGTCCACCAAGAACACGTCGTCCAGCGAACACAGGCTCTGCGGAAGAAGGACGTGCCTCGCGCGCAAGCCGAGCGGCAGGCGCGCGAGGCGGCCGACGTCTTCATGCAGACCGACAAGGCGAGACGAATGGTCGGCGGTATCGCCGCGCAGAATACGAACCAATCGATCAGCAGGGTGTGGGCGGGCGCCGAGCAGGCGAACTCCAACTTCGTCGACCGACTCGCCCGGGTCTATCGCGACGAGCACCGGATGCCGTCCGAGCCGCTGCCCGGCCTGAGCGCGGAACAACGCATCGTGATCGACCGGTTGGATACCCTGCTCAACGACCTGACGGAAGTCGAGAATCGGTGCGCAGCACTGCTGCAGCGAATGCCTGACCTCGTCGACAGGGGGGCAGATCGGTGGCTTCAGGTATTCCGGTCGCACCGCACGGCGATGGCCGAACTAGCCGCCGCGTCCTTCGAAGGAAAGACCGCTACCGGCGAGCCGATCACCTCGGATGTCAATATGGGGTCTGTCAACGCGCACGCCGCCGCGATTCGAGGGTTTTTCGGTGAACTCCGGTTAGCGGAGCAGTTCGATCAGATCGATGCGGTGTGCCTGATCGTCGAGGTCGAGATGCCGATGGGACCTCGGATCGACGGCGAGATCGATGTCGTCACCGATGGCGGGCGAGTCTGGCGCGAAGCGAAGAACAACCGCCTCGATGCGCAGGCGGACAAGGCGCCGGAGTTCGAGGCCCAGGTGCGCAGACAGCTCCACATCGCGTACATGAATCGCGAGTATTGGGTGGACGGCTCGCCGCCGCAGATCAAATGGCATTTGATGAATGGTCTCGGCCCAGGCGTCAAAGCCAGACTCGAAGCCGTTCGGATAGAGGACGAAACCGGACGGATCATCCCCGACTACGGGGTCGAGGTCATCGACGGTTCCGCTCCGGAACAGTCGACACAACCACCGGCAGTGCCGGAGTCGGTCCGCTCGGGCGATGCCGACGCGGTCACGACCGCACAGCGGACGCGGGAGGACGAATCCACAGCGTTGCAGGAACAGCGTGCGCAGTACCAGCAGAAGCGCGAGCAGTACGGCGAGCGCACTTTTCGGTACCTGCTGCAGGTACTCGGTGTTCCGACCACACCGGGAAGCCGCTCGATCGAGCCGAAGGTGCGCTTGGCTCAAGAGGTCAACGGCGACGTATTCCGCTACGCAGAGGAGCAGGGCTGGTCCGTTCCGCCGGGCATGGACGTGGACGAGTGGTTGCAGGACCTCGCGCACGACGCTCTGGCGGACAAGCGATTCCACCGGATCCGCCGCGGCGCGTTGGCGGCGTTGCGCGCGGAGGGGATGACCGACTCCGACTTGGATTTCCGTTTGCTCGCCGAAATGAGCAGGGAGCAATTCGAATTCGGATTGGACGAGCTGTCCCCCGTACAGCGCACGTGGCTACAGCGCAGGTTCGAGCTGGGATTCGACCGTGCGGAGGCCGCGGTAGCGCGGCCGTTCAACAGCTACGGGCCCGAGGCGCTGGTCAGCTTGGAGCAGGTGGCCGTCGCTCGACTGGCGCAGTCGATCGCAGTTCAAACCGGCGCGCATTCGATAGAGCGAGACGAGCCGGACGCGGCGGCCGAGATCCAAGCGCAGGAGCGCGGACACCAAGGTGACGAGCCGGAGCCGATGCGGCAGGTCCAGGTGGAGGACAATCCCGCCGAACAAGCACCGGAACCGCGTGAGCCGGTACTCGGAACGACGACAGACGAAATGCCCACGCCAGGTTCTGCGCAATACACCGAGTTGCTCGCGGCAGTGCAGGCCGTGGTGCCGCCTACGGTGCGCGCCGCCATGGGTACGGACCTCGTCGCGCTGCTCGAAGCCATCCATGCCCTCCGTACCGAAAGCATGCGGCGATACGCTGAACTGCACTATTTGAACGGACTGTCGTCGGCCGACACGGCGCAGATCATGGGTGTCAGCCGCAGTACGATCAGGCGCCTCGACAGTCAGGTACCCCAGGCCCTGGTCGATCGGCTATCTCGTGGGCCGGTGTTCCGCGTCGGGCTGGATGAACTTCCGCTGCCCGGATCGCGCCGGTACGCCGAGCTACGCGCGGCGGTAGAAGCTCGCGCTCCCGGCGAAGTCGTCGAGGCGATGGGGGGTGACCTGGCGGCGTTGCTCGCCGCGGTCGAGAGACTCCCTGCCGATCAACGGCGGTACAGCGAACTGGCGTACTTCGGAGCACTGCGTCGAGCCGAAATCGCCGAAGTGATGGGACAGCTCAGCGAGTACAAGGTCACCCGGTTGGCGAACGCGGCGGCCCGGCAGATGGTGACCGAATTGCGCGGCGATTCGGCGCAGCGCGCCCAGGCGTCCGTACGGGAAGCCGTAGCGGCGCGGCTCGGGGTGGATCCCGCGGAAGCGAGCCCTGATTCCGTCGTCGTGAACCGACTACTCGCCGCACTCGATGCTGCGCGTTCCGGATTGGCCGACCTGCTCGGAGTGGACTCGAGTATCGTGCGGCACGCCTGGGTGCGACAGGCGGTACGCATGGTGGAGGAGCAGGTCGCGAGCCTGACCGCGGAGGATCTGGCGAAGGCCGTTCGCGCGGACCGATTGTCGGGAATCGGGAAGTGGATCGGGCGGCGGCTCCAGTTGGACCTGGAAATCCAAACCGCGACCGCGCTCGCCATCGCGGACGGACCGCTGGAACCGGACGCAGCGGATCGTTTGCGTCGTCGGGGGGCGGAACTGGACCGAGAACTCGCGCACTTGCTGGCACTTCCGGAGCCACGGTCGATAGCCGAACACTTGACCGAAGAACCATTCGGCGAGCTCCGTCGCATCGCCGACAGAATTGACTCGTCGGCGTTCGCAGGACTCGTCGACGCAATCGAAAGCTTCCTCGGCAGCTACAACGCCGAGGCTCTGCTCCGGTACGTGGAGCAGGACAGCCGAAGTCAGAATCACACGTTCCGGCTGTCCACGGTTCGCGAAGGTGCTGCCGCGGTCCCGGAGGCGCCCTCGACGCACGTCGCTCCCGAGGACGAAACCGCTCGTGCACGCCCGCCCAGGCCGCTCGGACCGGAGCAGGTGCGAATACTGCGGACCGAGCTGGCCGATGCGCTGGGCATCGAGCCCGCGCACGTGCGTCCCGGCTTGGTCCGGCAGGCGATCAGTATCGCCTCCGAACAGGTAGGGAGCCTGGACCGGGACGGTTGGCGCCGAGCGATAGCGGGCGGACGCTTGCCGGACCTCGTCCGTTGGATCGGCCGCCGAATCGTGCTGGACACCGATGTGCAGGCGGAGACAGCGCGTGCAATCGAAGCGGAAAGCGTCGACGGGCAGGCACAGGATCGGCTACAGCTTCGCGATGCGGAGCTCAGCCGCGAGTTGGCGCAACTACTCGGATCGACAGCGCACGGCCCGTTTCGGCAACATGCGACGGGTGATCTCTTCGCCGAGTTACGCAGGATCGCGGCCGCGACCGGCGCGGCCGAGATGAATCGGCTGATCGAGGTGGCGCAGCGCTACCTCGAACTCGGTCCGTGGGAGCTGGCCCAGGAACCGAACCCGTCCGATGTCGCGCGTCTCGCCCATGTCGCCTGGCAGACGGCCTACACCACTTTCAGCCGAGCGCAGCCGGTGTACACGGAAGAGGAGCAACGACTGCTCGCGGCGGCCGGTTGGCTCGGCTATCCGATCCCGCCCGCGCTGGCGGAGGCGATCGATCCGGCTTTCGCTCGGGAACGATTCCTCCCGGGGCGATTCGTCGACGGCGAGTTCGTGCCCGGACGGTTCGCAGCGCAACCCACGCAAGCCGAGATAGCCCAGCTGGCGCACGTCGACCCGGCTGCGGTCAGCAGGGTATTCCGCGGCGAAATAGCAGAACACACAGCTGTGGGGCGTCGTGTGCTCGCCGCCGCGCAGGAGTTGGGCTATTGGTATCCGCGTCCGCACGGGACCGACATCGCGCAGATACAAGCCTTGCGACACGAATTGGCGGATGCGCTGGGTATCGAACCGCATCGAGTAGATCGCGAACAGGTGCTGGGGAGATTCGGTCCGAACGCGAACGAGACCGATTCCTCCGGTCACCTGGCCGAAGCCGCCGCACGTTTCCTCGGCCTGAGCGCACAGGACTCGACGCGGCGACCCACCCAGTTCGACGTGGCCGAACTGGCCGGCGTCGACGTGCAGTCGGTGAACAACGCCTTGACGCGCAGCACGCCCAGCTACACCGAAGAGGAGCAGCGACTGCTGGTGGCGGCTCGATGGTTGGGCTACCGCATTCCGTCCGCGTTGCATGGGATTATCGACCCGGTCTTCGCCGAGCGGCGATTCACGCCGCCGCGGTTCGTCGACGGCGAGTTCTTGCCGGGACTGTTCACGCCGCAGCCCACCCAGACCACGGTAGCCCGGGCTGCCGGTGTGTCGCCTTCGGTGGTCAGTGCCGTCCTTACGGGAGAGGTCCCGCCCGACACAGATCGAGCCAGGAAAGTATTCGCGGCGGCTGAGCGGGTTGGTTACTGGTATCCACCGTCGCGAGGGTTCGATGTCGATCAGGTGCGGGCGCTGACCGCCGAGCTGGCGGATCTGCTGCGAGTGGAGCCTTCCACGCTGCGCAAGGATCTCGTTTCGGACCGACTCGCACAGTTGGGTAGCGGCCCACATACCCCGGAAGCCGCGCAGCTCATCGAAGCCGGGACGCGCTATCTGACAGTGGCTGATCGGGTCTTGGATCATGAGCCGACACAGCTGGACGTGGTCAAGCTGTCCGGGGTGGCTCGGCCATCGGTCCGAAGTGTGCTCGAGCGTACCGAACCGACCTATACCGAAGAAGAGCAGCGGGTGCTGGTCGCGGCTCGATGGCTCGGCTATCCGCTCCCCGCGGTACTCGAGGAAGCGATCGATCCGGAATTCGTCGAAGATCGCTTCACTCCGGGTCGGTTCATCGATGGTGCGTTCGTACCAGGACGGTTCGTGCCACAACCGACGCAGGCCGAGGTGGCCGAGGCAGCCGGTGTGTCGCAGACGACGGTCAGTTCGGTACTCCGAGGCAAGCACGGCGCGCAGACCGATGCCGGGCGCAGGGTGCTCGAGGCCGCGGAACAACTCGGTTACTGGTACCACCCCGCCCGCGCGCGGGCGCAACACGCGCCGGAGCAGCCTGTGTTCGGGGTACCCGAGCAGCGCGACGACAGCGAGGTCCGCACGCCCGGCCGACGAGTCAGAGGCGGTGCGACGCCATCTCCAGGCGAACAACCGCATTTCTACGACGATGTCGATCCGCGCGCGGTACTCGACGCCCCCGCCCGGAACCGGCGGTTCGGACGCCGAGCCGGACCCGACCTCCGCGTCTTCCATCACGACGAGAACGATCCGCTGGGCCGCCCCTACGGGCATGGCGTACCACCTCCCCCGCCCGCTGCGGGCGAACCGTCGGCCACCGCACCGGCCGACGGGAGCGAGGACGCCGCGCTCGCAAGAAGCGACGAGCCCGCACCCGGTGCACCACCTCGCGCCGGCACACCGGACAGCGAATGGGCCGCGCCGGAGAACCTGGACCGCGAGGCTCCGTCAGCCGTGCAGTCAGCGGATATGCTTCCGTTCGCTGACCATGTCGATGAACCGGACGACAACCCGACCGATCACGGAGCGGTCGATTCCCTACTGGCGGATTTCTCCGAAGAGGCACGTCTACTCGGCCACGCCGTGCGCGAACGACGACCGGTGGACTGGCGAGAACTGACCCGGGAATCCCAGATTCTGCTGCTCGGCGAGGACCACACCAACATATTCACCCGCGTGTATCTCGGCCGGCAAGCAGCTGCGCTACGCGAGGCGGGGATCACTCACTACGGCATCGAGGCTCCTCCGCACCCGGCGATCGACGCGGTGAACGCCGGTATACCGATCAGCCTGTCCGACGTGAACCTGGGCCCCCATTGGACCGGCTACGAAGGTGTGGTGTGGGCGATGGTCGCGCATGGGATCAAAATCGTGCCAATCGACGTCAGAAGTCCTGGCTCGGAACACGGCTCACCTCTCCGGGACATCCGTGAGTCGCATATCACGAAGGCCGTCGCCCGAGTGGTGTCGGCGGACCCGGATGCCAAGATCGCCGTTCTCATCGGCCGAGATCATGTCACCAAAGACCCGAGCGTATGGCAGCACAACACCGGCACCTCCGGGATGCCACTGAACGCTCGCCTGTTGGAAGCCGGCTACTCGACCAAGTCGATTTCGATATGGGGTGGCCCTACGGAGCAGGACGGGTCCATCAGCGCCGTCGCCGCACGGCTGGGTGCGCGAGACGAAACTTTCCTGGCCGATCTCCACGATTTCCGGGCGGCCGGTGGCGCCGCGAAATGGGAGTCCGATTTTCTGCTCCACCTCGGTAGCACCGACAGCTTCTGGCTCCCTGATGCCGACCGGAACATCGTGGGGTGGGGGCCGGCAACCCAATTGACGCCTTCACAGGAAGCCGCGTACATCGAGCAATTCACCCGCCTCGCCGAAACCACCTCGGCTGCCGAACTCGCGGTGGGCGATCCTCCGCGAGACGACGCCGGGGAGAACGCTGCGATACACCTGACAGTGCCGCACCGGAGTCAACGAACCACCGAGTCTCGCCTGACCATCGATGGTGACGTACGGAACTTCGTCGCCGATTGGGCCAACGATGACCACGCCCGATCGTCTATCGGTCTGGCCCTGGAACTGGCTTCCATGTACACCGGGCTGACCGGAGGCGCGGAAGTCGAGGCAACGAAAGCCGGGACCCCCGGGCGTCGGGTATTGCGGTTCGAAGTAACCGGCCTGGCCGGTGAACCGCCCGTGCGAATGCCCGGCTTCGTCGAGACCTATATCTTCAGCAAGCTTCATCTGATGACGCACCGGTACGGACAATCCGACGGCGAAACGGTTACCTGGTTCGAATTCGACGAAGCCGGGCCGGATTTCAGCATGGCCGGTCTCGAAGCGGTCCATGGCCCCGATATCCCCGCCACAGCACGGGGAGTAGCCGAGGCGCCGGAGCCCGGTGCACCTTCCGCGACGTCCCAACCCGATCGCGCGGCGGTCGAGGCCGCCGCGGACGCAGCGCCCCCATCCCCGGAAGCGCCGGTGCAGACCACCTCGGCCGAGTCCACGACCATCCCGGACGGTGCTGCGCCGCTCGGGTTGCTGCCACGTTCCTCGGTCGCCGGCTTGGCGGCGCGGCTGCACGAGGTCGGCGGCGCGACGACCTCCGCGGATACGCCCTTCCATCGCCTGCCGAGCGATGTTCGAGCCACATACGTCCGCGACGCCGAGGTAGCGCTGGCGCTGGTACACGAAGCGCTGCGCACAGGCGACGACGTCCGCGGCGACGACTTCCTCGAACGCGCGAGCGGCAAGATGCACGACGAGTGGCTTCGGCGCAATTGGCGCTCGGCCACGTCGGAGCAAAGACTTGCCTACGCGGAGCCCGATTTCCCCGAGGAGCGGCGGGAGTCCCATCGCGCTGTCGTGCGCACGGCAGTGGAGTTCACCCACTCGGACCAGGCGACCCGTTCGGACTCGTCCGCCGAAGCTTCCGAGATCGATCCGTTCGCGCGTTTCACCACCGGCCGAGAGATCGCCGCGGAGTTGCGCCACAGACACGGGGTCGATGTGGTCGGTTTCGACTTGCCGGATATTTCCATCGAGATATTCAGGGAGTTCGCTCGCACGATCCACGAACTGCTGACCAAGTATCCACACGTGCAGCTACACGAGGTCGGCATCGGGTCGTTCTCCGGGGAACGTTTGTTCGCGTCGAGCGACAACGCTGTCGGAAGCGACGCGATGTACCCGCACACCCGGTCGCTCATAGTGAGCAAGCAGATCCTCACCATGCCGGACCTGCTCTCGTCGACCTGGAAGGGCATGGTCAACGCCGGCAAGGCCACCGGGCCCGCCGATCAACCGGTGCGCGGATTGCTGCTCAGAGAATTCGCGTACGCGCTGAACGCGACAGGTCGGCTGGAAGCGGAATACAACGCGAAATCGGCGCTTTTGGAGCACTGCGAAACCACCGTCGGGCTGGACAGTCCTGCCCAGATGTTCGCCTGGATGGACGGGCAATTCCGTGCCTATGGCCGGGGTGAGGATGGGGCGCTCGAGTCGGCGAAGGCGATAGCGGGTGCGTTCGCCGCGGTGGAGCACGACCCGACCACCGCCACGGTCGGCGAGAAGTTGCTGCATGAATTGTTGACGCTCGCCGCCGATAAGCACGCCGAGGAACACCGCCAACGGCAGATTCTCGCGGCGGAGTACCACCCCGCGTCACCGGCGGAACAGCAAGCCAAGATGGCAATGATCACGGCGGCGGAAGCTGAGCACGGCATTAGGTTCGTGGGACTCGACAACCCCGGAATCGATCTCGACACCGCGGATCAGATCGTCGCGGCCGTGCTGCACATGAATGCCAAGTTCCGAGTGCTCGGCCTGTCGGAGATCGACATCGTCCCCTTGGCTCTGGAGATCATCGCCCAAGAGTCCACCGCCGGGGGCGTCGTATTCAACGAGTCGTGGGTTACAGCTCCGGTAGCCGCGCGCGCCGACGCCGTCCAGCAAGTGGCTACTGGACGCATGCGCGGCGACCCCGATCGCTGGTTCTACAGCGTCGGCATCCACGAGATGGCGCATCGGCTCCGCCGGGCACTGCCGGGCGCGGGATCGGACGCGTACTCCGTGCTGCGGAAGTACCACGCGGACACATACGGCTCGACGGACCACGACGACCTGATCGCATGGCTGCGCGAGCAGATCAGCTCCTACGGATTCTCTCGAGACGGCACCCTGGCCGTGGAGGAAGCGGAAGCGGAAGCGGTCGTCGCTGCCGAGATCAGCGGTCTGACTCCGACCGAGGCCGAGCGTGTGCTGCACACCAATCTCGTCACCCTCGCCGAGGCCGAACTACAGCGGCTGGAACAGGCCCGCGCGCGCGACGAAGCAGCGCGACCGCCTGCGGTGGCGAGTCCTGGACCACGGTCACCGGACACCTCCGCCGCGCCACCTCCACAAGGCCCCGTACGCCCGGACGACGCACTCGATGTTCATCGTCCGGACAAAGATCGCCGGCGCCGGACCGACCCCGGCATGTTGGACGCGTACGGCGACCGAGTCGGCCCGGAGGCTTGGGCGTTCAAAAGGCCCGGGCGCGGTGCGCAGCCGGATCGAGCCACTGTCGATCGCGCGAAGCACGATCGAGACGCACCTCGTACCGACAGCTCGCCTCGGTCGCCCGAACCGGAGAAGTCGGATAACGCGAGGACGAACAGGCCGACTCCCTGGCAACGGGACGGTGGAGACGAGCAGCACACGGGCGCGCCCCGTGAACGGACAACCGACCCGCGAGCGGGGGCCGAGTTCCGGACCGCACTCCGCGCCGTACTCGCCGCGGGTTTCGTGCGCTATACCCCCGATCAAGTCCTGACCGATGCGACCGTTCCACAGGTCATGTCGGCCGTCGGCAATCTCACTACCCAACAGCGACAGGTCCTGCGGCTGCTGTGGTCGGAGCGATCGGCCGAGCAGATCGCCCAAGAGCTCGGACTAGACGTGGGCGCGGTCGTGGCCTCGGGGAACGAGGCCGCCAACGGCATCGTCAGGTCGCTCGTCCTCGCTGCCGACGTACCGCAAAGATTCGAAACGCTGAGCAAGGCCCTGATCGAGGCGAATCCGTGGCAACTCCAGGACGCATTACGCCGACTCGGGCGAGACCAGCGGCGGATCGTCGTCGGCCTGTGCCGGCATCACAATTCGTCGGCGGACTTGGCGAAAGCTCTCGGGCACAGCGAAGACACGATCGGGCTACTCGCATACGGCGCCGTACGTCGAATGGCGGAGTTCATCGCCGATCCAGCCACACATCGGACATCTGCCCCGGCGGGTTCTCGAGGCGGGCAGGACCAGAGTGCCGCGCGGCAGCGTATGGCCACCGCGTTTGCGTCCGAAGCCACGGGCGACGACGCGGCGGACTTCGTTCTGCGACGCTTGAAGGAAATCCTTCCCGCCCCGCCCACCCACCACTTCGCGAACCGCGAGGATGAGGGCGATCGAACCCGGGAGAATCTGGACCAACCACCACGCACCGCGGAAGGGGTGAGCGATCGCGGGATCGAAGTCCTCCAGCTCATTCTCGCGGGCGAGTCGCTCGAGGCGATTGCTTCCCTGTCGGGGATGTCCACCCGGACCATCAAGCTGGAGCTTCGTCGGACCTCGGCAGCGCTCGGCACCAGCGGCCAGATCGCGACAGTGGTCGAGGCACTGCGACGAGGACTCCTCGATCTTCCGCGCAGCATGGTTCCACCGTGGCAGCGCGTGCGCTTGTCGCCGAAAGAACACGAGGTGGTCCGCCTGTCGGCAGCGGGCTTGTCGTACCCCGACATCGCCGCCAGGACAGGTTGGCGCCGCAGCACAGTGGCAGATCAAGTGTCCTTCGCCTCGGACAAATTCCGCACCGATGGCCTGATTCCGACAGTCATGGCGGCGCTTCGCCACGGAGTCGTGCGCGTCCAGGATCTCGATGCGCCGAGCACGATCGATTCCGCGCGCCCGCCCGCGTCCCGCCGTCCGTCGAAGCAAACGGAGCTGTCGGCCCGTGAGATCGAAGTACTCGGCCTTGCCGCGCAGGGCCTCTCCAACCGCGACATCGGAGCGCGTCTGGTCATCGCGCCGCACACGGTGGAAAGCCATCTCACCCGTGCCGGCCGCAAGCTTGGTACGAGCGGGCGGATGTCGACCGTGGCGGCAGCGCAGGAGCGGGGAATCCTCGGCACCGGTCAGCCCGCCTCCGACCAGCCTGCCGCGACGCGGTCCTCGGACAACGTCCCCGCTGAACACAAAGCTGCGGCCGATGCGCCGTCTCCAACGGCGGTATCGTTCGAGATTTCGAGACCACACGAGGGCCCGCCCGGGCATCAGGACCGCAGGGAGGCCATCCAGCCGCGCGAGCGCGACCACCAGCCGGGCAGTTCGAGCAATTCTCCGACGACTCCGTCCAGGGGTCATGGGATATCCGATCTCGAGGTGCAGGTCCTCGAGCTGACCGCGAAAGGCCTATCCGGAAGAGAGATCGCAGAAGCTGCCGGGGTCACCCAGGCGAAGGTGAAGCACAGCTTCGAACACCTTCGAGTCGCGCTGGGCCTTCGCGGTGATCGAGCGGAGATCGTGACAGTAGCCAAGCAAAGGGGAATCATCGGTGACCCCCGCCCCGAGAGCCGGACACCGACGACCGATGTCGAACCGGAGAACGCGGCCAAGCCACGCGACGGCTCCCGACCCCGGCGAGCCACTCGGCATACGGGGCTCATCGGGCACGCGAGCGTCCCGCCCTGGGACGACATCGGCGGCGCCGATGCATTCTCGGACGGTGCCCCCTCGAATCTCGGGAAACCGCGCCAAATGCGCAAACGGCTGCGCGAACTCAGCGAACTCCACATAGATGGCGGTGGTTGGGTCCCCGGTCGGCCCTTCCGTCTCGATCCGGACGAGGCTGCCGTTGCCGCGGTACGGGATCTGCCGGCGGATCGTGGATATCTGAATCCGGATCTCACCTTGGAATTCCTCCCCTTCTACGAGTTCGATGGCCTGCGCACGCAGGAAGACCTGGAGGCGGTCGCGACGGCTGTCGGGGACATGATGCGCGAGCGGGGCTGGCGGGATCGGAGTCAGACCGAAGCCGCAACCGAGTTGGTGCGCGTTGCTGGGCGCAATGCGATGACGTACATGGAGCGCTACACCCGCTCGCTGCAGCGGTCCGGTGTCGAGTGGTGGGACGAGCAGACGGCCGTGCAGAACATGAAGGCCCGGCTCACACTGCGGATGGCCATGCAGGCCGAGTCCCGATCGCTGTACGTTTCATTGGACGTGGACCAATACCGTCCCGAGCGCTTCCCCGACGTCACGATGCTCAGGTGGCACGCGCCGCTGTTCAGCGATGCCCAGGTCGGCACCGAGGTGCGGGAACTGCTCGGCAAGGCCACCGTGTCGGGTGTCGAGCAGTGGGGTGAGGTCTGGGCTCGATTCGACGAGCCGCGGCCGGAGCCGAGCGGTGAGAGCGTCATCGAGCCACCACCCCGGGGAGATCTCGAAGCGAAGGCTCGCGTCGTTCGAAAACTGTACGACGACCACCACATCCGCTTCCTAGGCTGGGAGGACTCGGTTGTCGGGGTGCAAGCCGTCGAATCCGTCGACCGCGCGCTGCGAAACCTGATCGCGGAGTACGGCAGCCGATTCGCGCTGCGCGAGTTCATGTTCGATGACGAGACCGTAGGCTTCGGCGTTACTCGGAGTTTCGGCAGCACAACTCCTGACTCCAAGGATTACTACTCGTCGATCAGGCTCAACAGGAAGATCTTCACCGACCCGGATTTCGCGCAGTCCTGGGCGGATCAGGTTGCCGACCACCGCTGGGCGGAGTCGGACGAAGACATGGTCTACGAGTTGACGCACCACGAGTTCATTCACGTAGTCGCCGACGAGGGCAACTGGGTGCTGCACGACCTCGCACCGGCGTTGTTGCGAGCCGCCTATGAGCTCTACCGAGAACATGAACTGATACCGGCCGACGTCGGGTACACCGAATGGCTTGCGCTGCTACCCCACTATTCCCTGCTGCCGTTCTCGCACCCCGTGACGGATACCTTCGACCCGATCGAAGGCGTGGCGGAAGGAGCCAGGACCGGTGCGGTCGTGTCGTCCTTGCCGTTGACTCATCCGGCGCGAGTGCTGCATTGGTTGACGGTGACGCGGGACGGATCGTCGCCGGCAGAGTTCTTGGCGCGATGGGCACAGCGACAAGATTCCGGCGATCCGGATATTTCGCTGCTTCTGCAGGACTTCCGTGACGTAACCGGCCGCGACATCGCGATACCAACTCGCCTTCGCCCGGAGGACACGCCGATCGAAATCCTTCTGGCCGCGACCGGCGGGCAGCCGCAGCATTTCGCCGATGCCGGTGAGATCGCGGCGCGGTTACGGACGTGGGACCAGTCGTCGGGTAGTCCAGGCAACGGTGTCTCGGCGCTTGTCGTCTCGGCGGGAGAAGCTCCCTACCTGCTGGTGCGCCGTGTCTCTCCGGACGGGCACACGCGAGTCGAGGTGCGGAATCCGATCGAGGGCGTGCTGCGCGCCGTTCACGTGCCGTCCACGGATTCGCCGAGACCGCCCGGTGTGCAGGGAATATTCTTCGATGAGACCGGCGCGGCGATCACCGTGCCGCTCGCGGAAGCCGCTGGGCACGACCGCGCCGCGCCGCCGACGCCCGCCGCCGAGAGTCGACACGTCAACCCCCAGATCGACCCCGCCGTCGCAGCCGGGCTCGCCCCCGAGCGCTTCCGGCACCCCGCAAGCAGGCGCAAATTCGGAATCATTTCCCCTGACGCCCATCTCGCATTCCATCGCAATCCGGAAAACGGCCGGAGCTGGGACGAACACGAACCCCGGCCGCAGGACCGGCGAACTTCGGACCACGCCGAGACAGCGCGTCCGGCCGACGACAATCCGGCGGACACCGTTACTCCGGGCACGACGGCCTCCGCTCTCGAAGCCTCACCCAGTATCCGTCCTGCGCTCGAGACCGCCGAGAGCGAGGCAGACGAGATACTCGCCGAAGCCTTGGACCACGCGGCGCCGGCGCTGGATCTCGTATCGCTGACAAGCACGCAGCTGATCGAGCTGCTGCGTGGCGGCCAGGTCACCAGCGTTGAATTGACTCAGCTGTGTCTCCAGCGCATCGAAGCGCTTTCGGCGTTGAACGCGGTGATCGGCATCAATCCGCAGGCGCTCGAGGAGGCTGCCCGCGCGGATGAACTGCGGCGGACCGGCGCCGCGCACGGCCCGCTGTTGGGGGTGCCGGTCCTGATCAAGGGCAACATCGACATCGCGGGCATGCCGACCACCGCGGGCTCGGTGGCTCTGGCGGACTCGTACCCCGTCGCGGACGCCACGCTGGTGACGCGATTGCGTGCGGCGGGCGCCGTCATCCTCGGCCACGGCAATCTCACCGAGTTCGCGTTCTATCTGGGCACCTTGCCCCCTGGATACAGCTCCTATGGCGGTCCGACCCGCAATCCGATCGACTCGTCCCTGGTCCCTGGGGGCTCCAGCTCAGGGTCTGCTGTCGCTGTCGCGGCCGGGCTTGTGCCGCTCGCCATCGGCACTCAAACAACCGGGTCGGTTGTGGGCCCGGCAAACTGGAATTCGATTGTCGGACTCAAACCCACTGTCGGTGCTGTGTCCCGCACGGGCGTCGTACCCATCGCCACCACCCGTGACACACCTGGCGCGCTGAGTCCGGACGTCACCGGCGCCGCGATGTTGTTGACGGCTCTCGTCGGCGTCGATCCGCAAGACCCTGCCACCGCACGCAATCCCTTGACGGGACACGATTTCACCGCGGATCTGAATCCGGAAGCCCTCCGCGGTGCCCGTATCGGCGTGATGACGTTCGGAATCCCGTCAGAGGATTCCGCACAGCGCCCCCTCTGGGAAGCGGCGCTGGATACGTTGAGGGCTCAGGGCGCCACACTGATCACCGTCGACCTGGACACCTCACATAGTTTCCAAGACAACGACCCGCCCTGGTCGAGTGTGTTCTCCTACGAATTCAAACGCGACCTGAACGCATACCTTTCGCGATTGCCCCCGGACGCACCAATGAAGAACCTGGCCGACATCATCGCCTACAACAACGCCCACGCCGACGACGCGCTGAAGTACGGCCAAGACCGCGCCCTCGCCGCCCAAGCGATGGACCTCGGCGCGAACAGCATCGACACGGCGAACTATCAGGCAGACCTCCGCTTGGACATCGCCGAAAGCAAAACCCGGATCGACGCGGTGATGGCCGAGCACAACCTCACCGCATTGGTGTCCGTCTACGACTACGGAACGATCATGGGTGATAAGGCCGGATATCCCGCCATCCTCGTCCCAGCGGGCCGCACTCCGGCCGACCCGGACCATCCAGCCGGAGAGCACGTCAATGTGAGCTTCCGGGCCGCGGCATGGAGCGAACCCACGCTGATCGGCTACGCCTACGCGTTCGAACAAGCCCACGCGGTGCAACGGCCGCGGCCCCAGTTCGCGGATCAGCTTCACCGCCAGGCAACGGCAGAGAACACGGAAACGGCGGTGGCCACCGAAACCGTCACCGCCCCCGACGACCGGCGATCCGCGACCGTCGACGAAGCGGACGCGGGGCAGGGACCCGCCGCGACCGACGGTACCGCCGCCGCGATCCGCAGGCCCGCCGCTACCCGGCACATCGGCCTGATCGGCGGCGTTCCCGATCTCATCGATCCCTTCGACGACCGCGGCGCTCCGTGGGACCGTGGCGGCCCGGTGCCCCGGCACCGACGAATCAACAGGCTGGTAGAACCCCACGCGGACGGCGGTGGATTCGCTCGCGGTGGGGAGCAGGAGGATCCCGCGCCTCCTGCGGTGTCCGAAGCCCGCGGCACCGTCCCGAACGAGGCCGCTGACAACGGGGTGGACGATCCGGTGGCGCAACGGATCAGCGACCTCGAGGCGCGATTCGTCGAATTGAACCGGATGACCGTTCAGCGCCATATGGAGGGCGAAGCGATCAGCGCGGATAGGTTGAATCGGGCCTATGGCCAGATCGAGGCCGAGCTGGCCCGTCTCAGAAGTACCGGAGCGGTGAGCGACGACGTGCCGGTGGCGGTCGGCTCGGATCGCCGGCTGGCGCTGGACTCGGTGTTCGAACCCGAGCGCGCGTACCAGCAGGCCTATCGTCACGCCATGGGCGCGCTGCTCGGGTATCCCGCGGTCCGCGCGAACCTGGCGCCGTCCGAGATGCGCGACCCGCTGGCCGAGATACGACGGGCGATCGACCGCGTCACCGAACTCGCCGCTGATACCGGCCGCGGTGCGGAAATCGAGGAAATCGAGGTCCTGGCCACCATTTTCGAATGGACGGAGCAAGCCGAAGCAGGCGGGCGACCGATCGCCGTCGAGAACGACCAGGCCGGTCGGCAGGATCGCGCTGTTCCCTCGATCACCGCGACGGGACGAACATCCGACTCCGCCGACACCGCGGGCGCGGCTCCGGGGAACGCGCCGGCAGCCCCCGTACAGCAAGACCGGCAAACCGAGTCGATTGATATACGACGCGAGCGGGGCAGTCGGTCCGGCCACCACGCCGCACTGCCGGACGGCGCCGTCCACGCGGTCCCCGAACCCGATGAAACCGCCGACCTGGGCACGTTTTCGAAACTCTTCGCCGCCCTCATGCCGGACGGCAGAACCGTACACTTCCGACTACTGGGCGACCCGCACGGCTACCCGATCCTGCTCTCTCCCGGCACGCCCGTCGGGGTCGACGGCCCGCTGCCTGATCCTCGGGCGCTCTACAACCGCGGTTTCGCGCTCGTTGTCGTGGAAAGACCCGGTTATGGCGACTCGGATCCGCTGCCTGGACGCACGGTAGCCGATTGCGCCCGCGACATCATCTACATCGCGACCGAACTCTTCGCGTTCGACCACTATTCCGTGCTCGGGCGATCCGGCGGTGGATCGGTGGCCATCGCGGTCGGCGCGCTGGACCCCGACCATGTGGACCGGGTCGTCTCCCTCGTGGGAACCGCTCCGCGGCTCGACGACATGGGTGAGTGGATGGCAGGCATGGCCGATGCGAACCAGCGGATCTATGCCAGGCCCGACCTCGAAAGCATGGCCGCGACGCTCACCGAGATGGCCGAGAACATCGCCCGGGACGGGGAGTGGCTACTTCGCTACAACCAGGATGCCTTCACCAGGGTGGACCACATGTGGGTGGGCACACACCGCAAAGAGGTCGCGCGGGGTTATCAACGCGCGTTGCGGAACTATCCGCAAGCATGGGCGGACGACGCCATTCAGCTGACCGGGAACTGGGGCATCCGGTTCGACCAGTACCGCGTCCCGGTCGACATCGTGCACGGCGCTGCGGACCAATTCTCACCTGTGGACCACAGCCGCAATAACGCCAGGCTCATCCCGACGTCGAAGCTGTATATCTTCCGCGGCGTCTCCCACATGATGGGCATGGACGCGCTGCCCGTCATTGCGAGCCACTTCCGTGCCGAACGAGACGCCTTCTATGGCGCCCGAGGCGACGACCATCGCATACAGGCGATCCAGCGCGCCGAATCCGATCCACTGCCGTTTCCGCGATGGATGTACTGGTCGCGCGGCGGATGGGACTCGCGACCGGATTATGCGGACGACAGTCCGGTGCTGGATCTTCCGCCACATCGGGCCCGCGGCCTCGATGGTTTGGCTCTCGATCCGCCGCCCGCAGTAGCCGATCCATTCGGCGGTTTGCCGCGCGGTGTGCCGCCCGGTGCAGTGGCGCATGCCGCCGACCCGAACCGCCGAGAGGGCGGCGCCTTCGCGAGAACCGCTCACGCCCCGGCGTCATCGGCCAGGGCGCAGAACGGGGATCATCCGACGCCTCTCGAAGACGCGGATCCGACCATTCCGGCAACGGGATCGGAGTACTGGGCCGAGGTGGACGCCGCCATCGAGCAAGTGGTGGGGATCAATCCCGCATTCGAGTATCTCCGGAGGATGCCGAAGCCCGCCGAGGGGGCGCCGTTCGGCGCGGAGTGGGTCAGCAATCGCCGGGAATGGTTCCACGCCTTGTTCCACGAGGACACCGAGACACTGCGGAACATAGAACTCACCGAGAAAGACCTGCTCGAGCTGGCGCGGCTGATCAAGCGTGCGCCGCTCTACGTGACGCTCATGCTGGTCAATGTGACCGGTTCGTCCATCGATCAGCTGGTGCACGACCACAAGGTCGATTGGCGCAATTTGTTCTTCACGCAGGAGAAGATCACCCGGGACGGCGAGACCATTCCCGTCTGGAAAATCCGGACCCTGCAGGTGGATACGCCGGAGAAGGCCAGCGACCGAAACGTCATCAACGAGATCACCCCGTGGGCCAGGTTGCAACGCACCACCTCGATGGACGAGTTGCCGCAGCTGGCGTTGATCGCCGCCGGCGTCATGCAGTACTTCTCCGGCAGGCCGATGCTGAACCCCGACATCGAGCTGATGGACGACGCCCGCAGGCGCGGGGTGATCACCGAGGAGCAGTACGCGTTCTGGATCGCGTATCCGAAAGACGATCTGTGGTCGGCCGCGTTCTTCCCGGGGTGCCGATGGCTCGAAGCCCAGGGAGACGACTACTTGAAGGCTCGGGTCCTGTGCGCGTTCATCTGGTCGAGGATGGGCTCACGCGCGGCCGAGGAATACCTGATGGAAGTCATCGACAGATACCTGTTCAGCACGGTCCTGCGGGAAGGCGCCGAGTTCGTACTCGGCACGGGGACAGAGATAGTGGAGAGCATCACCGGTTTGCTCCCGGGGCAAGCCGGGCAGAAGCTCCTGGAAACCGGGCAGCAAGTCTTCGGCGGCGTCACCGGCAGGATCGGGAACACGATCCGCGGCCTGGCCGGTCGAGCTGCCGACCTGGTATATCCGGCACCGGAGGACCGCCCCGGCGACGACAACCCCACGTCCGAAGGACAGAAAACAGAACGCGATACCGAAACGAGAACCCCCGATGTCGGTATCAACCGGGATGCGGCTGACGGCGAGATCGATCTCGACGAACCGCTGTATGTAGCGCACGTCCCTGACGACCTTGATGGACCGCTCTATGTGGTGGCGCCCGAGGAAGAAAAGGAGATGCGCGGCGCAGACGAGCCGATCTATGTCGTGTCGCTCGACACGATCCCGTCCGCATATCCGCCGGTGCGCGATCTACTACCTGTCGAGGAATACCGGCATCTCGGTGGTGATCAGGGTGTAATGCTGCCACGAGCGACGGCTGTGGCGCTGCGTGACGCCGCGGTCGAGCATGGTGAGCGGATGTCGGGCTCCTACAACAACATCTATCTGCTCGGAGACTTCGCGATCCGCGTTCGGAAGCAAGGCCCGGAGCAGCTGGACTTCGTGCTATGGCCGAAGGAATACCAAACGTTGCACGCCTTGGCGCAGGCCGGTGTACACGGGGTGCCGCAGGTACTACACGTGGAGCTGGACGACCAGGGCGACGTGCTGTTCCAGATCCAGCGACGGATCTACGGCGCACCGGTGAGCAACCTCCACTCTCCGCAGGTCTCCGCGGCACTCGTGGCAATGAGTCGGCAGTTGGACCAGGTTCCCGTCCCGCAAGAGCTACTGCCGCTGCCGGCCTGGTATCCGGAATCGGGCGACTCGGCGGGGTTCTTCCGCATGCTCATGGAACACACCGAGCAGATCTATCAGCGCTATCGCTCGGTCGAGCGGTACCGAACCATATTCGCTCGCCTCGGGTTGGGTGAGTCCTTGAGCACCGTCCTCGAGCCGGAGCTGCAGCACGTTCGTCCCCAGCGATTCTTGGTTGTTCACGGCGACCTGACCAGTGCCAATGTCTTGAAGGTCAGTTCAGGTCACGCGATCGTGGACTTCGAGCTGGCCCTCTACGGTCCCAAGGATTACGAAGCGGCGGTGCTCACGCACCGAAGCCCCGGCAGCACGCGCAGCCTCGACCCGTACCCGGTTCATTTGGAGCCTTGGCTCCACCTGCTCGACATGCACCGAGTCATTGTCGACACCGTCCGCTTGGTCGAGGCGGCGAACTCTCCGGATCCCGGCCATTTCCGGCTGTTCGAGTTGTCCTGGAATGTGACCAAGTCGCTTGCACGCGCGTCGCAGCACAGCCCTGGTCGGGAGGTGCTGTCGGTCGACGAGATACTCCGGCTTGTCGTCGCCCTGCGATCGGAGGCCGCGATCGATCGCGAGGAGGATCTCTACGTGGTCGCCACACCGGACGAGCCACCGCCACCCGATACATCGGACGCCCGCTCGTCGGACTGATCACCCACCCGGAGTTCTCGCCTGCCTTGTGGGCCCTGCCGGGGGCCGCTCGATTCTCGGACTGAGCGAGCGCGCCCCGAGGCTTCCCACCCAGCGCATCGTGGACCGTGGAACCAGCACTGCGGCCGGAGAAGGGAAGGCGGGATTCCATAGCGGCGGCAAACGTGCGAAACCTGCTAGAACATTCCGTCATAGTTCATCGGGCGTTCGATATGCCCGAGAAGGAGGAGAGTTGGCGGACCAAGCGAGCGAACTGACCGCTGATCACCCTCTCGCCCGCGCCTTGGCGGCGAACGGGCCCGCGGGCTGGCAGCGCGTGGACGCGGCTTTCGCGGTCACCGTGGCGGGTGAGATCTGCCACGTCGTGTACTCGGTCGGAGCAGCAGTCGTGGCGGTCGACCTGCCGGAGTCCGTGATCGCCCTCATCCGTGAGCTGCGCGCCGCGGCGGCGCGAACCAGTTCCGGGCCGTGGTGGCGATTGCTGGTGACGATGGCCGGCTCCGCCGAGATCGAGGTCGCGTACGACTACGGCGAGGAACCCTTCCCGGACGGCCAGCTGTTCGTCCCGGAGGCATACCGCGCCGACCTCGAGGCGTACCCGCGCCAAAAGCTGCCGGTCTGGCTGGCCGCGTATATCGGTCATGGCGATCGGCAGCGGCGGACCCCGCAGCAGGCCGCCGCGCAGGCTCGTAAGGACCGGGCCGACAAGGTCTGGGCCGTGCTCGCCGAGAACGAATTCCCGCCGTTCCCGCAGATGTGGGCCCGGTGGTCGACGATCGCGGCGGCTTTCGTGGCCGTGCGGTCGGAATGGGGTCCGCGAATGCTGCCCTGGGTGGGGATCTTCGAGGGCACCGCGCGCGGCGGGTCGACGTTGCACGCGCTTCCAGCCGGGCGGGCGGTGCTGTCCGGTGGCGTCTGGAACGCACCCACCTTGGACGCTGTCTACAACGCGGGCGCACCGATGCCGGAGCTGTACGGCGGCGCGCCGGAATGGGTGGCGGACCCGGTGTTGAACCCGCGGGCGGCATCGGGGCTGCTGTCGTTCTGTTACTGGTGGGAAGCGGGGCGGTGGTACCGGGGGCAGTCCCCGTCCGCACAAGAGTGCGCGCCCGCGGTGCCCGGCATGTGGACACGCGAGACGGCGATGAGGGTCGTGGCGGGAGCGCTCCCGGACAGCTTGGGCAACGACGCGCCGGAAGCGATAGAAGCGTTGTTGTCCGCCGCCGAGGCGGGAAGGGTGACGCGAGCGGCGCTGGTCGCCGTCTTCGGCGATGACGGCCGCTGTGACATCGACGGCGCGCTCTATCAATTCTCGGTGGCCGGACTGCTGTCCACGATGCCCGAGCCGCTGCCCGCCGAGCAGGCGATCAGCCGGGTGCGGGACTACATCACCGGACGGCAGTTGGACACGACCGGCTATCCGCTGTCCCAGCTGACCGCCGAGCGCCTTCGCTTCGGCTGGCGAGTGCACGTGCCCGCGGACGCGCGTTCCCGCCGGGTGATCTTCTATATCGCCGACGACGGCGAGTTCGCGCCCTCCTCGTCCGCGATGGATCAGGCGGAATTCGTCGCCGCGTTCGAACAGCGCTTCCTCGACCGTCACGGTTCGGTGTCCTGAGTCGCCGAACCTTTCCTGACGGTTCGCCGAAACGCTCGGGCCGGAAATGGCTCGAACAGGCGGTTCGCATCTTCTGGGACGCCACTCCGGGCACAGCACCGGATCGAGGACCAGCTCGCTGAAGGCGGCCGGGCGTCGCGGGGCGCACCGCCTACGGGCGCCGCACGAGCAGGTTCCCATCCCAAGTCACAACAGGAAAGCCGCGTGCCAGTAGAATCTGACACGCGGCTTCCGCGATCTGTGGGCGAAGGGGGACTTGAACCCCCACGTCCCGAAGGACACTGGCACCTGAAGCCAGCGCGTCTGCCATTCCGCCACTCGCCCGAGCGACTGGGAGACAGTATCACGGCCTCGCGTCGGATACGAAATCGCCATTTCAGAGGCCCGAGCGGGGGGTTGGACAGGCCCGGGAACCCAGGGCCGTCGCCAAGAGTTACAGGTGTGGACGATCGTGGATATCATGCAATGAACGTGGTCGATAAACGACACGCCATACACGCGTGTCGTTGTTACGAATCAGGAAGAGACGCTCACCGAAGGGAGGCCGAGATGGGCATCGTTTCGCGATTCGAGCGTCGTCTGCAAGGCGCCGTCGGTGACGTGTTCGCCAGAGTATTCGGCGGCAGTGTCGTACCCCAGGAGGTGGAGGCGGCGCTGCAACGCGAGGCCGCCGATCATGTCCAGGACCTTGGCGGCGGGCATCTGCTGGCACCCAACAGCTATGTGATCACGATCAACACTTCCGATCATCAGCAGCTGGATGCCGACCACGACCTCACCACCCGCGCGTTCGCCAAACATCTACAGGACTACATCCGCGAGCAAGGCTGGCAGACCTACGGCGAAGTACACGTGGCGTTCGAGGCATCACCTACGCTGCACACCGGACAGTTCAGGGCGAGTGGCCGCGTCGATCCCGACGTCGGACACAGAGCCAGCGCGGCTCGCGGCCCCGAATCACCGCCACAACGACCTGCAAACCCGCAACCAGGAGCTGGCCCCATGACGCAGAACTCAGGCTACGACCCGAGCCGTGAGCCCGCGGAGTCCGATCCACGCAACCGCGGGTACGCTCCACCGCCTGCCGGTCGCGGCGGTGCGCAGAACGGCGCGTACCGCGACGATTACGGCCGCGGCGGGGCGTACGGGGCGGATTACCAGGCTCCGGACGCGCAGCAGGGTTACGGCGACTACCAGAACGGCTACGACTACCAGCAGGGCGGCCAGGGCTACGGCCAGCAGGGTTACGCCGACTCCGGCTACGGCCAGCAGCCCGGCTACGGCGAGCCGGGCTACGGGCAGCAGCCCGGCTACGGTGAGCGCGGCTATGGCCAGCAAGGCTACGGCGACTCGGGTTACGGCCAGCAGGGCTACGCCGACCAAGGCTACGGCCAGCAGGGCTACGGCGAGTCCGGTTACGGCCAGCAGGGCTACGCCGACCAAGGCTACGGGCAGCCGGCCTACGGTCAGCCCGGATACGGGCAGTCGGGCTACACCGATCCGAACTACGGCGATCAGAACTACGCCGACCAGGGCGGCTACGCCCAGGAAGACCAGGGCGGCTACGGCCAGGCGTACTCCCAGCAACCGGGGTACGGCGCGCCGCAGGGCTACGCGGGCGGGCAGGGCTACGGCGCCGCGCCGCAGGCCGGTTCGGGCTATTCGGCGACCCTCCAGCTGGACGACGGCAGCGGCCGGACTTACCAGCTGCGGGAAGGCAGCAACATCATCGGCCGCGGCCAGGACGCGCACTTCCGGCTGCCCGACACGGGTGTGTCGCGCAGGCACATCGAGGTGCGCTGGGACGGCCAGACCGCGATGTTGTCCGACCTCGGCTCCACCAACGGCACCCTGGTGAACGGCTCCCCGGTGCAGGATTGGCAACTCGCCGACGGCGATGTCATCCGTGCCGGGCACTCCGAGATCCTGATCCGTATCGTCTGATCCCGTAAGCTCGCGGTGCAGGTCACGACATGGCTCTCGAGGGATTCGTCGGTCTTATCGTGATCGAAATCGACCGACGGCCCTATGATGCTGCCAACACACGCGCGGCGTCGACACCGGGGCCGGCAAGACCAGCAGGCTGGTGGGGGTGGTCGAACCGCACCTACGGCACCGACGTACACGGTCGAACAGGAGGTGGAGCGCCGTGCAGGGACTCATCCTGCAATTGACCCGTGCGGGGTTCCTGCTGCTGTTGTGGTTGTTCGTGTGGGCTGTGCTGCGCACGTTGCGCAGCGACATCTACGCGGCATCCGGCATTCGGATTCAGCCCAGGGCCGCACGCGGTTCCGCGGTGCTGCCTTCCTTCAGCCGGGGCCAGAAGGGCGCCAAATTTCTTGTGGTGACTCAGGGTTCACTCGCCGGCACCCGCATCTCGCTCGGCACCCAACCGGTGCTGATCGGGCGTGCGGACGATTCCACGCTGGTACTCACCGATGATTACGCCTCGACCAGGCATGCGCGACTCTCGCCGCGCGGTGACGACTGGTACGTCGAGGACCTCGGCTCGACGAACGGCACGTACCTCGATCGCGCGAAAGTCACCACCGCGGTCCGAGTTCCGCTCGGCACGCCCGTTCGTGTCGGCAAGACAGTGATCGAGCTGCGATCGTGACACTTGTTCTCCGCTACGCAGCGCGCAGCGACCGCGGTCTCGTCCGAGGCAACAACGAAGACTCCGTGTACGCGGGCGCCCGGCTGCTCGCACTCGCCGACGGCATGGGTGGTCATGCCGCGGGAGAAGTCGCGTCCCAGTTGATGATCGCCGCGCTCGCCCATCTCGATGACGACGAACCCGGCGACGATCTGCTCGGCAAGCTCGACGCGGCGACCCGAGAAGGCAACGCGGCCATCGCCGATCAGGTCGAGGAGGAGCCCGAGCTCGACGGCATGGGCACCACGCTCACCGCAATCCTGTTCGCGGGCAAGAAACTCGGCCTCGTGCACATCGGCGACTCGCGCGCCTATCTGCTGCGCGGCGGCGAGCTCACCCAGATCACCCGGGACGACACGTTCGTGCAGTCGCTGGTCGATGAGGGCAGGATCACACCGGAGCAGGCGCACACGCATCCGCAGCGTTCGCTGAT
>NZ_BAFS01000458.1 GCF_000308415.1 Nocardia asiatica NBRC 100129 | reverse complement strand
TGTACGGCGCGGTGTGCGAGATAGCGGTCATCGACGCCGCCACCGGTAAAACGCTGCTGGACACCCTGGTCAACCCGGGTACACCCATCCAGCCCGGCGCCTACGCAGTCCACGGAATCAGCGACGAGGACGTCACCGCGGCGGGTGTGCCGGACTGGCCCACGGTATATCGGCAGCTGTTGCGAGTGACTCGCGACAAAGTGGTGCTCGCCTATAAGGCCGACTACGACAGGACCGTCATCGCCGCCGAATGTGAGCGGTACTGGATCCGGCGCTCACGCTTGGCGTCACCGGAGTGCTGGGCGGATGTGATGGTTCCGCGCAGCGACCACGCCCGCACCAGCCGCCGACTGCGCAACGGCGGCGAGCACCGGGCCCTGAGCGACGCGCAGCAGACCCGAATCCACTTGCAGCGCATGACCGCCCCCGCGGTCCCGCGGCAGCGCAGGGTTTCTCGTGGCGACGGAGGCCCAGATGTGGTTGCCGATGAGAAGCGGGGCGAGGGCGCGGATCTGCTCGGCGCCGGACTCGCCGAAGGCCTCGATGCGGCCCGTCTCGGTCAACAGGGCATCAGCTCACCGGCGACAGCCACCGCGGTGGATGCCGACGCTGATACCACCGCCGCGGACGATCCCACCGCCGAGGCGGGACGCGATGTGGACTCGGGCACGGGGATGTAGGGCCGGGTCGCGGTAGCCATCAGGTGGCGACCTATGGATGGCAGCCGGGCGCTGGGGCGGGGTGTGGGTTCTGGATGTTGGCGATGCCGTCGAGGACCAGCGCTTCGCTGGTCCAGCCGTTGTGCCATCTCATGAGGTTGGCGCTACCGGCGTGGGGCGGGATCGGCGTCACTTGGGCTGAGGATGAGGCACAGGTGTGTCGGGGCGGGCCGGCGGGGTGTCGGTATCGCCGACGAGCCAGTGCAGGAATTCGATGATGTGCGCGTTCATGTTCGATCCGACATCGCTCACCGCCGCCTGGGCACGCTCGTACAGATCGTCATCGGGTCGGTAGACCCGAGCCCGGTTCAGATGCTTGCTCGGCACGGGTTTCAGCATGTCACAGTGGCTAGCCACCGGTCCATCCAGCTGGTAAAGTCAAGGTGGCTAGCCACCTTGAGCAGGGAATATCGCAGATCGTGGGCATGCTCCCGACCACGGCCACTACGTCGAACCGTCCACCGGCCCGGCGTTGCCTCCCCAGACCGAACCCTCACCCCGCAGGAGATCCCGGTGACCGTCACCGCCCAGCCGCCGAAACAGTCCGCCCTCCTCGACTTTGCCGAGCGCCGGATCCGCGGCGATCACTGTCCACGGCATTGTCCGGCACGCCCTCCTCATCGAGCGCTGACCACCAGCGCAAATCCGCCGCCCTTACAGAAGACCCGGAAGGAACCAACATGCACACCCTGCCTGCCCGGTACACCTTGCCCCGCGCGGCATTCGACAACCTCACTGCCGCTGTGGCCGACCAGATTCCGGCCAGCCCTCGCGATCCCTGGTGGACGGCGGAGACCGTCGCCGACTGGCGGCACTTCCGCCGCGACAGGTGCTTCGCCATCCAGTGCCCGCACGAATGGGTCGGATACGCCGTCTTCATCACCGCACGCGAGATCCTCGCCGCCGAACTCCAGGCCCCGCCCACCGTGCCGGAGTTCGAGGCGATGATGCTCGAACTCACCGCCCGGCAACATGTATGGATCGACGGCAACCGTGGCGTGGTCGTCTACTGGCCGACCATCACCGTCGCCCCCGAGTAGCCCCTCGCCGCCATCGCGGCGAACACCCCGCCCCCGGCCAGCCGGACCCGAGACTCGTCCTCCTCGGGGAAGCGCCCCCCTGAACGAATTGCCCTATCTGCCTGCCCCACCAACCAGGAGCATGCTCGCGCACGCCTGCGGCCGGGTCAACGCCACCCTCGCCCCGTTCTGAACCACGCGATAACGCGATCGACCGAAAGGCTCACCGATGAGCAGCAGCAACGACTTCCGCCCCTACACCGGGCTGTACGCCGACGATCTGGCGGCGCTTCGCGCTGCGGGGGCCACCAGCGTCCGCATCGAAGACACCGGCGGCCGGTGCTTCGGTATCCATGCCGTCATCGACGGCGTGACCCTCACCGCCACCAACGACGACGACCACGGGTTGCTCGATGCCGCCGACCTTGCCGAGCGCGCCGCCGACCACGTGCCGGTGGTTTGGGGATGCTCGGCCGCCGACGCGGTGGGCAGCCATCTCGCCGAGGGCCGGGGCGAGACCGCGTTGCAGGCGGTCAGGGCTGCGCACGTGGCCGCATACGGCCTGCTTCTTCTTCTCGCCGACCACTACGCCCCCCAACTCGAGCAGGCGCGGGCCTGCGGCGCTACCGATGTCACCGTGACTCCGGCGGGAATCACCGGCTACCTCCACGGGCAGGCGTTCACCGCGTGCAACGGTGTCGAGGCCGCAGTAGTGATGATGCCGGACACCGTCGAGCAGTACGCGGCCGAGGACTACCCCACCGACCAGTGGACGGTGACCCTCGGTCCGGTCGAAGCCGACGCGCAGGGTTTGCGCGCGGCGCTGGAAGAGGCGGGGCGCGCCTATCTCGCGGCCACCACCTGCCGTGTCGCCGTGCGCGCCATCAAGGATGACAGCGACGCCGACAACTGGACCATACTCGATGGGATCCCGACTCGGTGCCTGGGCAACTACGACGCCGAGGCCGCCGCGATCTACCCGCATCTGGAATGCGGGTTCCGTGGCGCGGTGATCGTGCTCGACCGACTCGACGCCTACGGTGTGCACTTCGAGCCGGGGTGTGCCACCTGGTCGAACTGTGCGGGCGACACCGAAGAACTCCCCTGCAGCGACCCCGAGTGCGAGATCGTCTGCCCGGTGGCCGACGAAGGATGCACCGAACACCATCACTCGGAATACCAGCACGCTCGCGCCCACCACTGGAACTGCGAACACACCCTGTTCGGCACCCCCGAGCAGCGGTCGGTGGTGGCGCCGATGCCCGAGGACACGCGTGAGCGGTTCGGCCGCTGGATCGCCGAAACCGACCCCACCGAACTCGAAGGGTTCGAAAACGTCGAGTGCTACCAGCTGGAAACCTGCCACGACCAGCGCGGCAACCTCACCGCCCGCGTGTCACGAAAGACCTGGGATCCCAACGTCATCGAGATCTCGGTCCTGCTGGCCGACGACCTGGGCTACGCCGACGGCTACCAGCAGATGTGCTACAGCACCGACCCGAACAGCAGCGAGTACCCCCACACCCCGAGCCTCGAGCAGGTGATGCGCGAGGCCATCGACGTGCTTCACGGGTTCTTCGGCTACGTCCGCGTCATCGACCGCGACAGCTCCCGCGCTCGGTCCGCTGTGGTCGCTGCCCGAGCCGTCGAACCCGAGACCTCGACAACGGATATCCACGAGGACGATGCGGCCCAGGCCCACGGCGGCTATTGGGGCCAGCACCCGGAGTTCACCGTCGCCGACTGGCAGTTGCTGGTCGCCGAGGACGACACCCGGCAGAGCTACTGGGGCTGGGTGGCATCCAACCTCAACACCTGAACCCGCCTCCCCCGTCCGCCGCCTGCGGCGGCAACCCGACTCGCTGGCCGGGGCGCACCACGTGCCCCGGCCACCCCTGTAGCCGCATGGCGCCAGCGCCGCGGTCGGGAGTAAGTCATGGATCGGCGCACCCGACCGTCCGAGCGGGAACGTCGCGCAGTTCAGCGCGGCGCTCCCCCATACCCGACCGCCCGACCCAACCCGCGCTATCCCTGGTCGAGTCCGGTGCGCCACTGGGCGATCGCGTCCCGTAGGGCGGTGAGGCGGTCGAGGACTTGGCGTTCGATGCTGTCGCGAGTGATCAGCCAGAGGCGCACCATCTCGTCGTCTTCGCCGAACTGGGCGAGCGCGACGGCGGCTTTCTCGTAGGCCTTCCCGCGGCCGTCGGTGACGATGACATTGATGTCAGCGTCGAGAAATCCGTAGGCAATCAGGTAGTGGCCGAGGTCCAGTTTCGGCTGCCATTCCTCGGCCAGTTCGGCACCGACGGCAGTGATGTCGTGGACGAGTCGATAGCCGCTGCTGGTGGGGTGCATCCGGTCTACCTTGATTCGCCGTATCTGGCCGGGCTTGGCCCGTTTGCCGCCGGCGTCGGTGAGGACCATGCACACCGCGCGCCGGAGGTAGCCCATCTCGATGCCTATGACTTGGAGGGTTCGGCCCTTGCAGCGGGGATCGTTGTCGGCCCATACCTGGTCGACTCGGATCAGGGTGTCGTACTTGTTGGTGACCGAGTCGGTCATCGGTTGCTCGCTTCCGGGGAAAGACTGGTCAGGGGAGGTCGGGTGCGACGGGCCGCGGCGCTCGGGCGATACCGGTGCCAGTTCGCTGGTCCTCCGATGATGTTGGGTGCGGTGAGGTTTACGAGGGGGCGATGGCCATGCCCCTCACTTCCGGATCGGGTGTGGCTGTCTCCGATCTGCGGGCTCTTCCGCCCTCGTCGGGTATTCAACAATGGGGGCCCGAATCAGGTTCACTCCGGGGCGCTGTGGGTTCGATGGGGTCATTGAGTGTCGAGCAGCAAGGCCGTGGCTTCGTGGAGGTCGCCGCGGCGGGCGGCGATTTGCTCGGAGGCGAGATCGCATGCGATCTGCCAGGTCGGGCGAACCATGGTTCGGCTCGCCCGGCCGGCGCGGATGGTGGTCAGTTCTGCGGTTTGTGGTGGAGGTAGTCGCGGGTGTCGATCACGACCGCGAAGTTCTCGATGGCGCCGATCCCGGCTGAGGCGGCGGCGAACCCGGCGGCGTTGTTCGCGGTGTCGGCTTCGGCTTGCGCGGCCTCCCTGGTCGGGAAACGGCGGCCGCCGGGGTGCCGGTCTTCCAGCGCGGTGTCGGCGCTTTCGGCGTAGGCGAGCGCGAACGGGCCACCAGGGCCGCCGACGTCGGTCCGCCACGACAAGCGGATGGCGGCGTTGTCTTCGTCGTCCTCGTCGTGTCCGTGGAAGGGAGTCATTCCCGCCCAGCAGTGCATGCAGATCGTGCGGTCGATCTCGGGCATACCGAGTTCGGTGAGCCGGTCCTCGGTCTCGATGGTCCGCTCGGGGTCGCGGAGGTCCTCGAGGGCGTAGTTGTACTCGTCGTCACCAGGCCAGGGGGCCGAGTACCAGGTCTCCGACCCGACCCAGTCGAAGGAGTCCCCGGGGGTTTCGGGGCTGTTCGGGTCGGTGGGGTCGAGGGTCAGCCACGCCACGAGCTCGTGGGCGACGTAGAGCATGTCGCAGGAGGTGACGAAGTACAGCCGCTTGTCACCGCCGAAACCGTAGGGGCCGATCCAGTCCCACACGTAGGCCAGCTCCTGAGGCATGTGCTCGTTGATCTCCTCGAGGATCTCGTTGGTCTGCTCGCGGGTGAGATCCCCGGCAAGGCTTCCCCGCAGCTGCGGCGGCAGGGTGATGGTGTCGGGCTCCTCGGGGCGGGGTTCTTGCTCGAGGTCGTTGACGTGCATGACGAATCTCCTTCAGCAGCTGCGGGTTTCAGAGAAGAAAGCTGGCGGGCAGGGGTTCGGGTGCGTGGCGGCTCATCAGCCCCAGTCGGCGTCCTCGGCGTCGAGGTCGGTGTGGACGGTCACGGTGTTGTCGGTGACCTGGATGACGCGCTGGCCGTCGTACTCACCCCAGACGCGGATGCGGCCGTTGATCGTGCGGGGCTGGGTGAAGTCGTCGCAGGCGGGGACGCCCACCCGGGCCAGCGCCCGCTGCAACTCGGCGAGGTCGGCGGCGGCCGCGGCGCGGCGATCGCCCTGCAGGAAGTAGCGGATCAGCGCCTCGAGCCATTCCTCGAAGTCGCGGTCGGCGCCGCTGACGGGGACCAGGAAGGCACCGTCGTCGGTGGCGGTCCAGGCGCACTGGTCGCTGTCGGGCCAGCGGCGGCGGCCACGCGGCTGCTCCGCGGCGGCGAATGCCTTCAACGCGGCGACCCCGGTCGCGGTCAGCGGTGGGGTGATGGTGAATCCGTCGCTGTCATCACGAATGTGGACGTTCTGGGACATGCGGGATGCTGCTCCTGTGGTCGGGCCGGTGCAGGGGGTTATGCCGGGCGGGGAAGGCGCGGGATGTCCGGCTCCTCGGCCCAGCAGGTGGTGTAGGTGACGACCGCGCGCGAAACCACGCGCACGGGGAAGTCGGGCCAGTTCAGCCACGCCATCAGCCCGGCAAGGTGGTCGGCTGCCGCGCGGGCAGCGTCGGCGGATTCGTAGACGGTGAAGGGTTCGCCGTCGGCGACGGCGTCGGCATCGCGGTAGAGGCCGCCGGGGATGGCCAGCGCGAACTGCTCACGGTCCTCGCGCGGGGCGGGCGCGTAGCGGGTGTTCAGCGCTCGCGGGCCCGGGACCGGCGCCAGCACCGGTGTGGGGGGAATGGGCGCGGCGGTCAGGTCCGGGTGTCGGGTGAGGGTGGGATTCCAGCCGAGCACACCGAGGTCGGCGGTGATCGCGGCCAGGTGAGCGGCCATCTCCGTGGCGGCCTCGGCGGTGTCGAACCGCTGCGGGCCTTCACCGGGTGCGGCGTCGGGGTCGGTCAGCAGCACCGCCTCACGTCCGGGGAGCGCGGGAAGCACCAGCAGCACGGGCTGGGCCTGTTCGGCAGCGGAGGTCGGATTCGTCACTCTCTCATCTCCTGAATGTCGTGGTGTGCCTGCGCTTTTCCAGCGGTGGCGCTGGCGAAGGAAGGGGTTCGGTCAGTTCGGGGTGGCTTCGTTGCAGCGGGTGCCGTCGCAGCCGGGGACCTTGCATCTGACGACGCGGTAGAGCTCGTCGGACAGTTCGGCCAATTGCAGGCACGGCTGGCTGCCATCAGGCAGCGGGCCGCAGACGATGTAGAGGGCGTTCGCGCCCCAGACGTCGAGAGGCGCGGGGAATTTCATGTCGTCGCTGAGCTTCTCGATGGGCGCATCGCATCCATCGCAGGTGATCGGGTACCCGCTGGGGGTGTACTCCATCGCTTCTCCAGGTGGAGCGACACGGTGGGGAACGTTGCGGAGGGGTGTGGCCGGGCTACAGGTTCAGCTGCCAATGACCGCTGTCGGAGCTGTCGGCGCTGTATCCGGCGGCGGCGAACAGCACGCCGGTGGCAGCAGGCGCGGAGGGATCCGGGAACACGGCGGCGCGGGCGGGGGTGTGCTCGGCGTCGGTGTGGTGCGCGCGGGCTGTGTCGGCGGTGTATTCGGCGTCGGTGCAGAACATCGCGCATCCGGCGATCTGGGGTGTCGCGGGCGCGGGAGGCGGGGCGTCGCGGCCGATGGTGAGCAGCAGCGCGGGCGCGACGAACAGCAGCGCGAAGAACGGCAGTACCAGCAGTGCGGGGGTGCGCAGCACCAGCGACACGAGCTTGCTGAGCGGGCCGCGCCGCGCGGTCCGGCGAGAAGCGGTGGGTGCGTGGGGGCTGGCCGCACTGCGGTACATGAGCACTCCAAAATTTCATACTCGATAGGAAACGCGCTTTGTTGCGACTCTACAATAAAAGCGTGTTTGTTACCAGCAGTGAAGCAATGCAGTATCCTGTAGGGCATGTCAGAAACCGTCGCTCTCCTGCGTGCCGCTGCGGCCCTCATAGGCGGCGCCACCGAGGTGCGCAACAACCTGCGTGAACTACGCAACGACATCGCCTGGTACGCCCACGTCGGCGACGAGATGCTGCTGTCCGCGGTGAACGAAGAGGGCGACTACCGCAACTACAACGCCCTGCGCGACGCCTTGCGCGAGCGCGGTGTGACCACTGTCGTACCCGGCAAGCGGCGACAGCGACACTCCCCCAGACCCAAAGTTCACAACCTCGTCAACGAGCTGCTCGCTCGCATCGACAAGGGAGAACTGCCCGTCGGCACCGAACTGCCGTCCGCCAAGACACTCGCCGAACAGCACGGCGTCCGCTCCATCGTCACAGTGCACGCCGCACTGCGCGCGCTGGCCAGCGAGAAGCGCATCACCGACCCGGCCGCCGGCACACCCACGGTGCTGCCGCTCGCCGAAGAGACACCGCCGACACTGGACCTCACCGCCCGGCTGACCGAAATTTCCCAGCAGCTCAAGAAATTGGCCGCGCAGCTCGACGCCCTCCCCGCGACCGTTGGGCCCGCATCCGGCACGACCGAACAGTAGGGACACACCAGACCTCCGGCCCGGGCGGTGATTACGCTCGCCGTATCCCGCGGTGGCGAGCCCGACTGTGCGCACCCACGATCGGGCCGACCGCGCTCAACCACCGTTCCGGGAAGGCCCCATCCGACGACGGCCCGGATACAGACCACGACCAGGCGCACGAGGACACCCCGGCATCTCACGAGCGGCATGGAGCTGCACGTGCCACACACCGCGGCGAACCACGACCGGAGAGGCTGTTCGTCTTCGACCGGGCCACCGACCATCCGTTGCCGTGGTGATGTGCGCGTATCACCAGGATCGATTCCCGACCCCGTGCCCGATCCGTGGCGCCCTCGATCCCAGCCCTCAAACCCGGGGGCCGTGCCCGTGGCGGCTCCGCTGCCGCCCGTTTCGGTATGATTCGAGGTGCCGTGAAAGAGAGAAGCCGGCCTCGCTGCCACGAGACCGGCTAGCCCGGTGGTCCTAGAAGAGACCACCGCTCTCACGCAGGGCGCTTACGAAGTGGAAGACCGCCGTAGCAGCGTTTACCAGGTGGGCCGTCTGAAGACATTCGTCTTTGGCGGCCCATCTTCGTTCCCCCACCCGCCGTGCAACAGCGAGCACCCATCTTGGGCCTGCCGGGCGGTGGTTCCGGTTCGCCAACTCCCTCTGGTGCCGGATGGCGCCCGCGACGCAACGAATCTCTCTCCACCACACCTTCATCACCCTTCGAGTGCTCGCGGCTGTCGTTGTGCCGTGCCGTCTCGCCCTGCGCACGCGCGTCCACGACCTGATCGGCACAGGCGATCACTGCGATGCGCTTGCGCGGATTCCGGCTGCTTCCAGGCCGCCACGAACCCCGCAGCCACGGTCTTCGCAAGCGACGAGTAGGAGCATGGATCTCGGGGCTCGGCCAAGCCCGAATGTCCCCATCACAGAGCGCGGGGCGTCTCCGCGATCAGCCCGGCAGTAGCGTGACGGCGCGCGCCGACGGCGAGGCGAGCGCCGACGCACACTTGATCGACGGCTCCGTCATGCCCCTCGCCCCTCGCATATGCCGGGGCAGCGTTTTCCTCGATCGTCGAGAACTGCACCCGCGCCGCGCCGAACAAGTCGCGCCGCCAAACTCCGACTCGTGCCGTGAATGTTGCTGCTCAGCAGCATTTTTCGGCCACGCTATGCCTACGGCGCCGAGCTGGTCGGGCCCCGTCGAGCTCCCATGAAACGCAGTTTATTGAAGTACTGCAAGAAAGTGCACTTCCTGTATATGATGTAACTAATTGCATCGCATTTGGCTGGGTCCGAGGAGACACATGACCACCACCGCCACCTCCATCACCCCGTTCGACGTCACCACCATCCCCGTCTACTCCCTGTGCGATCCCTCTGTCGTGCGGTTCCTCGCTTCCACCATGCGGTTTCTGTACATCGAGAACGTCCCCTACCGCTGCACCGCGCAGTCGATGCAGCTGTTCTACAACCCCCGCACCAGCACGGCGAGCCTCCGCAGCCCCATCTGCGCCGAGCACGTCACCGACTCGCACGCCGCACCGACCGGCGGCCCGGTCCGCATCCGCCCCGGTTACCTCCTCGCCCTCGCCAACCACGTGTTCGAGGTGCACGTGGACGAAGGCTACGACTCGATCTTCCCCGACCTGCGCCTGCTCACGGGTGCCTGAAAGCCGATCACCCCGAACCACTTCGGAGAATCTCAATGACGATCGTCAAGCCGCTCACCATCGGCACCCTCTTCGATCAGGACACAGGCGACTACCGCCGGGTCCTGCGCCGCGGACGCACGATCGTCGCCGACTGCGGCCACCTGCACCCCAACCGCGACCAGTCCAGCAGCAGCAACAGCTCCGCACGCGACTGCATCACCCTGCTGGTGAGAGCCGCCGGCGACCCTGATCTGCTCGCCGAGCGCCAGAGCGCGGCCGCTCGCAACACGGAATCGTTCATCCGTTTCGCCAGGCCGCTGGAGGCCGACGAAATCCGCGCCGATGCCGAACGTGAGAGGACCCGCTTCGCGGACGTTGTTGCCGCCTTGCGGGCGCTGATCAACGGCTGCGCGGTGGTGGGCGCGAAGGATCAGATCATCCTCGCTGCGGTCGACGAAATCACGCCGCCTGCGCTGGTGGAACAGCGGTGAACGTCCGATGGTCGCGCAGCAGTGCGCTCACGACTACGCCTTGACCACCTACTGCCCCAACTGCGACCAACTGCTTCCGTCGCGCCCGGCACACGCAGCGTCGGGTGCGACTAGCGAGCCCAAAGCTACTGCGGAACAGACGTTTACGTCCTCGCCCGCGCGACAGCCCAACCGTCCTCCCGCTTATCTCGAGGAGATCCCATGACCACCACCCCGCCCGCCTGCTCCATCGGCGGCTTCACCCTCTACCCCCGCGGCGGCCTCGGCGGCCACGACGTCTACTGCGCCAAGTGTGCCTGCGGCTACCCCATCCGAGGCTGGGACCTGGACGACGCGAACGCCAACTTCGACCGCCACCTGGCGATCCCCGCACCTCCGGCCGACGTCCTCGCCCGCACCATCACCCTCGCCGACGTCCGAGCGTGGCCGGAATACTTCATCTCCGGCCCCGGCCGTGCCATCGCCAGCCAAACCGACTGCGGCCACGGCTACTACCTGACCGACTCCTGCCCCTGCTGCGACTAGTCGTTTGCGTCGCGCCCGGCACGCCCGGGCGCGGTGCTGACCGCTAGCCCCGATTCGAGTTCGAGAGAGGACCCGAACAGCATGGAGCACGCCACCACCTCCGATCCGCCAATCACGCCGCCGAGGTCTTCTTCTTCGCCACCTGCAAGCGGCGCGCCTGGACTCCGAGAGGGTTCGGCGACTGGAGTGCGCCATGAGGGTGGCGGTGGCGGGCAGAGCGTGCTCGGCGCGGTACTGGGCTGCGGTGAGCTGGTGGGCCCGGTTCAGGTGCGGGCCCAGGACCGGAATCGTCTCCCGCACTCCAGGCAGGTCACCAGCCCGTCCTCGTCGGCGCCGTCTGCGCGCTTGGACTTCCCGCCCGGTCGCGGTTCGTGGGTCGAGGCGGCGGCCAGGTCGGACCAGTCCCACTGCACGGCGCGGGTGGGCAGCGCGCCGGCCAGCGGCCGCGTTGTTGCTGCATCACCGCTTTCAGGCTGGCCGCGTTAGCAAACCCGAGTCGGGGCGCTGCCTCGGCCCGGGTCACCAACTCCCGTACCACAGGGATCGAGTACGCCGCGGTCGCGGACAACGGTGTCACCGGCGGTTGTCGCGGATCTGATAGATCCGAGACGGCGTGAGCCCAGCAGCGTCGGAGATCGCCACGCTGATCCCGGTTTCCGCCCAGGACAGGCGACAGGGGTGGCCCCGCTCGGGCGTCGGCACAACGCCCCGCCAGGAGGCCCCGGCCGGATGGGCGGGTGCGCCGACAGTGGGCAGCGGGTAGCTCACCGTTCAGCGCTGCCTTTCCCCGGTGTCGGCGGCGGCCGCGGCGAGCTGTCGGGGCGCCGCGGCGGGGTGGCAGTTCGGGCAGCGGCGGGCGAAGATGTCGCCGTTGTCGTCGACGATGGTGATGTGGCGTGTTCCTGCGCATTCGTCGCAGTCTTCGCGCAGTTGAGGGCGGGTTTGCGGGGATGGTTCGACGGACCAGGGCGGGGTGTCGGTGATGGCTTTGACCAGCCGGCCCATCGGGTTGGTCAATCGCCCTCCAGCGCATTCCTGTTCGAGGTGGCTGCGCAGCTGCTCGGGCAGCCAGCCGGTGTCGAGTAGCCGGGCAACGGCCGGGGCGTGCTGGCGGATCACCTGGCCGGTGACAGGTCGTCCTTGCACTCGTACAGCGCGCAGCAGCTGCTGCGCCTGCCCCACCGAGGCCGGGTCCGTGGCCGGGTCCGTGGCCGCTGTCGACGGCTCGGCGGCGGCAGGTGGTGGTGTGGAGGGGGATCCGGCAGGCACGCAGGCAGGTTTGGTGCGCGGGCGCCGTGGGGCGCCGCGCTGCATGCCTGGTTGCTGTAAGGGATCTCTAAGGGATTGGGTCTCACGCTGAGACCCTCCAGGTCGCAGCGTGACACCCTCGGGGGTCTCACCGTGAGACATCGCCTGGTCAGCAGGGGTATCAGGATCAGGCATCGGCTGGTCGGCGCCGGTCACAGCCGGGGCCGCCGCGGCTGCGGTGGCGGGTTCGTCATCGAACTCCAGCGCCGAAAAGTCGTCGTCGAACTCGCGTTTCGGGGCGGCCATCTCCCTGAGTTTGTCGAGGTTGATCCGGTACCGGTTGGTGGTGGAGCGGCCTTGGGTGTTGGTGCGTCGCTTGTGGCGCAGCAGGTTGCGTTCCTCGAGGGCGGTGCGGGTGCGGATGATCGTCGCTTTCGACAGTCCCGTCATCAGGCACAGCCGCTCCATTCCCGGCCGGCAGTAGCCGTGGGCGTCGGTGTAGTTCGCCATGGCCAGCAGCAGGATCTTCTCGCTCGCGGTCAGGCCTTCGGCGTCGAACACCGACTGCATGTGGGCGATCGCCATCTCAGGCCCCCCTGACAGTCGTCGACGCGGCCGCGGCCGCGGGGGTGGTGGGGGTAGCTGGGATCGGGAGGTGCACGGTCGGTCAGCCCCTTTCACGGGATCGCCGAGCCCCGACACGCGCGCAGGAACCGGACAAGGATGCGCCACGAATGGATTCGTGTCGGACCTTGCCTGTATTCTCGTGCTCGCGAACCGGTACTCGTGTTCTTGATCCCCCGCTCTCTCCTGTCGCCAAAACATCAGAGGGCGGGGATTCTGTTTTCAGGGCAGCGCACCGAGCTCCGCGCGCCCGGTGCGCGCGGCGCGGTTCGCCGCCATCGGAAGCCGCCGAGAGTCCTGCGGATAGCCGTACCGACTGCCCAGAATCCTGGAACACCCGATGGTGTTCCACACGATAATCGGCCGGAACGGGTCTCGGCAATACGCTGGAAACCGTTCTCGCACAGCGCGAAATCGCGTGCAGACACATGGTTCGGACGCGTTCTACACTCATCGCGTGAATCCCGCCAGCGGTTCCCGCCGCACTACCGCCCAGGAGGTGGCCGCGGCGATCACCGCTCTCATCGACGCCGGTGAATTGGCCCCGGGTGACCCGCTGCCCACCGTCCGCGAGCTCGCCACCCGCTTCAGCGCCTCCCCTACCACCGTCATCAAGGCCATCGGCATCCTCACCGGCGAAGGCCGCATCATCCACCGCCGCAACTCCCGCCGGCCACCGCGCGTCCGTGACGTCACCGCCCACGGGATCCCCACCCCCGCCCAGGATCTGGCCGCTCTGCACGAGGACCTGGCGGCGGTGACGGCCCAGCTGCGGCGTATCACCACCGGGATCGGCGATCTCGGTAAGTCCCTCGACCGCAGCGAGCAGCCGACGGTCTCCGCCGGCGCGGCCAAGAAGCTCGCCGCCCTGCGCGGTGAGCTCGACTCCGTCCCCATCCAGCTGACCGCGATGGCCGCCCAAGTAGCCGCGGTCACCACTCACCTCGACACCGTGAGCGTGCGGCTGACCTACCGAGCCGCCGACCACGACCCCCGCCCCTGACCCCCGCGACCGCCTTGCGGCGCGGCTTCCCGGCGGCGCGCAGCGTGCCGCCCGAACGCCACTCAAAAACGGCTGTGCGCCGGATCGGGCACTGTGATCGCGGCGCTCTGGACTGGAAACGGCGGGTGAGCGACGCGCTGGGCGTGGCCGGCGGTCCGGCGCGCTGCGCGGCCCCGGCTTCGTTGAGCCGTGTCGGTCGCGCACCGCCCACGCGAATGGCGGTCGGCGGCGGGTGCTGCTCGGATACCTGCGCTGCTGGATGAGCGGTGGCATCACAGCCCAGCGGCGGGGCCCGGCGCGGCGTCGTCTCCTGGGTCGGGCGGAAGCTGCGGCGTGGGATCGGCGGCGGCGCCGGTTCCGGATGATCGCCGATCGCTGAGCACGGCCGCGGCCAAGCCTTCGGCGAGGTCGGCGGCGGCCGCGGCCTCAGGGGTCGGTTCAGCGGCGACGTCGACCCAGTTCGTGACCAGCAGCCCGGCAGCATCCGGCAACCGAACCCGCGCCGCCGCCTCCGGCGATGCCCACGGGTTGGGGATCAGCGCATCCGCGGGGACGGTGCGCCAAGCGGCACCGCCCAGCGCCGCCGGCGCTTCGATCATCACCTCCACCCCGCGGCGGCCCCCCGGCAGTTCGGCATCGCCGACCACGCGGGCGTTGATGATGCCGAGTTCGTCGCCGGAGCCGTTGAGCCATAGCGCTTCTTCCCCGACCCGCAGATCCTGCGACAGATCAATGTCGGGCAGATGCTCGGATCGCAGCAGTGCCTTCGCTCCCTCCACCGCGCGCGCCAGACGATCCGCGGCCGCGGCCGTCTCGGGGTCGGCGGGCGCAGCCGCACGCAAGCGGGTGATGATCTCTTCTTTGGCGTCGACCAGCTCGCCTGCCACCTGTTGCGCGAGTACTTTCATCAGCGCTGCCTTTCATCTCGGTGGTCGGACGGGTGGGACGCGTGCGGCTCCCCGTTGCACCTCAGCACGCGCAGCAGTGTTTTCGGGTGCCCTTCCACACGCGCGGTGTGGCAGGCATACAGGATTGCGCTGGTCACTGGCAGTCCACGCACAGCAGACGGCCGGCTTGCCCGGTGCGTCTCCTCGAAGCCACCGCCCCGCGAGAGGCGCTGACGAGGTGGTAGATCACTGTCGCAGCGTTGACCAGGTGGGGCCGCCCGTCTGTGGCGGCCTCTCCTCGTTTGCGCGCGCGGCAGCGACGAGGTCGTGTCGTCGCTGCTGATCGGAGAACGCTGGGTTCAGGACGTGCTCGCACGGGGCGAGTCAGGCCAACTTGTCGGAACTGCCCCCGCCCGGACCACACCCAGCAGTGAAAGCACGCAGGTACTCCAGGTTCTTGGCGCGCTGCACGGCGATCGTTTGAGCACGGCGCTGGTCACCATCGGAAAAGATGGGATCGGCTGCCCGTGCAGCATTCACAACGCGGTCGGCTACGTCGCGGCCATCGGCGGGGACTACCTGCCACGTCTCATCGATGATGATGACGGTCCGCTCGCCAACGACGGAACCGGTTGAGACGGGTACGTTTCGCGCCACGGTGGCGCGTTCGGTGGCGGCCTGCCGCAGAGCCGTCGATGCTGAGGTTTTCCTGCTCATCGTGGGTTGTCTTCCTGTGTCGGTCGGGCGGTGCGCAGTCCGGTTTCAATGAGTACGTGCCAGCGGTGCACGGGCAGTGGTGACAGGTCGGGGCAACGGTCGTGGGGCAGGATCTGCAACGGGCCGTGCTGGTCTTGCAGCTGGGCGAGGCTCGGGCGGCGGGTCTCGGTGAGGGTGCCGGCGTCACGGATCCACCACCCGGTGTCGGGGTTTTCGTGCCAGAGCCTTCGGTCGCGGTCGAACGCCATACGCGGCCCCTGATCGGGCGGCGGGTCAGCAGTGTCGGCGGGTGATGTCATGAATCCTCCTGTCGTCATGGTTGCGAACGGACACCCGGCGCGCCAGCCGGTCAGGGGGCGGCGGGTGGGTTTGCGGTCAGGGCAGTGTGGTGTCGAGTCCGGGCAGGATGAGCTGCGGCTTGGGGTAGGGCAGGGAAGGCAGCGCGATGCGGGTGCGGGTGCGTTGGGCCCGCGTGCGGCCGGTGCGCAGGGTGTAGGTGTAGTTGCCAGGGTGCTTGCGGCGCTCGAGTCCGGCGGCCGCCTTGGCGACCTCGAACCATGCGCGGGGGTCGGTCCCCTCGGTCAGCGGCGGTGCTCCGTAGGCGATGAGGCGCGCGACGACGCCGCCGTGCCCGACTTCACCGCCGGTGATTTTGGAGATGGCGCGGCGGGACAACTCGGGCCCGTCGGGGAAGTACAGCTTCCAGCTCGCCTTGGTCTGCCCGGCGAATTGAAAGTTGCTTGCTTGGTAGACCCCGCCGTGATGACCGCGTTTGACGCGCTCACGGCGGCCGTTGCGGACCTGCCAGTACTCGCTGGGATCGGAGAAGGCGACGACCCCGCGAAGCCCTTCGTCGGCGGCCAGCCGCAAAGATTGGGCGGTGAACCAGGATTCGCCGTTGGCGGGCACACTGTCGTCGAGTATCAGCCGCGACAGCACCAAGGACTGTTCGTAGGGCACGAGACCTGGGAAGGCGTTGGTGAGAGTCAGGACGTTGGATCCGTTGCTGAGGGTGAGCACGCCCACCAGCCGCGGCGTGTCCGGGGCGGACAGATCCCACATGCCCAGGCTGTAGCGGACCTGGGGGAAGGTGCGGGTGTAGTGGTGGGCGGTGATGAACCTTCGCGCCGCCCCGGTCTCGAGGAAGTCGACGCCGTAGCGGTGCGGGTCGAACCGGCCGGTCGTTGCTGGCGAGCACAGTCGTGATCGCCAGCGTTGGCTGTATCGGACGGGTGGCGGTGTCGTCATGTCGAATTTCCTTGTCTGCTACGAGGTTCGGCACTTCGCGCTCGCGGTGGCGGTGGCGGCCGGTCACGCGGTGAAGAAGGCGTGTTGGCCGCTGGCCTCGCGCCACCGGGTGGTTCAGGGGCGGGCGGAGGCCGGCAGGTCGAACAGGGCGGGTTGCAGCGCGGTCGAGCCTCGTTCCGGCCGGGCGGCGGGGGCGGATTTTCGCGGCCGTGGCGGCGTCTGGATCGCGGCGGAGGTCGCGATCAACGCGGGAGCGATCGGCCCGGTGAGCGGGTGTTCGGCCAGCAGGATGCGTTGCTTGCCGTGCGCGGCCGCCCTGGGGTCGAAGGTGACGGTCAGTTCGGTGATCACCGGTGCGGGGACCTCTGGCCACCCGAAGCACTGCCGCAGATCCCCTGATTCGGTGGCGCGCTCGAGTTCGGGCCCGAGGCAGCGCTGGCAGACCGCCACCGCCCGCACGGTCGCCTCGTCGAGCAGGGAGGGGTGATGGGTGATCTTGTGTGTGGCCCGCATCTTGCATTGCCGCAGCGTGCCGCCGAGTCCGGTGTCCGGGTCGGGGGCGACGATCCACACAGCACCCTCACAAAGCGGGATCTGCCAGTACTGGATGGCGACAGCGTCCGAGGTCTGGGTCATCGACTTCCTCTCGACGGGCAAACACCTGAGATGCCGGGCAGGGCGAGCGCCGGCAAGGGAATGCGCGCAACGGCGCGGCGGATCGGCCGGAATACGGGGTGGGGTTCGATATTGCTGTCGCTTGCGGTCACGGCTGCACCGCCCGGACCTCGATGACTCCCCAGAGCCCATACGCGGGGCCGAGGTCATCCAGCACGGCTTGAGCTTCTTCACCGGTGCCGAGGAGCGCGCCGAAGGTGGCGGCAAGTCGTGGTCGCGGATGCTTGTCGTCAGAGGGAAACACCCTGGCGGGCATGTACCCGAGTCGGGGCCGATGGTCGGTGAGTGCGGCAAGTACGACGTTCGCCATCTCGCAGGCAAGGGCGAGTTCGTCGTGGTCGGGGTGCCGGGACTCACCATCCTCGTTGCTGTGGTCGTAGCCGACGCCGGGTATGAACTCGCATCCGACTGTCTCGCAGGGGAACTTGCCCCACGCGGCGGCGATTCGTTCGGTGTCCCACCCGGTGAAGCGCAGCCACGCGGCGGTGATGGCCTCCACTTCATCGACGCTCGGTGTCGGCCGCTGCGCCTCCAGCTCGGCGACGCGGCCCAACGCTTCGTCGCGCTCGTCCTCCAGTTCGGCGAGGCGGGCGCGCAGCTCGAGCAGTTCGCGCGGCTGGCGGGTGGGTTCGCGTTTGGTGAAGCGCCACGAGGTGCCGCCGCAGTACGTACTGGTCAGGTCGTGCCAACAACCTTCGTGCTGCTGCACGAGAAGCCTTCCGTCATCGGTGATGACGGCGTCACCATCACCATCGCCGACTGAGGTCATGGTGTAGGTGCCGGGCGTGAGGTCGCCGAACGGCCAAGGCGCGGCGGTTTTCTGGTCGGGCATGTGGCTCCTTCGGGTGGTAGGTAGGCGGAAGCCGCCAGACCCGGAGAATGGGTCTGGAGGCCAGGGGTGGGGGTCAGGCCGCCGGGACGCCGCGTCGCTTTCAGCAGTTCGGCCCCGGCGATTTCTGATGTTTTCGGTGCTTCGCCGCCGTGATCGGCCGTCGAGTGGCCGACAATTCGAGATTCGGCCACGACTTTTCAGAACCGCGCAGGCGATTTCAGCCGCGGTACAGGGGCGTGAAACGACTCAGACTCAATTGGTCGGCCACTGCAATTGTGCGGGTGGGCCCCTGCCTGTTCTTGCCGACGATCAGGTCCGCTTCTCCGGCGCGCGGGTCGTTCGGGTCGTTGCGGTCGGGGCGGTGTAGCAGGATCACCAGGTCGCTGTCTTGTTCCAGGCTGCCGCTTTCGCGCAGGTCGGAGACCATGGGCAGTTTGTCCTGGCGCTGTTCGGGGCCGCGGTTGAGCTGGCTGATCGCCACCACCGGAATCTCGAGTTCCTTGGCCAGCAGTTTCAGGTTGCGGGAGAATTCCGATACCTCCTGCTGGCGGGACTCGACCTTTTTCCCGGAGGTGAGCAACTGGAGGTAGTCCACCACCATGAATTTCAGGCCGTGGCGTAGCTTGAGCCGCCGCGCTTTCGCGCGGATCTCGGTCATGGTGAGGTTGGCCGAGTCGTCGATGAACAGCGGAACATCATCCAGTTCGCCCATTTTGCGCGCCAATCTGGCCCAGTCCTGATCGCTCATCTGGCCCTTGCGCATGTCGGCGAGCCTGATGCCCGCTTCGGCCGACAGCAGCCGCATGGTGAGTTCGCTGCGGCTCATCTCCAGGGAGAAGAACACCGACGGCAGTTTGTGTTTGATCGCCGCGCTGCGGGTGAAGTCCAGCGCGAGCGTCGAATTGCGGGTGGGGATCTGCGTGGGCCCGGCCAGGAACAGGTGGTCGCTGTTGGCGACCTGCACGCAGCGCACCGGCACGCTGTCGATGGGGTCGACAGCTGTGATGCGCCTGACCTTGCCGCGGCGCCCGTTGGGGATCTTGTGGTTGGGTTTGCCGTGCGCGTCCAGCAGCGTGGCCGCGACCCGTTGGGTGGTGCGCACCCCAGGCGACAGGCCGTAGCGGGAGCTGAGGGTCACCCATTCGTGGTCGGCGTCGGCGACGATTTCCGCGCCGTCGTCGAAGTGGACGCGGTAGCAGGGGCGCTCGTACATCACCTCGGTGGCGGCGACGACGCGGGTGGGGTTGCCGTGCTTGTCGAGCAGGTACTCGCCGACGGCGACCTCCCCCATCGTGGTCCACCCGCCCGGGGTGGGCAGCGGGGTGTCCAGGGCGAGCGCTTTGCCGACGCCCGGGCGCGCGGCGACGATGATCATCTGCCCCGGGTGCAGGCCGGTGGTGAGGTCATCGAGTTCACCGAACCCGGTGGGAATTCCCACCCGGTTGCCCTCGGAGGTCAACGCGTCGAGTTCGTCCATCAGCGGCTGCATCAGATCCGCCAGCGGTATGCAGTCTTGGCTGCTGTTGCGTTCGCTGACCTGATACAGGGTGGCCTGGGCGCGGTCGACCACCGCGGCGACGTCGTCTCCTTCGGCACCGGCGTAGCCGTATTGCGCGATGCGGGTGCCCGCTTCGACCAGGCGGCGCAGGATGGCTTTCTCGGCGACGATTCCGGCGTAGTAGCCCGCGTTCGCTGCGGTCGGCACGGCCTGGGTGAGGGTGAGCAGATACGGTGCGCCGCCGACGCGGTTGAGTTCACCACGGCGGGCGAGTGCGGTGGCGACGGTGACCGAGTCGGCCGGGTCGCCTTGGGCGTAGAGATCCAGGATCGTGTCGTAGACGGCCTGGTGGGAGGGACGGTAGAAGTCGTCGGGGCGGATTGTTTCGACGACGTCGGCGATCGCGTCCTTGCTCAGCAGCATCCCGCCGAGCACCGCCTGCTCCGCGGCCAGGTTGTGCGGCGGCTGACGACCGAAATCCTGTTCGACAGATGAGGATTCGACCGCTGCGCCGGCATCCGGGCCGCGGCGGCGGCGTTGGCGGGGGGTGTCGTCGGTGATGGTCACAGCGGGGGCTCCGTTTCCATGTCCGCCGAGCAGCCCCCCGGATCGGCGGGGGCGCTGGGCGTGGTCGGTGACTGGATGAGGGGAAGCTCCGGTCACGACCGGGGCGAACCGGTCGTGGTGGTCGGATACGGCGGCGGGGTGCCGCCGAATGCCGGGCACAGCGGCTTGAACTTGCACCAGCCGCAGCGCCAGGACCGGCGCGGCGGGAAGTTCTGGGTGGCCTTGGCTTTGGTGATCGCGGCACCCAAGGCCATGACGGTGCGTTCGAACCCGGCCAGCTGCCCAGGATCGGGGCGGTAGGTGATGTGCAGGTTGTGGCCGGGATACAGCAGCCGCACCGTGCGCGGGATCTCCCCGTGCAACCGCCACAGGATCAGCGCGTAGAACTTCAGCTGGAACAACGCTTCCTGTTCGCCGCGCTCGCTGGGTGGCCGGCCGGTCTTGTAGTCGACGATGCCGACCCCGCCGCCGGGCAGCTCATCGAGACGGTCGATGATCCCGATGAGGACCAGGGTGTCGCCGACGCCGACGCGCACCCGCTGTTCGCGGCCGGTGACGACCACCGTGGTGGGGTCCTCCAGCTCGAAATACGCGGCGACCAGCTTGCGTACTCGCGCCAGGAACGCGGGAACATCCTCGCCCGCGGCGTCGGCCAGCGCTTGGTCCTTCGCGGCCAGCTGCGGCCACAGCTCCTCGAGGAGCGCGGCGGCCGCGGGAGGGGTCCGTTCGTGTGGCGGGCGGGCGAACAGCGCATCCAGCACCGCGTGCACCACGCTGCCGCGCGCGGCGGCGGGCGAGGTCGGCTCGGTGATCTTGTCGATCGCGCGCAGCCGGTAGTACAGCGGGCAGGTCTTGAAATCGGAGCTGCGGGACGGCGATAGCCACAGCGGCTGCGGTTTCTTCGGCTGTTGCTGGTCAGGGGTGGTGTGTGCCGGGTCCGCTGGGGCGGCGGGCACGGCGATGGTCGTGGTGCTGGACACGAGAGTGTTCTCCTCTTCGCCCCAGCCGGTCAGACGGTATCGCGGGAAACCGGTGTCCGGGTGGGTGGTTCACACCGGCTGTCGGTGTCGGGATCCTCACCGAGCAGACCCGTGGCTGCCTTCTCGAGCAGCGTCACCGCCTGCGGCACTTCCAGTGGTGCGGGGGCGGGGTCGGTGTCGGGGTAGGGCGGGGTGTGGCGCAGTTCGAGGTGTTCGGTGTAGGCCAAGCCCGCCCTGCGCAGGTACTCGATGGCCTGAGCCAGTCCTTGGATGCTCCGGCAGTTGTCGGACCGGGCGTTGAACAAGACGTTGCGGCCGCTTTTGTACCGGCTGGGCGGCACGCCCAGATGTGCGATGAGGGCGTTGTACTGGGTTTCGCTGATCTGGTGGACCATCACGGAGCGGTCGACCAGCACGGCGGTGGCGGTGTGGTCGGCCAGCTCGACTCGGCCGAGGGTGTCGCTGTCGTTCATCGGCTCGGTGTGCTCGCAGGTGGGGCAGAACAGCACCCGGCCGGTGTCGGTGTCGGTGTCGACGACCAGCAGTTCACCGTCGCCTTCGGGGCATCCCATTCCGCTGGAAATGTGCATACTGCGGTCTCTTTCGGGTGGTGGAGATGGATTTCCGGGGGAAGAACCCTCCCCCGTACACGCTGTCATGCTATCATGATATTATGATTGCAATCGAGTGAGGCGGTTCGCTGAGAACCACCCCGAACGGACGGCACCGACGCCACCCGGTGGGAGCCGACGACGTCTCCCACCCGCCTCACCCGGTTTCTTCTCGCCTCGGATCGAGAACGGAGCCCTCGTGACCACGACTGTCACCGACCCCGAAAACCTCTCCGCCGCTTTCCCTTCGGCGACCACCGACCAGGGACCGGCTCCTGAGTCCCCGCCCGAACGCAAGCCGAAGCCGACAGGCCGAGCCCGCAAGTGGTATGTGAGCGTTGCCCGGCTGGACAAGGCCGCGAGGCTGGTCACGGCGCTGATCGACCAGGGCGTCTACACCCCCAGCAAGGCCACCGACAGCAAAATCCGCTCCGTCGCGAAGGACTACCGCATCCGCAAGCCCTCCGATGACACCTGCGAGATGGTCCGCGACATCCTGCGCGCCCGCACCCGCAAGCGCGCCCGCGCCGACCGCTGACCCGCCTCCCGAGACTGCGGCGGCGTGGGATCGACCCCCACATCTCCCACGCCGCTGCATCACCAACCCCGGCCACGCGAGCGTGTAACCCGCAGCCGCGCAACGTGATCGGCGCATCTGGTTACCCACCACCGGCCCCGCGACATCCGCCCCCAACCTCCCGGCTGTCGCGGTCGGCGGCGGCACGCACCCACCGGTCCCGGGCATCCTCCCTGCCCCCGGGGTGTCGTGCCGCCGCCTCTCCCGCCGATTCCATCGCACCCGCAATCCACACCGCCCGTGCTGAATCCGGTCGCAACGCCCTCCCGCGCTGCTACCCCAGTACTGGGGCTTCCCCGTCCCGACCCGCCCCACCTGGAAAGAGCCCCGCCCGATGCTGCCGCTCCACATCGATATCCTCACCGCCCTCGCCTCCGCAGCAGCGGGATTCCTGCTCGGCATCCGAGTGAGCAATCCCCTGCGCGCCAGGTTCGACCGACCCGGCCGACAGGCGGTCGAACTGCCCCGCGAGGTCGCCGAGTCCCTGCGCAAGGTCCTCGCCTACCGCGCCGCCGGTGAGGCACCCGACTACAGCGACAACCCCTACCCCGAACACGTTTTCGCCGATGTGCGGCGCGTGAAGACCTGGCTGGACGCCGTCGCTCCCGCCGTCTCCGGCGCGGCCGACATCGTTCCCGACGAGCAGTTGGAGCAGTAGCCATGATCGTTTCCAGCGTCGAGCCGCGTTTCGAGATGTCGGTGAAGACCCGCATCGAGACCGCGTCCGGTCCGTTGCTTCCTCGGTCCGTCGTGCTGGCTGCTCCCGCCCCTGACGAGGACGGCTGGCGGCTGCATCTCACCACCCCCGACGGTCGCCCCTACACCCTCGACGTCCCGAAAGACGCGCTCAGCGGGAAGGTGACGTTCGACCGTGCGGTGAAGCGGTGCGGCGCTGTCTACGAGTACTGGTTCGCCCGCAACACCCTCCAGCTCCCCCACGCCGGGGCCCGCCGACACGTGATGCGCATCTGCAAAGTCGATGCCACGCAGTTCAGGAAGTGGGGGCTGGCCGCGTTCGCCGCGCTGCCCGCGGGCCCGCCCGCCAGCTACGGCCCCGCCAGCGACCCCGCCTCCACCGTCGCCGTCGCGACCCCGCCCGCCACCACGACCGCAGCGGCTTGAACTCCTCTCCAGCCCACCATCTTTCACAACAAGGGGACATGAATGACCACTACCGTCACCGCACCCGCCGCCTCCGGCGACGACGCCCGCCGCCGCCTCACCGAACTCGCCGACAAGTGCGGGTTCGTCATGACCGACCTCTACGACGATGTCCACGGCACGGCCAGCCGCATCGCCAGCGACACCAACAACAACGGTATCGGCGCCCAGGTCGCATTCCTGATCGACCACCTCGGCGAGCGCGCCACCGAAAAGGCCATCACCGAGCAGGCGTACGCGAAACTCGACGACGCACTCGGTGTGCTGGTCAGCCTCATCCCGGCTCTGCGGACGCACCTGCACACCAGCGGCGAACCCAGCACGTGGCAGCGCAGCGTGAAGGACTTCGGCGCCGCCCTGGCCGAGATGTACCGGGTGCTGGCGGCGATCACCACCGAATACCCGCGCCTCGAGCAACCGCTGCTGCTGCCGCACGCCCTGTTGGACGCGATGACCGCCTACGACACCGACCGGGTGCGTGAGCAGTACATCGACCGTGCCCGGCTGCTGGCGGGGTTGGCGAAATATCAGGCACTGGCGGCCTCCTCCGGCGCGCCCGTCGCCGACCCGATCGCTGTCGACCCTGAAGACGACTCGAAATACGTCGTGCTGTTCCTGGAACTTCCCGCCGAGGAGGACGGTTTCGGCGATCTGGGCCCCGACCGGCAGTTCACCCGCCATATGAAGCGCAGCGACCTGGAACGGCTGTTGCCGTGGCTGCCGCTCGTTCCCGCCGGTGACCCCGCCGCACCGCGCTGGGACGGTCACAGCAAGTCCGTCTCCAACCAGCGCATGCAGCGCTGGAGCGCCACCCCGGTCACCGGCTCCGACCCCACCATGCTTCAGGAGACCCCCGATGAGCGCTGACCGGTCCGAGGGCTGGCGGGCGCTGGGAGTGGAGCTGTCCGGCTTCGGCGCCCCCATCAGCGAGGACCCCGACCAGAGCGCGCTGTTCGACATCTCCTACGACACGCCCCCGCCGCGCCCGAGCGCCACCAGCAAGCCGGGCATCGAGGACGTGACACCGCGATGAAGCTGCCGCAACTGGCCGACTACCTGCCCGCCGCCGAAGCCGCCGCGCTCACCACCGAAACCGAGCAGCGGCTGCGCCGCCGCCTGGACGCCGCAGCCGCCCGCGCCCGCGCCGCCACCGCCGTCACGTCGTCGGGCAGCGCCGCCGCAGGTTCGGCCACCGACCCGGCGCCCGAGCATCGGCCGTCGCGGACGGTGCGGGCGCTGATCGCCGCCGACCTGCGCAAGCTGTGCCGCCACCGAATCCACCGGCAGGCCAGCTGATGGACCCGATCGCCCTCGCCGCAACCGCCGTCCTCGGCTCGCTGTGGACGGCCGGTGCGGTGATCAGCCTGTGCGTGCTCATCCCGCCGTTGGCCGAACGCTCCCCCGCGCTCACCGCCGCCGCCGCACTCGGCATCCCGTTCCTCTGGCCCGCCCTGCTGCGGCGGGTCCTCACCGCCCCCGCCCCTGGAAAGGAAACCCGATGATCCGCAACAGCTCCCGCATGACCGTATCCACCCCCGTCCAGCTCGCCGCTGACCTCACCGCGGCCGCCGCCGGCGTCTACACCGCCGACGACTTCTTCCCGCCGGCCGTGGACATCCTGGTCATGGCCGCCCGCGCCGCCGCCGCTTACCTGGAAGCGATTCCGGGCACCGTGCAACTGGTCGGGATTGCGGGCTCGGCCTACGACGAGCAGCCACAGCTCGTGCGGGCGGCGTTCGCCGATGCGGAACAGGCGCGGCAATGGGCCGACGAGTTCAACATGACCGTTCCGTGGACCCGGGAACGCAAAACCATCCCCCTCGCCGCGGTCCCCTTCATCCCTGCCGGAGTGCCCGCGCCCCAGCCGGGCACCGAGACCCAGGTCGCCGCCGAGACCGGCGATCCCACCGCGAAATGATCCGCCGTTGGCCGCGAGAGGCCGACTGATGCTCGCCACCATCTCCGCCGCCGCACTCGGCATCCCGTTCCTCTGGCCCGCCCTGCTGCGGCGGGTCCTCACCGCCCCCGCCCCTGGAAAGGAAACCCGATGATCCGCAACAGCTCCCGCATGACCGCCCGCACCCGGATGCGGCGCGCCGCGCTCGCGGTGGTCCTCGCCATGGTCGCCGCGCTCGGCGCCACCGCCTGCAACGACGGCCGCTGGTGCGAGCACGACGCGACAGACACCGTGGTCGAGGACCGCTACTGCCACGACGGCGTACCCGGTCACGAGTGGGAGACCCCGAAGAAGTCCTCGAAGCCGAAGAAATCGACACCGCCGTCGCCGGTCGCCCCGACGAAGTCGAAGTAGCAGCCAATGACCGACCAGCTGGACTTGACCGCCTGCCTCGCCTCACGCGCCGACGTTCGCCGGGAGGTCGCCGCGTTGTGGCGTAGAGAGATCGCCGTACAGCCCATGACGCTGGCCTGTGACGACGGCACGAAAACGCTGGCGCTGGCCGAGCTGAGCATCCGCGTGCTGGAAGAAGCGGGATGGTCGCGCTCGGTCCACGCGGCCCAGCAGGCGGTGGCACACCCCACCGTCCCGGATACCGCGGCCAGCCACCGGATGGGCAGCGCGACCCGGAAACGGATCGGGCGATGATCCGCCGCTGGCTGCGCGCCCGGGCGCTCACCGCCGCCCGGGCGCTCGGCGGCCGCGATAAGCGGGTGCCCTGCCACTTCCACCGGGTGTGCGGCAACACGCTGCCGCCCGGGACGGCGCCGGTGTACCGGGACTGCCGCACCGTCTTCGGCACCTACCTGCGACCCATCACTCCACGCACGCAGGAAACACTTGCTGCGGCAACGGAATCGAGGAACCTGTGACCACCGTGCTCGCGCTCGACGCCGATCCCGACATCTACGATCCGCACGCCCCCGCCGGTCTGCCGTTCAGCGCGGACGCCTACTACAACCGGCGCATCATCGGCTTCCACCCGCACCCCCGCGAATGGGACACCGGGCAGGTGGCCCGCGTGCTGGCCGCGCAGACCGGGGTCGTGGTGAGCCGGGTCCTGGCCCTCGCCGACGCGCTGGCCGCCGACAGGCCCTGGCTGATCTACGCCTACGACCTGTGCAACGAGTCGGGCAGCCTTGACGCCGCGCTGCGCTGGGCGCATCACGCCGGCACCGTGCTGGACCCCGCCGTGGTCGCCGCGCAGCTGCACACCGTGCTCGACGACGCCGACCTGGGGGGCCGTCTCGCCGCCGCATCCGGCCGCTACATCGCCGCGGCAAGGCAGCTGCTGGATGTCGCGGCCAGCGCCGACCTCGCCGCCGTCCGCGTCCACGCCGCCGCGCTGTCGGCGCTGGCCGGACACGCCGCCACCGACGAACACCGGCGACTGCGCCGCCAGATGCGCCGCCCCCCGGCCGCCGCCGATCCCGCACCCGCGGCCTGATCACCACCGAACCGACACGAGAGAGCAGAAATGGCGCTTCCCGACCCGATCCCGACCACCGCCCGATACGTCTTGAGCGTCACCCCTACCGCACAAGGCTTGCAGAGGAATCCGGCCTGGAGGCTGGGGACTTCGATCAGCGTCTACAACAGCGCCGAGTTGGACCGGCGGCTCGGACACGTCGAAGCCGCCCGCGCCGCAGGCGACATCTCGGATGTGCGTGTGCGTGAGCTGACCGAGGCCGAGCGCCGGGAAGCCGCACGGGCTGTCGCGGACCTGCGCCGGCGACAGCGGCGCGACCACACCCAGGCCCGCGGCCACAGTCGGCAGCGGTAAGGACCACAGCCCGCGACAGAACATCGAAAGCTGTTCCCCTACATCATGATTCAGGAAAGATTCGTCATGCCCGACACCGCCACGATTCCCCGCAACCCGCGCACCCGCGCCCGTTCCCGCACCGACGCGCCGTCGAAGAAGAAGCCGACGACGCCGCGGCCCTACTTCGCGGCCGTCACGGCGAAGGAATTGTTCGCTGACCCCGCCTACCAGCGCGCGCTGGACCGCGACAGGGTCAAGCGGCTGGCCGAGGAATGGGACCGCACCCGAGTCGATGTCATCGAGGTCTCCCACCGGCCCGGCTGCCCGTACGGCCGCTTCGCGGTGATCGACGGTATGCACCGCTGGGCCGCGGCAGGCACCGTGGACGGGGACATGCCGTTGGTGGTGCGCGTGCACACCGGGCTGTCGCTGGCCGAGGAAGCGCGGATGTGCCGGGCGATCGACCACCATCAGCGCCGCCGCATCGTGCTCACCGACGAGGCGAGCGCGGACATCGACCAGTTCCGCCGCCGCATCACCGACGCCCTCGACGCCGCGCGAACCCGCCCCTCGACGCCGAGCATCCACCGGCTCGTCGCAGCGGATCTCATCGACGACGCGGTGAGCGTGAGCGCTCCGGTGTGGCGGCACCGCCTCGATCACGTCCACCGACTGCACGTGATGGCGGTGGGGTTGATCCTGCACCACTACCGCGACCGCGTCGAGCGCGAGCAGCTCGTCGACGCGCTCACCGTGCTGGCGCCGCGCGAGATCACCGCCGCCGTGAAAGCCGCTCACCACGAGGGCATCCGCGGCGGTGACGTGCTCGTGGCCGCTGGGGTGATCGTCGCCGCCTACAACCGTCAGCGCGGCTTGAAATTGCCCCGCGCCGAGCTCACCACCTACCTGCCGGCGGTTGCCGCGCGCTGATCTCCCGGCGCGTCTGCTCGCCCGCCCCTCTGCCTGGCGGGCACAGCCCCGGAGAAAGGACGTTCGATGAAGGTCACTCTCACCATCTCCCTCTGCGAGCACAGCCCGGTCACCGTCATCGGCGAGCGGGTGAGCGAGCATTTCGCAGTCGCCCCCGCTCTGGCCCTCGGCGAGGACGCGACGATCGGGTACGACGAGCACGCCACGGTCCTGGTCCACATCTGCAGCGGGTACGCGATCGTCCACGGCAACGACGCGACCGGCATGCGCGGCTACGCCGACGCGCTCGAGCAGCTGCCGATCGACTGGACGACGTTCACCGCGCCCACCGCCGAGCAGGCCACCGCGATCGGCGAGGCCTGCACCGCGGTGGGCAACGCCCCGACCGAGCCCCTGCCGGGCCCGGCCCGGGCCGCGCACCACCGCGCCCCCGCCGCGGTCGCGACCGCCCTGGCGGCGGCCGCCGGTGCGCCGACGAACCTGGGGCACTGATCATGGACCCGCGAACCGAAGACCGGATGCGCACGGAGTTCGCCACGCTGGTCGCCGTCACCGGCCAGCTGCGCCGGCAGCCGAGCGAGGCCAAACGCGCGGAGCTGGTGGAGCAGCGCGACAGGATCGACCGGTGGTGGCGCTGCAGCCCGCACGCCACCCGCTGGGGCGAGCTGGTCGACGCCTGCCACGACTGGACGGTGATGGCGCCGGATATGGCCCGCATGCTCGACGGTCTCGAGCACGCCCCCGCCGGCGGCATCAACGAGGTGACACTGCGCAGCCTGCGCCAGGCACGCATCCTCACCGGCAACGGCCTCACCGGCAACGGCCTCACCGCGCCCACCGGGAGCCGGGCATGAACCACACCCCCCGCACCGATCCCCCGGCGCATCTCGTCTTCGTCGACGAGATCTCCGCGTTGCTGAACCAGACGCGCCACCCCGAGCCGCCGACCGGCCGCGGCCCGCACGCGGCCGACGCGTCCCGCGCACTGCCGCCCGGACACCCCACCCATCATCCGTCACAGTGACGAAACCCGCTCGGGTCAACCCTTCCCGAAGAACGCGCCCGAGCACCCCCTCACCCATCCCCCCTTTCACAGAACGAGGAGACCCACCCATGCACACCACACCCACCACCGCTGCGGCCCGCCGCCCCCGGCCGGTGTACGCGACCGTGCGCGTCGTTCCCGCCGGCCCCGGCCTCACCCTCTCGACCACCGCCGCGATCGCCGCGTTCACCGCCGCCGCCGGACTCCTCGCCGGAACCGTCCTGGCCGGGCGGCGCGAACAGTGACCACCCACGACACCACCACCACCGCTGCGGCAACCGGAACACGCGCAACCGCAACCGGATCCGCGACGAGCGGCGCGGGGACCGCGGACACCGCCGAGGCCGCCGAGCCGCTCGCCCGAGACGTCGTGGCGGATCCGGAGATCGTGACGATCTGCGGATCGATGCGGAACTTCGCGCTGATGCTCGACCTCGCCGCCGAACTGACCCTCGACGGGCAGATCGTGCTGGCGCCGTTCGCGGTCGTGGCCCCCGCCGACCAGCACGACAGCGCCATCAAACAGCAGCTCGACAGGCTGCACCGGCACAAGATCGACATCGCCCACCGGGTCGTGGTGGTCACCGGCGAGGACGGCTACTACGGCGCCTCGACCACCGCGGAAATCGCCTACGCCCACGCCACCGGAAAACCGGTGTCGTTCACCGCCCGCCGCGCCCGCGCCCGCACTACCGCATAAAAGGACACCCCCATGCCCGAGGACACCACCGCAAAGCACGAAACACTCCCCGTGCTCGAGAAATACACCACCAGCAAGGGCCGCACGGTGCACCTCGGTGACCACTTCCGCGACAGCCGTGCCAGCAACGTGCGCACCCTGCGCGTCACCGCGATCCACGAACCCTACGACCCGAACCACCCCGACGAACGCGACATCGACTGCACGGTGGTCCTGGTCGACGGCGAAGCGCCCGACCGCCCACGCGACACCAGCACGACCGCCAAGCGGATCACCAGCTCGGTCTTCCTCCCGATCCCCGCCCCCGACCTCGAGGGTGCTGGCGCGCCGCATGACCCGGACGGCACACCCACCAGCACACCGATCACCTACGCCGAGGCCACCACCGGCGAAACCGCTTCGTGACCGCCACCCCGGGGCCCGCCACCGGGCCCCGGGCCGGTTGCCTCGAATACCCGCCACCACAACGCGATTGGAGATCAACCCATGACCGGCGACCACACCGCCCTTGCGCCCGGCACCTCGCGCGGCGAGCCGGCCGCTGCCTTCCACACCCACAGCCGCGAGAACCGGGCGTCCCCGGCGGTCGATGAGATGACCGAAAGGCTGGAGCTGCGATGAACTGCGAGCGGTGCGGAACCGAGATTCGATACCACGCAAGCAGGTCGGGGCAGCCCGGCGCGTGGTTCGACAGGGAAGACGACTTCCTGTGCCCAGACGGGGAGTCCGAACACCGACGTGTTCGGCGCCGAGCGGGTACTGCTGAGGTTCCCCGAGCAGATCCGCCGCCACCTGGACTCCCGCGCGACCACCCCGTTCCGGTGATCACCCTCCCCTCGCCCTTCCACGCAGGCAGTCGATGAGCACCTCCTTCCTCGACCCCCGCGCCGAGTGCACTCACCA
>NZ_BAFS01000459.1 GCF_000308415.1 Nocardia asiatica NBRC 100129 | reverse complement strand
CGTCCTGAAGGTATCCGATGGTCCGGCCGCCGGTCCGAACGGACACCGCCCACGATCCCCGGGGGCTGTCCGGTTCGGGGACCAGCTGAACCTCAGGGGAGAGGTGACCGTCGTGGTCGGTAAGCTCCGGCGGATACAGGCTGCGGAGCGTCGGCAGGAACTCCTTTTCGATCGTCAACTCGTAGCTTTGCCAGCTCCGGTTCTGTCCCCACAGTCGATAAGCCGAGCCGACAGGGTGCTCGGGATGCGACTGCGGCGTTTCCTTCGGTACAGCTTCCGAGTCGGCATCGTCGTCGACCGACACACCGAAGTCTGTAGCCAGACCTGCCAATCCGGAGTCCCAGCCCTGCCCGACAGCACGGACTTTCCACGCGCCCGCGCGGCGGTAGATCTCGCCGAACAGGAACGCGGACTCGGTGGTGGCCTCGGAGGTGACGAACCGAGCCAGTGGCGTGCCTGTGTCGTCGAGGATGGTCAACGACAGCTTGCCGAGTGCGCCGAAACTGCCGGAATCCATGCTGCCGACGAGCGCAATGGTGTGCACGTCTTCGGGTACCGTGGGCAACTCGATGTCGATCCGCGCCTGGTTGCCTGATCTCGCATCGGTGCCGTGGAACCGCACGGAGCCATCGGTCGACCGTGGCTGGTTGTAGAAGACGAAATCGTCATCGGATCTGACCTTCTGGTCGGCTCCGAGTAGCAGTGCGGAGGCGTCCACCTCGGCGGTGGAGTCGGCCCAGCCGATGATCACGTCGACACGGCGTGCGGCTGCGGGCAGGGTGAGGTTCTGTCCGCGCGAGAGCATCGGAGACGTCACGATGTGGAACCTTACTAACTCGCGAATTACATTGTCCCGGAATGGCGACAGCACCAAGAGGACGCCACGACAAGCGACGGATCGGTTTCGCCGACCGACTCGGCACCGTCGATGAAGAAGGCCCCGCGCCGGGTCGGCACTGGCGGTCGACCGATCGTGATCTGTGACCACAGATCACGGTATGGGACCCGGAGGCACGGACTCAACCACGACCAGTCCGTCGGCTATCGGATGGGCGGCGTGAGATTGTGTTAATCGCAGGCGATGCCGTCTTTGTCGCGGTCCAGATCTGGTCTGTAGCCGGGTTCCCCACGCCGCAGCGGCGCAGCGCCAGCAGCTCTGGCTGCCGCGCAGTTGGGGTAGAAGATGCTCGGAGCTACTGGGCGTGGCGGCGCTGGCACGGCCACCGCAGGAGGCGTGGGTACCGCAACTGTAGCCGGGGCAGTCCCAACCTGACCGACGACCTCGAAGAGCATGCCGCGGAGTGACCGGGCTGCAGTTGGCGTTTTTGTCCGCCGTGGTGGCAGCTGACGTGGTCGAGCGTACTTGCAGAGACAGAAGTGGATGTCGCCTATTTTTCGTGCGCGGGCATTCCTACGTGGGATCGTTCTTGCCGCATTCCGCGCTGACCGGACGCAGTAGTAACTGCCAATCCCAGGACGGGCGCCTGGCCAACAGGTGAGGGAATTCGGTTTGCAGTACGCAGAACTCGTTGTCCCAAGGATCTCGCATGACCGAGAAGTCGTAGCCGCGTTCCTGTTGGTGATCCCACCTGGCTGCGCCGAGCGCCTCGAGTCGACGTACCTCGGCTTCCACGTCGTCGGTCTCGATGTCGATGTGTGTCCGCTCCTTCGACACCTTCTCATCGGGGGTCGCTTGCAGCAAGATCCGTACCTCGGAATCGGGTAGGCGCAGACGCCGGTAGACACGGCGGCTGCTGGGGTTCAGGGGTTCCTCAGTCGCGTCGAGGGCGCGCCCCCAGAATATGACCGCTCGGTCGAGATCCGATACGTCGATGACAATGTGGCACAGTCGACTTCGATGGCTCACGACCCGAAGCGTAGCGCGACCACGGCCAGGTTGCGGACGGAGTAGCGCACGCTCATGCCGTTACGTGAGCCCCGGATCGCTTGTTGCGTGCACATGGTCGGACTGGCGCCGTGACTTCGGCTGGTTCATGACCTGGGATGGGCATCGATGTGTGCCGATGTCGTCAGCTTACGGCTGGTGATTCTGGTGATGAGGTGTTGGGCGTCGCGGCCTACTCCGCGTAGAGAGTTGGAGGAGGGGGTGCGTTGCCATTCCAGGCCGAGGTAGCCCAGGCCGGGGTGGGTGAGGGAGAGTCCCTGCCGGTGGCGGGGGGTGTGGTTGTCGGTGAGTGCGCCGAGATCTTTCAGGTAGGGCAGGTGCGGTCGGTAGCCGGTGGCGAGGATGACGGTGTCTGCGGGCTGGCGTGTGCCGTCGGGCCAGATGGCGGTGGTGCGGTCGAGGCGGGTGAACATGGGTCGGGTGGTGGGGTTGTCGGTGGCGAGGGCGGTGCGGTAGCGGCCGCTGTCGAGGACGGGTTGGGTTGGTGGGTGGGTGACGAATCTGCCGAGTGGGAGGGTGTCGAATCCGGTGACCCGGAACCAGAAGTGCAGGTCTCGCCCTAGGGGTCGCTGTGGGACGAACTTGACCGGGTGTCGGCTGGCGAGGGTGACGGTGGCGTGTTGGGCGAGTTCGGCGGCGATTTGCACGGCGGTGTTGCCTGCGCCGATGACGATCACGTTCTGTCCGGTGTAGTCGTGTGGGGAACGGTATCGGCTGGCGTGCAGAAGTTTTCCGGTGAAGCTTTCCTGGCCGGGCAGGGACGGGATGTTCGGGGAGGCGAACCCGCCGGTGGCCGCGATCAGCCGGGGTGCGCCGAACGCGGCGCCGGTGTTGGTGCGGGCGGTGTAGGTGCGTCCGTCGTGGGTAACGGTGTCCACCCGGTGCTCGAGGTGGATGTCGGCATCGAGGCTGCTGGCGTAGCGGCGGAGGTAGTCGACGACTTCGTCGCGGTGGGGGTAGTGGTCGGGGTCGCCGGGGAAGGGCATGCCGGGTAGGGAGCTGTATCGGGCGGGTGAGAACAGGGTCAGGCTGTCGTAGTAGTGCGGCCAGGAGCCGACGGGTTCGCTGCCGGCTTCGATCAGGGTGACCGTCAGGCCACGGCGGCGCAGGTGGTAGGTGGCGGCCAGGCCGGATTGGCCGGCGCCGATGACGATGGCGTCGCTCATGAGTTTCGTTCTTTCAGTTGTGGGTTTCGGCGGTGGGTGCGGGTGTGTCAGGAGTGGGTGAAGGCGGCTAGGGAGGTGGCGAGGAGGTGGTGGTCGACGTGGTGTCCTTGCCCGTGCAGCGTTTCGCGAGTAGTGCCGGGTATCGCGGACGCGAGGTGGTCGGCGGCGTCGAGGATGTATGGGGCGCTGGTGGTTCCGACGATCAGCCGGGTGGGCAGGGTGAGCGCGGCGTACTGGTCCACGGCGTGCGGCAGGCTCGCGAGGATCTGCATAGTGGGGATGAGGGTGGGGGCGTGCGCGACTTTCGACATCCACAGCGGGTCGCTGCGCAGGGCGGCGAGTTCGGCGGCGGAGAACCCACCGGCAGCGGGGGTGATGTCCAACAGGAGTTGTTCGTAATTGCCTCCACTGATGCGGTTTTCGAGGTGGGTGATGTCCGGGATCGGGTAGGTGATCGGTAGGGGTGGTTCGTAGAGGGCGAGTCGGCTGAAGTGTTCAGGTGCGGCGAGGGCGGTTTCGAGGGCGATGACCGCGCCGTAGGAGTAGCCGAACAGGGTGGTGACCGGTCCGACGGCGGCGGTGACGGCTCGGATGTCGTCGATCATGTGGGTGATGCGCGGGGGTGAGTTGCCCCATCCGCTGGTGCCGTGCCCGCGCAGGTTGATCAAGACGACCTCGAAATCGGCCGCGAGGTGCTCGGCCAGCGGCAGCAGGCTGATCGCGCTGCCGAGCCCACCGTGCACACCGAGCACGACGGGGCCCTTACCGCGGGCGAGGTAGGTGATTGTGGTTCCGTCCGAGGATTTCACTCGACCGCCGCGTACCAGGGTCCGCGGGGACGGTGACCGGCCAGGTGGCGGCGCGGGCTGCAGAGTGCTGGTCATCGGTGAGGTTCTTTCGCAGGCGTGGTGGGGATGCTCGCGGCGGCCAGTAGCGCGGCAGCGGCGGCGAGGGCGCCGAGGATGAGGAACGCGGTGGCGTACCCACCGACCGCGGCGGCCAGGGCGGTGGCGCCGAAGGGGGCCAGGGCCATGGTGATGGTCAGGGGCGCGGACAGCAGGCCGGTGAGCTGGCCGTAGTGGGCGCTGCCCCAGCGGTCGGTGACTGCGGTGGCTTGCAGCAGCGTGAACACGCCGCGTGCCATACCGGCGGCGATCGCGGCCGCGATCAGCGCGGCGGCGGTGGTGAACACCCCGAGCAGGGCGGTAGTGGCGGCGATGGCGAGCAGAATTGCGACGGTGCGGGTGCGGACGCTGGTGCGGGCGGCGAGGGTCGCGTAGCCCAGGCGGCTGGCGACCTGCCCGGCGCCGCCCAATCCGAGCGCGATCGCGGCGACAGTGGTGTCGAGACCGCGTTCGGTCAGCAACGGCACCAGGGTGACCACCACGGCGAAGGAGGCGAACCCGCTGACGCTCAACGAGATCGCCAGCACCAGGAACGCGCGGCTGCGCGCCACCGGTCCGGGGTGGGTGAGATGGGCGTGTTCGGGTTCGGCGGGCGGGCGCGGCGGCCACGGCAGCCGCAGCCCGAACCAGTGCCCCGGCACAGTCACGACCGCAAGAATCACCGTCAGAACCAGATATGTTGCCCGCCAATCCATGTGCGCGACCAGGGCCGCGGTCAACGGGGCGAACACGGTGGAGGCCAAACCCGCGGCCAAGGTCAGCACTGTCAGCGCACGGATCCGGTTCGGGCCGTACCAGCGGGTGAGGGCGGCGAAGGCCGGGGGATACAGCACCGCCCCCATCGCGATCCCTGCCAGCAGCCAGCCCGCGACGAACCACACCAAGGTGGTTGCGGTCGCCACCAGGATCAAGGCGGGTATGGACAGCAGTGATCCGGTGGTCATGATCCCGCGGGGTCCGTGGCGGTCGAGCCAGCGGCCCACGGGGATGCCGGTGACGGCGGCGACGAGTTGCCCGGCGGAGAACGCGGCGGTCAGCGCGGTCGCCGACCAGCCGGTGTCGGTGGTGATGCGCCCGAGCAGCACAGGGAACGCGTAGAACAGGATTCCCCAGCTTGTGATCTCGGTGAGGCACAGCACCACCAGCACTCGTCGCAACCCGGACCCGGTGGCCACTGGCCGCGATGGCGCAGAAACAGCCTCCATCACAACGGGCCGCCTCAGCGGGCGGGCACGGCGGTCAACGGCAGTTCCTGCAACGCCACCGGCCCCGACGACAACACATCCGGCCCGGTCGGTGCGCCACCACCGCAGCCTCCACCAGCTGTGGATTCGGTGGGTTCTTCGGCCGGGGCGTCGAAGACTCCGGAGCCGCCGCAGACACCGGTGTCGGGCAGAGCGAGTTCGACGCGTTCGGCGGCCTCGTGGTCACCGGCCAGGGCGGCGGCGATGGAGCGGACCTGTTCGTAGCCGGTCATCGCCAGGAACGTCGGGGCGCGGCCGTAGCTTTTCATCCCGGCCAGGAACACACCGGGTTCCGGATGCGACAACTCGCGCACCCCGTGCGGGTAGACGGTGCCGCAGGAATGCACGTTCGGGTCGATCAACGGCGCCAACTCGACCGGCGCTTGGAGCACCGGGTCCAGGCCGAGGCGGATCTCCGACAGCCACGACAGCTGCGGGCGGAACCCGGTCAACACGACCACCCGATCCACGTCCTCGATCCGGCGACCGGCATCCGACACCAGCGTGTGCCCGCCGTTGCCGGTGGGTTCGATTGCGGCGGTGCGGAATCCGGTCACCACGGTGAGCAGACCGGCGTCGACGGCGTGTTTGGCGCGCTGCCCGAGCGCGCCGCGGGCGGGTAGCTGATCGGCCTCGCCGCCACCGAAAGTGGACCCGACCTCCCCGCGGCGCAGCACCCATGTCAACCGCGTGCCCGGCTCGTTGCTCGCGACTTCGGCCAGGGCGATGATCGCGGTCAACGCCGAATGCCCACTCCCGGCGATCACGGTGTGCTTGCCTGCATAGCGGGCGCGGACGGTGTCGTCGTCGAGGTCGGGCACCCGGTAGTCGATCACCGCCGCGGCAGCGGTTTCACCGAGCGCGGGCAGCCCTTCGCCGCCGAGCGGGTTGGGCGCGCCCCAGGTGCCGGAGGCGTCGATCACCGCTCGCGCCAGCACCCGGTCTTCGCTGCCGTCGCCGTAGCGCAGGTGCACCGACAACGGTTCGCTGTCGCGTCCGGCGTTCACGACCCGGTCGCGGCCGCGGCGGGCCACGCCCACGACCTCGGTGTCGAGGACGACCACGTCCTCCCCGAGGGTCTTCGCCAGCGGCATCAGGTAATCGCTCACCCATTCCTGACCGGTCGGGTAGGTGTTCTCGGCCGGGGCGCTCCAGCCGCTGGGCTCGAGCAGGCGGCGCGCGGCCGGGGCGATGAGTTCGGCCCACCGGGAAAACAGCCGCACATGATTCCACTCGCCCACGGCCGCACCAGCGGTGGCACCGCGTTCGAACACCAGCGGGTTCAGCCCTCGTTCACGCAGTTCAGCAGCAGCGGCCAGACCGATCGGCCCGGCTCCCACCACCACGACGGGGAGTTCGTTCACCATGAGGAATCCTTTCATCGACGGTCATCGATTTACTTGATGCAGGACTCTATCGACGCCTGTCGATGAATGCAAGCATCGATGTTCGTCGATATAGTGGTGGTTATGACTTCGTTGGATATGCCGGTCGTGCGCGCCGCCGGTGCGGAGCGGGTGGACGCGCTGACGGTGGGTGATGCCACCACCTACGCGCAGTGGTTCGCCTGCCTGGCCGATCCGACGCGGGTGCGGCTACTGCATCAGGTCGCCACCCGCCCAGCCGGGATCACCGTCGGTGAACTCGCCGAAGCACTGGGGATCGGGCAGCCCACGGTGTCGCATCACGTCCGCAAGCTCGCCGATGTCGGGTTCGTCAGCGTCCACAAGGACCGCACTTCCACCGTGGTGATGGTCAACCCCGCCTGCTGCACCGGCCTTCCTCACGCCGCCGACGCGGTCATGGGTGTGTTGACCCCGCGCCCCTGCTGCCCCGAGGACCTGCCCGCCGACGTCACCGTCCGGCAGATGCGCGCAGACGATTGGGAGGCGGTGCGCCGCATCTACGGCGAGGGCATCGCCACCGGCACGGCGACTCCCGCCACCGAGGTTCCCAGCCGCGACACCCTCGAGGCGCGATGGTTACCGCAGCACCGGTGGGTGGCCGAGATCGACGGCGAAGTCATGGGCTGGGCCGCGCTTCGCGCCGCCTCCTGCGATGAGGGCTACGAGGGCGTGGCCGAGAGTTCGGTGTATGTGGCCGAGCAGATGCGCGGGCGTGGCATCGGGAAAGCCTTGCTGCACCGCCAGGTCATCGCGGCCGACGAAGCCGGGCTGTGGACCCTGCAGACCTCGATCTTTCCGGACAACCGCGCCGCGATCGCCCTGCACCACTCCGCGGGCTACCGCACCGTCGGCGTGCGGGAACGCATCGCGCAACTCGAGGGGCAGTGGCGCGACACGGTCTTTTTGGAGCGCCGCAGCGCGGTGTGCTGACGAGCCCACCGGCGGCCGCGAGTGACCAGTGTTCAGCGCTCGGTGCGAATGTACTGATCGCCGGGTGTGGAATCTTCGTCCGGAAGCTCGTTTTCCTCACCGAGTCGAAGCAATTCCCGAGTTTGGGCCTCGTAGCCCGGTTTGCCCATGTTCTGGAACGGGTTGGACCCCGGCGATGGAAGACGCAACCTATAGGCATCGTTGTTCAGGGTCATTCCGGGCCTGCCGTGCCGCAGAACGTCGAGCGTCGTTTCGTCGAAGCCATCATCACCCATCGCGTTCATGAGCAGCTTCCGGATCTCCTTGATGTTCTCCGGGGACGCCGGCGGGGTCGGCTCGGCGCATTCGGCCTGCTGTTTGGCTTCGATGTGCTCGCGTCGAAGAGGCTGGTCCACGAAGGGTGTGCCCTCCGGTTCGTAGGCCATTTCGACGCGCCGCTGGTGTATCGCGATCGCTTTGCCGGACTCCTCCAGGGCAAGAATAGCCAGCGATCGGGCCAAACCAGCATTGCCCAAGTCGAGCACGGCGATGGCCGACCTCAGCAGGTTGTCGGCGTTCTGCAACAGCGCATCCTGCACCTGGACGACCTGCGTGGGAGTGAGGTCCGATAGACGGGGCGTTGGCATCCGACCAGTGTGAGGCAACGCACCGGCCACGTCATGCCGTCTCCGTACCGCTGGCCGACCACGATGATCCCGCCTCGGACGAGGTGTTGCACCGGTCGCCGACCGGCATTCACCAGATGTTCGCTTGGCCACTGATTCCATATCTGTCAATATCGATGCATGTCTAAGTCTCAGCTGCCGTTGACGCCGGTCCAGGCGTGCATTGCCGCACCGTTGGTGCGAGAGCCACTGACCGCGCAGGCCGCCGCCGATTTGGCGGGCGTGTTCAAGGCGCTGTCGGATCCGGTGCGGCTGCGGCTGCTGAGTGTGGTCGCCTCCCGCGCCAACCAGGAAGCCTGCGTGTGCGACCTGTCCGAAGGCATCGATGTCTCCCAGCCGACGATCTCCCATCACCTGAAGGTGCTGCGTGAGGCAGGGCTGTTGACCAGCGAACGCCGGGCCTCATGGGTGTACTACCGCGTGGTTCCCGAAGCGCTGCAACGCCTTTCGCATGTGCTGCTGATCAACAGCGGCGACACGTTGGGGGTGGGCGCGTGAGCGTGCGGACCGAACCCGACACTGCTGTCGTCGGCAAGCTGTCGACCCTGGACCGGTTCCTGCCGGTGTGGATCGGCGCCGCCATGGTCGCCGGGCTCCTACTCGGCCGCGTGATCCCCGGCCTCGGGGACGCGTTGAGCGCGGTAGAGATTGACGGCATCTCGCTGCCGATCGCGATCGGGTTGCTGATCATGATGTACCCGGTGCTGGCAAAAGTCCGCTACGACCGCCTCGACTCCGTCACCGGCGACCGCGGTCTTCTTCTCGGCTCCCTCATCCTGAACTGGGTGCTGGGCCCGGCGCTGATGTTCGCCCTGGCGTGGCTGCTGTTGCCGGATCTGCCGGAGTATCGCACCGGGCTGATCATCGTGGGGTTGGCGCGCTGCATCGCGATGGTCATCATCTGGAACGATTTGGCCTGCGGTGACCGCGAGGCCGCCGCGGTGCTGGTGGCACTGAATTCGATGTTCCAGGTGCTCATGTTCGCCGTGCTGGGCTGGTTCTACCTGTCGGTGCTGCCGGGCTGGCTCGGGTTGGAGCAGACCACGATCGACACCTCGCCGTGGCAGATCGCGAAGTCGGTGCTGATCTTCCTCGGGATTCCGCTGCTGGCGGGCTATCTGACCCGCCGTCTCGGCGAGCGCGGCAAGGGCCGCGACTGGTATGAATCCACGCTGCTGCCGCGGATCGGGCCGTGGGCGCTGTACGGGCTGCTGTTCACCATCGTCATCCTGTTCGCCCTGCAAGGCAAACAGATCACCTCCCAACCGCTGGATGTGGTGCGGATCGCGATCCCGCTGCTGGCCTACTTCGCCATCATGTGGGGCGGCGGCTACCTGCTGGGCGCCGTCCTCGGCCTTGGTTACGAGCGCACGACCACGTTGGCGTTCACCGCGGCGGGCAACAACTTCGAACTCGCGATCGCCGTCGCGATCGCTACCTACGGTGCCGCCTCCGGCCAAGCTCTCGCCGGAGTCGTCGGCCCGCTCATCGAAGTCCCCGTCTTGGTCGGGCTGGTGTACGTCTCACTGGCGCTGCGCACACGCTTCGGTGCCCGCAGCACTGCCGCGCCCGCCTCTTCGGGTGTGGCGGAGGAAAAGGTGCTCGAGCGGTGACCGCGAACCCTGCTGTGCTGTTCGTGTGCGTGAAGAACGGTGGCAAGTCCCAGATGGCCGCCGGGCTGATGCGCCATGCCGCCGAAGGACGCATCGAGGTGTACTCCGCGGGCACCGCCCCCGGCGCGAGTCTCAACGCGCTGTCGGTGCAGTCGCTGCTGGAAGTCGGCGTCGACATCCGCAAGGAGACCCCGAAACCGATCGACCCGCGACTGCTGCGCGCAGTCGACCTCGTCGTCACGCTGGGCCGCGAAGCGCACGTCGATCCCGTCGACGGGGTACGGGTCGTGAACTGGGACACCGACGAACCCTCCGAACGCGGTATCGACGGCCTCGAACGCATGCGCCTGATCCGCGACGACATCGACACCCGTGTGCAGCACCTGCTCACCGAACTCCAGCCCTCCGTCTGACCCTGTCACACCACTCAGCATCGGAACACCGCTATGAGCGACAGCCCCCTCGCCCACGCCACCTACGTTCGTGACGACCTGACCATCGACCAGCAACTCGCCCTCAAAACCGCCGCCTCCCGCCTGCAGCGAGAATTCGACGGCACCTTCGGCGTCGAGACCATCGAACGGTTCCTGCACTCCTCCTACGACCAATTCGCCGGCCGCGCCACCGTCATGAACTTCCTACCGCTACTGGCCGAACGCTTCGCCCGCCAACGCCTCAACGCCCTCGCCAAGGTTGAGGGCAAAGCCCACACCGGCAAACCCACCGTGCTGTTCCTGTGCACTCACAACGCCGGACGCTCGCAGATGGCGCTGGGATTCTTCACCCACCTCGCCGCAGACAACGCCGTCGCCTGGTCCGGCGGCAGCGAGCCCGGCGAGCAGATCAACCCCGCCGCTGTCGAAGCCATGGCCGAGGTAGGCATCGACATCACCACCGAATTCCCGAAGCCATGGACCGAGGAAATCTTGCAGGCAGCCGACGTGATCATCACCATGGGCTGCGGGGATGCCTGCCCCCTCTACCCGGGCCGCCGGTATGAGGAATGGGACCTCGACGACCCCGCCGGACTCGACGTCGCCGCCATCCGCCCCATCCGCGCGGAAATCGAAACCCGCGTCCGCCACCTGCTTGCCGAACTCGACATCCCCACCAGCTGAAAGGCCAACTCGCTCATGACATCCAAGCCCAGCGTGCTGTTCGTCTGCGTCCACAACGCCGGACGCTCCCAGATGGCCGCCGGATTCCTCACCCACCTCGCCGGAGACGCCATCGAAGTCCGCTCCGCAGGCAGCGCGCCCGCCGAGTCCATCAACCCCACCGCGGTCGAAGCCATGCGCGAGGTCGGCATCGACATCTCCGACCAGTCACCCAAAATCCTCACCTTCGACGCCGTCGAAGCCTCCGACGTCGTCATCACCATGGGCTGCGGCGACACCTGCCCAGTCTTCCCCGGAGTCAGCTACCGCGACTGGGTGCTCGAGGACCCCGCAGGCAAAGGCGTCGAGTCGGTGCGCCCGATCCGCGACGAGATCAAGGTCCGTGTCGAGGAACTCGTCGCCGAACTGCTGCCCGCGCGCTTGAACTGAGGACATCGACACGATCAGTGCATCTGGCGTCTACGAGAGCGCACCCGAGGCAACGGCGGCGGAGCCGTCGTTCCGGTAACCTGGGTGCGGGAGAATCGGCGGACAGGTCGTCAGGAGACTGTCATGTCCGTGCCTGGTTCATCGCTTCCCTCGTGCGTGCTGCCGAGCTGGTGTTGTTTCCTTCCGACCGAGCGAGTTCGGAGTACGACCATGGGGTCGCGGGCTGCGGTTTCCCGAATCGCAGGCATTGGCGCGGGATTCGAAACACCTTCAGGCGTAGCTGGCATTACCTTCAGCGGAGTGCGCCGCGAGTTCGTAGGCTCGCCACTGGTTGGTTCTGATATCCGCGCCCGTTCAGGTTATTCGAGAGCGCCTCTCAGTCGTGGAGACGTTCGGCCGCATCGTCGGCCACCTTCCGTAATACACCGCAGGACAGAGTGTTTCGCGCTCGGTCGGCTGGCATCGGGTTTCGGTTTACGACCGCGGGCTGCTGCGGGTGGTCCGTACATCCTTTCCGCGGACATGCGCCGAGCCTTCCGCGGCGATCGCGCGCGTTCTGCCATCTTCAGCCCAGCGCAGGGGCTTGAAAGCTCGGGGTCCGAGCATGTCTACTGAAGCCAGCAATCGGGGGGTTAACCGAGAAGGCGATGAGCCTGGCGTCATCGGAGTGGTTTGCCCCGACAGCCCACCCGCGCTGACCGACGACGCGGCCAGGGCACTGCTTGCGCTTCTGCTTCGACATTCCCGCGAACACTCCGGCGAGAGGGACGACGATGCCGACCGAACCCAACGAATGGGCCGTCCTCGACGAACTGCTGGGACTGGTCCCCGAAACCGTCGAAAGCGCCGATGATCAACGGTTCGCGTTCTACGGGCGCTGCTCGACCGAGGACAATCAGGATCCGGAGACCTCGTATCGGTGGCAGCGAGGCAACGCGGAGAAGTTCATGTCCGAAGCGTCCATCGTCGCCGATTACTTCGACATCGGCCAGTCGCGGTCGGTGCCCTGGCATCGCCGTCGGGAAGCCGCACGGCTGCTAGCCGACTTGAAGAATCCGGGCTGAGGGTGGACGGCCATCGTTGTCGGTGAGGGCACTCGGTGCTGGTTCGGTAACCAGTTCAGTTTGGTCGCACCACGCCTGCAAGCGCATGGAGTGGAAGTTTGGGTGCCGGAACTCGGCGGGCGTTTCGACCCGCGCAATGTCACGCACTCGATGATGATGAGCATGCTCGGCGGGCTGAGTGAGTCCGAACGCCAGCATGTTCAGCAACGCACCCGCGCCAGCATGGACGCTCAAGTGCTCAACGAAGGCCGACACCAAGGAGGCCGACCGCCCTACGGGTACATGGTGGGGGACGGTCCGCCGCATCCGAACCCTAATCGCGCTTCGGATGGGCTGAAGTTGCGGATCCTTTCGCTCGATGTGAGTACCGCCCCGGTGGTACAGCGGAGCTTTCGTGACTACCTCGCTGGCCGTGGCGATAAGGCGATCGCGATCGCTCTGAATCGGGAGGGTGTGCCGTGTCCGTCAGCGCATCGACCAGAGCAGAACCGGCATCGCGCCAAGGACGGTTGGCAGGCCGGAACCGTTGCCGCGATCCTGCAGAATCCCCGCTACACCGGCTACGCGGTGTTCGGACGATGGACCAAGCACGAAGAACTTCTCGATCCCGACGACGCTGCCGCCGGTAACGTCACCCGGTTCCGGCGCTCGCCCACCCACCGCATCGTTCGCTCGAAAAGCCCCGCGCATCCACCCATCGTCTCGGTAGAAACCTTCACCCAGGCTCAACTGCTGCGACGCCAGCGGGCAGGCGGCGGCAACCGCACCCGCGCCAAGCTCGAACGCAACAGAGCATCCAGCGGTCTGCGCCCGTATCTACTGAGCGGCCTCGTGCGCTGCGCTGGCTGTAGTCGAAAGATGCAGGCGGAGTTGGTTCGTGACGCCGTGTACTACCGATGCCGCGCCAAAACCATCGCCCCCGGCAGTCCGGCCTTACAAGACCATCCCCGGACAGTGAACCTGCGCGAAGACATCGTCGTCGGGCCGATCGACCGCTGGCTGGCGAGCCTGTTCGATCGCGAGCACCGCGAGAACACCATCGCGGCTCTCGTGGCCGCCCAAGACACCGATGACACCGACACCCGTCGGCGAATGCTTCGACAACGCACCACCGACGCCGAGGCCAGACTCGCGCGTCACCTCGCCGCCATCGAGGCCGGAGTCGATCCGCAAGCCCTCGTCACGGCCATGAACGCGGCACAGGCGGACAAAGCGGCAGCTCAGGCCGAGTTGAAGAGTCTTCCCAAGATCAATCGACTCACCGACACCGAGATCCGGAAGTTGATCGACTCGCTGGGTGACATCCGCGCGGTGCTCGCTGCGGGAGATCCGGCCGATAAGGCCCAGTCGTACCGAGCCTTGGCCTTAGAAGTGCGCTACCAGCACCAACAGCAACTCGCAATCATTGGTGCCACCCCCTGTGGGGTTAGCACTGGTGTCCGGAGGGGGAATCGCACACCTGAATTGTGGCAGATTTGCGCACTTTTCGTGTCCATGGCGTCACCATACACATCTTTCGTGCCCGTGGCGGTCATCAGACACCTGCCCGAGGTGGACATACTCCGCTACCGGTTTGCTGAAATATCCTGCACTGCAATGCCGTTGATTGGCGCCGTTGGTGTGTGTACAGATACGTGCAAACCCTTTCGGATCCGAGGTCCGGTGCGGACCAGATTCTTCCGATCGGGCATCGACGTCCGCGCCCATCTGCCGGACGCAATCGTGTGTAATTGCCACGCATTTGAGCATTCCGCCCTGTCGGGTCTGTCGTCAATGGTTGGAAGACACCCAGTTTGGGTGCCTTTTCCGGGTCCACACAGGCGGAGGCCACGGCGCATGGATCCGTTCCAACGACATCGACTGGGACGTTTTCGAATCGTACGTTCGAACCAGGGGTGCAGGAGCCAGGCCGCAGCAGACGTAGCAGGTGATCTCAGTGAGGTCGCTAATTCTGCGTCTCGCTGGCAACGAGTGCCTGCGCCCTGGTGCGACGGGCTGTCCCAGCTGCGAATGCGCTCCGACGCGCACGGCCGACACCGAGAATGCCACGCTCCGGCTATCAGCGACAGCAGAGGCTGGCGGCGCAGGCGGTTCGTGAGCAGCAGCGTGCTTTCAAGGCCGCCGAAGTGGCCCACGTTGCAGGATGCACACCCGAAGCTGCGCCTTGTCCGCCAACGTGTCGAACTCACCGGCGGCGGCGCGGCTGGTACAGCAGGCGCAGGAGTCGGTCGCCTTGGAAGACGACGATCAAGGACAGCATGCCTCGCTTGATGTCGCGCACCCGCGGTGTTGCGGGGCCGTCGCTGTTGAGCAGCCAGTCAGCGAGCAGTTCCGGCAGCGCGAAAACCAGGTGGAACTGCGGCGCCCCATCAGTGGGGACGATGACCCAGTCGCCGTCGTGTTTTCCACGATGGACGAAGTCGATGTGCACGGCGATCTCCGAGCTGGGGTGCCGGGCGAGATATGCCCCGAAGTCTGCCCTGGACTCGATCCTCAGAACCAGGATGAAGGGCGCAGAGGGAAACCCGACGATCAAGTCACCGAGCCGCTCGCTGTGCATGTCAGTCACGATCGTCACGAGCTGGGCGTGCGGAAGCACCTGCGAACTTGGTTTGCCAGGCATGCGACCACAGTCATGTAGGGCGAGATTTCCTCGTACGGGATCCACTCGTCCTGTGCGTCTGTCTCGTCGCTCTCAACGGGTCTGTCGAACCCTCCGGTCCATGTGCCCAGTGCGCGCCGGAGGCTGCGCGCACTTGCCCAACTGGGAAGCGCGATAAGCTCAGCGAAGCCAGAGCCCGACAGATCGACAAGCGAGATCTGTTGGGCTAGCGCGTATCGCTGCGCCTCCGGAGCGAATCCGCTGGCCGGGAAAAGGTGTAGCGGTACTGGTACCGCCTGATCGGCACCGAGTGCACGCCCGAGGAGAACGGCGAATACTTCGTTGACGTCGTGGATGGTGCCGTGGGCGTTGCGCACCACCGCTATTCCGACCTTCTGTTTTGAGTGGGATGTTGAATCCCGCGACATGTCCGACTCGAGGAGCCTGGTCGGGACATAATCGTGCGATGACATCCGCCAGAACGGCCCACCACCAAAGACTCTCGGCATTCCTGGCGTCCCGTAGCGATTTCGAGCTCGCTGAGCTGGTAGACGCCGGTCGAGTCATAGGCGTGGGTGTGGGTGGTGGCGCGGCGCTTATCGACGTCGACAGCGTACCGGTGTTCACCAAACGGATCCCACTGACCGACCGGGAACTCGCCAACCCGGGCTCCACAGCGAACCTGTTCGACCTGCCGATGTTCTGCCAGTACGGCATCGGCGGCCCAAGCTTCAACGCATGGCGAGAGCTGGCCGCGAACATCATCGTCACCGACGCCGTTCTGGCCGGCGAGACACAGTCGTTCCCGGTGCTCTACCACTGGCGGGTGCTACCCGGCCGTTCGTCGGTCGCAGCCGAACACGCCGACATCGACACGGTGGTCACCGCCCAAGGTGGTTGCCCGGCCGTGCGGGCCCGTCTCGAAGCGCTGGCCGCCGCACCGTGCAGCCTCGTGCTGTTCTGCGAATACATCCCACACCCGATAGCGGACTGGCTGCGAGAGAACCCGGCCGATAGGGCCGCCACAGTCGAGCGGCAGCTTTCAGAGATCGTGACGTTCCTGCGCGATCGGGAGCTGCTGCACATGGACGGACACTTCGGCAACATGCGCACCGACATGCAGCGGATCTATCTCAGCGACTTCGGGCTGGCCACATCGCCGCAATTCGACCTGTCGGCTGCTGAGCGCGACTTTACTGAACAACACGTCACTTATGACGCCGGCTACGCTGCCATGCGACTGGTCAACTGGCTGGTGACCGATATCTGCGGGGTACTGATGCCACCCAGCGGCGGTCCAGTCGCCCGCAACGAGTACGTACTCCAATGCGCCGCTGGTCACATCCCGGATGGCGTGCCACCGGTGGTCGCCGCGATCTTGACCCGGCACGCACCCGCCGCCGCGAAGATGAACGCCTTCTTTTGGAGGCTGTTCGACGGCGACCTCCACGCGGAGTACCCCGTATATATGAGGGAGATTGAGCCGATGCACCCTACCTTCGCCTCATCGGCGCCAGGTTCTGATCAAAACAAAGTGTCACGCAGGCGCAGCGGTCAGTAGCCGGTCGGGCCCAACTGGGCGAGTTCGGTGTCGATGTCGACCTCGATCGCCAGTAATGCTCTGCGGTCCAGGCGATCTCGGCGTTGGCAGCCAAGGTCAAACACCACGCCGGTTCGGTCTGGGACTCCAGATGCCGGGCGCGGATCATGCCTTCGTGGGCGTGGAGCAGATCGTGGCGCAGGGCCCGCAGGATTCGCCCTTGTTGAGCCGGCGGGAGATCATGCGCCGATAGCCGGATCCGACAGATACTTATTAGTTACGTGGAATCTGACCGTGGGGCAGGGATCATCTCCTCACGGCGACGACCACGAACTAAGGAGACGGATTGAGCGGCAGCACGAGTGCTGGACAAGTGGCCGGTCCTGGGCCGGCACGAACGAGCGGCCGAGTGGCTGGGGGTGTGAACCGATCTCGGGCGAGCGCCTCGCACGATCGATGCCTACGCACGTGGACTGGCCAAGTATCTGCTCATGTGCGACCGGGTCGGCGTCGATCCGGTCACCGCGAACCGGGCGCATGTCGCCGCATATGTGCGTGAGCTGACCGATCGGCCGGGCCGTCGTGGCGCGAACGTCGTGTCGATCGACTCGGGGTCTGGGCTGGCCAATGCCACGATTCAGCAGCGGATCGTGCCGGTTCGGCTGTTCTACGACTGTTTGATGGAGGAGGGCCTGCGGGAGTCCAATCCTCTTGGGCTGGCCGTTATACGCCGCGCGGCCGGCGAGGTGAACATCAGCGTGGTCTCGTTTCGCGACTGACGAAACTGCCGTGGATTCCCTTTGTCGGCTGCTGCGAATGACGCCGCCACGCAGGCGCCAACGGCACCTGCGGGCCGCTGAAGCGGCGGGGCGGAGTGATATTGCCGATACATCCTGTTCGGGTCAGGCTGTCGCACCTCGGGGCGCTGACCGCGGGCTCGAACACGGGCACCGCGCTGGGGGAGTGCAGCCGCATCTGCTGCCGCTGGCCGACCGGGTGGTCGCACCCACGACGACCGCCGGACCGGCCGGCCACGACGTGACCTTATTCGGCCTGCCGCACGGCCAGCCCGCCGCCATCGCCGCCGGCTTGCCCGAATCCACGGTGATCATCGACCCCGGCGCCGACTTCCGGCTCACCGAACCGAACGCCTGAGAGATTCATCGCTGAGCCATCCACCAGCTCCCACCAGCCGCCCGCCCCTTGCCCGCCGCGGATCCTTCGCATGGAAGAAGTGCTGCCGCTGATTCTTCAACCCGGCGACCAAGCTCTCCCGGTTTGAGAGGTCGTTCTGAGCACCGACAGGACCTCATTCCCGACCGATCGAACCGCTCACCCGTGTCAGCGCCTCCGCTTTTGACCGACTAACTACGCAAATTTGCGGATCTGCGGTGTCCGGACCATCTCAGGGGCCCTAAAAAGAACGCATCCTCTGCAAATTTGCAGAGGATGCATGACAAAACGTGTCCGGAGGGAGATACATGCGCTAACCACAGAGATCGACCTGCGGAAACGGTGAAGATAGAAGCAAGGGCCGGTTCGCGTTCAGCACCACCAGCGTTTGCGGCAGAACCGACTCTCGCCGTTGCTGCCACCGCTGCTACCACCTGTCGAGGGGTATCGAGGATACGATCGCTCAGGATCGTCCTCCGTACCAGCACGGCCATCTGGACCGTACAGTTCGCGATTCCGCTGGGCTTCCTGATCGAGTCGATTGCGGCATCGGCCGATTGCACCGACTCGGTTGTCCCAGGCAGCGATATCCGCCGCAGCGAGCGCATCGATATATGGAACCGCGACTGGTTGTGCCTCCGCACGAATCACCGCAATCTGATCTGCCGCAGGTGACGAGCCCGCCTCGCGTCTGATCGGCGGGTCCAGCGCGACGCTACCCTCACTCACCAGCCGCTCGTTGATACTCGGGTCTTGTGGCTTGGTCGCCGAATCACGTGGAGGCGCGAGATGAACGTAGGCTTGCCCAGACGCGCTGCGGTCACTTGGTTCCGTCCAGACAACGGTGACAGCGGTGCCAGCCGGAAGCATCGCCCTGAGTCGGTCGTTGAGCGCGGGATAAAGTTCTGTGCCACATACGGTGCCGGCACTGACGTTCGCTAGGAGCACCCATCGCTTCTGTCCTCCCACGGTGAGCCAGATTTGAGGACCACGGACCGAATCCACTGTTGCGGTGAACACTGGGGCTTGATCCGGCTGCGCCGCAGGCGTTGTGGATTTCTGGGCAGCAGGCTTGTTCGGCGTGTCCTTCCCGCTGCAGTTGCCAACACCACCACAGCACAGCAGGATTAGAAATATCGGCACGAACAACCCCGCCCCTGCTTTCGTCTGCGAACGGTTTGCTCCCCTCGTAGGTGACGACGACCTGCCAGAGCTGGGTCCGGGGCGCGGGGCACGCCCACCGTGCGACGGTCTGGGACTCATCATGACCTCCAAAATCACTGCAGTGCCTGAACCGCCCCGATGAGCGCGGAGACCATCGGCATGACTGCCCGGCGGTCGCCGAGCTGGTTATCTTGCGTAGTGGGTGGGCGCGGACTTTTTTTCCTGTGCGGGTGCGATGTCCCCGGAGCGCCGCCATCGGCGCCGGTGGCGTACCTATCGGAGCACCACCCTGCCAACCTTTCTGGGCTGCTCGTCGCGCACGCCGTTAGTACATTCCCAGCGGGAATCCGTGCGACATCTGCAAAAAGATTCACTCTCGACGGTCGGGCCAATACCGCTTGGATTGAAAGTATTGGGTGGCTTCGGGGGCGTCGTTGTAGTCGAGGAGGTTTCCTACCTTCTTCGCAAGTACTCGACGTACTTCTTCGGGGCTGGCGAAGAAGAACTCCCGGCGAGCATTCGCGTGGTTGAGTCGCACCGCAGCGAACTCTTTGTGGAGTTCGTTTTCGAGTGTGACTGCGTCGTCGGAGAAGTAGACGGCGTGGACGTCGAATGGGAAGGGGACGGACGCGCCGCCGAGTTCGCGGACTCGGTCGAGTGGTTCGAGTCGGCGGGTCAGCCCGATCTTGACGACGTTTGGGCCGAAGGCGCCGATGTTGGAGATGACGTAGACGTAGCCTGCGCGGATGTTCGCTGCACGGTAGTCGTTCTGCGCGATCGCGTCGGCGATGCGGGTGAGTTGGTCTTCGATGTCGCGGGTGTCTTGTCCGGTGGCGGTGAGTCGTTGCAGCACGGCTCGGTAGTGTGCTTGTTCTTTCTCGAGTCGCTCCCGTTCGGCGGCGAGTTCTTGTTCCACTTTGCGTTCCTCGCGCAAGCGCTCGCGTTCCTCTCGGGCGGCTTCTCGTTCTTCCTGCACCTTCATCATGTAGTCGGCTGTGAGTTCGAGTTCCTTGATCCGCAGCGCGTGGTACGCGGGTGACACGTGCATCTGCATTGCCGCGCCGAGCTTTTCGATGTCTGTGGCGGCCTTATCGAGTCGTCGTTTGGCGGTGTCCAGGTTGCCGGCGCGTATGGTCCGGACGCAGTTTTCCGCTTCGGCGTTGTATGCCCGCAACATGAGCTTGGACAGGTCAGCGGTCAACCGGCGGCCCTCGGCGAGGGAGTTGTTGAAGCTGAACTTCTTGGCCACCACGATGGCCTCGCTGGTCTTTACGGCTTCACGCACGTCGGCGCGCAGCTCGGCGAGGGCCTGCTTGTAGCTGTCGGCGTTCTCCAAGGGGTGGTGATACTCGTAGATCCCGACCTCTTGAAGCACCAGTGCGTCGTCCACGGTGATGAGCCGGGGATCCTTCGGTGGCGGTGCGGCGGCTGAGATCGGACGCGCTTGCAGTTGTGCGGTGAGTTCTTGGATGCGGTCTTGGAGGTCGGCGGATTCGCGTTCTTTGACGATCAGCATTTTCCGCAGTCCGACGATCACGGCTTGGGGGTCGTTCATCCGCGCACTCCATGGTTTGCCAAGGGCGCCAGCCCGTAGGGGTTCTTCGATACCGCGGCCGCGAGGTGAGCCAACGTGGCTGCCGGCTCCACCCGGGCGAGGTCGATCGGCAGAAAATCGGCGCGGTCGGTGGCCAGCCGGACGAGGTCGATGCGGGTGTCGTGGCCGGTCGCGGCATCGACCGTGTCGACGGCGACGGTGAGTGCGATGCTGTCGATGATCTCTTCCCGATCGGCTTCGAACACTTCATGCACTGTCCGCAACGCAGTCTGCGCGATCGCTGAGGCGTAGCGGCGCTTGACTTCGGCCGCTGGCAGAGTCGTTGCGGTGATTTCGTCCGTAGTTTTGTTGTAGCGGAACGCTTTCGTTGTCGGGAAGGTGTCGGGATGTGGAGCCAACACCGTGACGCGTAGTTCGCGGTCGCTCGCGTCGAAGGAGTGCTCGTAGGACACCTCGAACGACTCGGGATAGACCGAGTTGGCCAGCACGATGCCGACGTATTCGTCCATTGCGTCGGACCGACGCTCACGTAATCCAGCGATGAGCCGATCCAAGCGCGCGTTCGATTCTTCGACCTGTCGGCGACGTTCAGCGTTTGCTTGCTCGAGCCGCCGCCGAGCATCGGCGAGTTCCACGACACGCGAGGCTTCCTGCTGTCGCCACCCGGCGCGAAGTTCTGCGTTGGCGGCGCAGGTTCGGGCGAGTGTCAGCTGCCACTGCTGCACAACGTTGAGGTACTCCCGTTGCGCCGCCTCCAGTTGGGCGGCATGCCTGCGGTTGCCGCCGAGGGCGCCGCTGAGACCCGATGGCGGGGCTGGTGGCACGAAGGTCGGGCGATCCGGCAGCGCGTGGTAGCGCGGGGCCGGTGATGGAGTGAGCAAATCGGAACGATCGAACGGCAGGTCTGTGGGCGATTCGCGCAGCGACTCGAGGTCGACCCAGTCATCGACTTCCAGCGTGGCGTCCAGCAGGTGGTCGATCGCGTCGTAGGTGACGGCGAGCGGGGTGTTCTTCTCCTCGGCCTCTGCCTCTCGGGCAGCGATGTGGGCAAGCTTCGCAGCCTTTTCTGCTGCCGCACGTTCGGCGGCCGAGGCACGCATGGCCGCTGCCGCGGCTCGTTGCTGCTCCCGCGCGGAGCGTTGCGCCTCCCTGACCGCCATGTTGTGGGCACGCACCGCTGCTCGTTGCTGCTGCGCCTGCCGTTGCTGTGCCAGCCTCTGCTGGTGCTGCAGTTCCGCGAAGAACCCCCTGCGCCGCGCCACCCAGCTACACCCCTCTTCCAAGACTTCGACATGATCTGGCCGGACAACCGCGACCCGCAGTTACTGTCGTGACAGAAGCGGCTCCGTTACAGGCGCCACACTCTGGCCTTTCGAGCTATCAGCGCTCGAGCTTCCTCGTGGCTCATCGGTGGGGCGAACAGGAATCCTTGAGCCCGATAGCAACCGAGATCGATCAGAGTTTGTGCGGCCTGAGGGGTTTCGACGCCGGCGGCGGAAACACTCAGTCCGAAACTGGTGGCCAGTGCGATGATGGCTCGAACGATGGCGACGTCGTCGGTGTTGCTGTTGAGTCGCTGCACGAAGGCGCGGTCGACCTCGAGTGAATCGACCGGGAGACGCTGGACCATCTTGATCGAGCTGTTGTAGGTACCGAAGCTGTCGATGCCGACCTGCACGCCCAGACGCTTCAACCCACGTACCGTGGCGACAGTGGTATCGAAATCTGTGTCTTCCCGCTCTGTGATCTCGATACAGACAGATGGACACTCCACGCCTGTTTGATGCAGTATGTGCCCTACTTTCTCGACGAACGCCGGCTCGTCGAGAAGGGTTGGAGACACATTGATCCGCAACATAAGGTCGCGACCGAGCCCATCGGCCTGCCAGCCAGCGAACTCGGCACATGCCGTTCGGATCACCCACCATCCCAACTCGCCTGCCAAACCTACTTTTTCCGCCGCCGAGACAAAAGTATGGGCCGATAGAAATCCCCGTGTCGGATGGTTCCATCGAACCAACGCCTCGATCCCGAGAACCTCACCTGTACGCAGGTCGATTTCAGGTTGGTAATGCAGTATCAGCTGTCCGGACCGGATGGCGTCACGCAGCTGGGTGTCAAACGGTGGGCCAGCCGGGTGTGCTCTGTTTCGAATCAAGCCGAGATGGTCGAGCAGTGGATTGAGGTCCGCCTGTGGCTGCCGCAGACCTAGGGCGGTGAGTTCGTAACACAGTTGCCGATGTAGAGCTGGCAAAGTAAGGAACTCCTCACCTCCCGGCATACCCTCGCGCAGCAATCGGATAAGACGGTCGGTGTAGGCGGGATAGGTTTCCGCGTCGAGTTTCTTCGAAATCCCGTTCGGCGGTGCTGAAGTCAAGACGGCAGTCCCCTCAGCGGCGATGTCGACGAGCAGATCATGGGCGCCCGGAGACTGGTTCAGGCCGAGCGCGCGTCCGGAATAGCAACAGTCCAGGATCACGACGCGCGCCGCAGTGGCGCTGTCCAGGTAGAGATCACGGACGGCGTCGAAAGGGACGCCTCCGATACCTGGACGAAGAGGATGGGTATCGGTAACGGCCAGATGCAGCTCACTCCGCCGTGGGCCCAGCACACCGTGCCCTGCGAAATAGATCAACAGCAAATCTCGCGCTTGGTCCGACGCCTCTGCAATGGCGTTGCCGATATCGGCTGGCGATGCCTGCTCCGGCAGCAGAACACAGCCCTCTAACAGGAGAGAACCGTGCACCGGGTCGGTGAGAACATCCCTCAGTTCCTTGGCCCCGGCGTGAACACCTGAGAGGTCCGGCAGATGATCGTAGGTGTCGATACCGATCAGGACGGCCCGCGACATCTCGCGATCCGGCAACCGGATCACCGAACCTCCTATATCGAAATCAGTGACTATCGACGTCTAAGACGCTTTGCAAAAGGGCGGGTACATCGTTTACCCGCTTGGCATTGACAGTCACAGACCGCCCATCGGGACTACGGATTTCGATCTCGACATCCGAGCGGCGCGGCTGCGCGAACCATGTCTTCAACGACATAGCCAACACCGACAGCGCCCCACCACCTCCGACAGCGACCGTGGCGAAGTCCACCCACGATCCCATCTCTCCGGGTGACGGAGCATGGCCTACAGCTTTGCAGCGACCGCGTAGCTCCGGCTCTCGGCTGAGCCATCGTAGGAGCGCTTCCACATGCTCGGATTGCTCACCACCAGTGGTGGACAACGTGAGTTGGTTATCCATGACTCCCCATCCCGCTAGGCTCGACCGCCACAGCCGCCTAGGAACGATACGCCGCCCATGGAGATGCCGGCGCGAGAAACGCGGATGGCACAACGCGTTCGGCTCGACATGGCGAGGTACGTGAGTCCACGCGCGTTGCTTCAACGGCGCGTACAGCTGCCATCACCGGCGTCGGTGTCGGCGACGCCAAACTCACGAAGGCCGAGAAACTCGACGTGCAGGTCATCGACCAGGGCGAGATGTGGAAACTGTTGATCGACGCCAACATCACATAGCGCTCGGCCGCCGCCCACCACAAGGCCCGAAGCTCCTGAGATCCGGTGCCGCCGCCGAATGGCTTTCAGGGGCATTGGAGGGGGCGGTCGGACTTCTGCTCGACGTAGGCGATCGCCCTCGGCGGTGATCCGGGGCACCAGGACGGTCCTGTTGTCGAAGCGACCGAACCTGGCGCGCAGGAATCGGACAAGCCCGCGTTGTTCGAGGCGGTCCAGTGCCCGCCGGTAGGTCAGGCGCTCGGCGCGCCCGTAGTCCGAGGTGTCGTCCGGTTCGGGCAGGATTTTCAAATTCCGCAGGGGGTGTACCAGCGGAACTGCTCGAAGCCGGTGATCGTGAAGCGCGGGGCGCGTGTGTGGTGGCAGCGGTGCAGCGCGGTCAGCCACCCGGCGGTGGGCCACCTCCGATCAAACATCGCACCGCAGTGTTTCTCGCCTCGAGCACCCTGCTGATCGCCCTCTACGTGGCCTTTCACGTAGTGCCCTGACCCCGCCCCGACCATCCCGACGCCTCGACAGGCCGCGCCAGGCAGGATCGGCTACGGCCTGGTGCACGGTCAGCAGCAGATGATCGAATTCGGCCACAGTCGGCGCAGGCGACGGCGGCACCTGGCGGAGTTCGCTGGCCAGCTACAAATTCTCGCCAGCCACGCCGCCTGCTCGACTAATTGGCCGTATCGACGTCAGCCGCCTTACGCAACCAGAGTGCAGCTTCCTCGGCCTTGCCTCGTTCCACGAGCGAGAGGCCGAGGTTCCGCATGGCTTCCACGTACCCCGCGTCGGCGACTATGCGCCACAAAGCTTCCGCCTCCTCGACTTCACCGCGTGCCCGCAGCATGACGCCGAGGTTGTACATCGACTCCAGGTGCCCCAAACTGGCGGCTTCCCGCCACCAGAACTCCGCTTCCTCAGGATTGCCGCGCTGGTCGACCAAATACGCGACATTGAACATGGCGTGCGGATTCCCCGGCCGCGGCGGCCATTCGCCACCAGGATTCCGCTTCCCGCACCTTCCCCCTCATCTGCAGCACCATTCCGAGATTGCGCATGCAACCCGAATGCCCGGCTTCGGCGCCCTTGCGCCACCAGATCTCTGGCGAGTAGGTGTTGGAGCCGGCGCAGGACGGCGTAGAGGGTCAGGCCTGCGCAGGGGCTTTTGGGGTGAGGCGCAACGGGGTGCAGATGGCCTGGGCGATGGAGGCGAGGGTGACATGGCGGTGCCAGCCGAGCCAGGATCGGCCTTCGAAGTGGTCCAGGCCAGGGCCGTCTTTGAGTTCGCGGTAGTCGTGTTCGATGCGCCAACGGGTTTTCGCCAGCTGCACGAGATCTCGTAGCGGGATGCTCGGTGGCAGGGTGGCCAGCCAGTAGTCGGTGGGTTCAGGGGCTCCGGTGGGCCATTCGGCCAGCAGCCAGCATCGGGAAGGCTGCCGTCGGGTGCACGGGTGATGTTGCGGTTGGCCGGGCGCACGCGCAGTGCGAGGAACCGTGACCGCATCACCGCGCCGGGATTTCCAGGGGTCTTCCGGCTGCCGCGCCGCCAGGTGACCAACCGTCCCGCCGTGCGGCCGGCGGTGGTGATCATCGTCTTGGCGGTGACGGGTTTGTCGGGGTAGTCGGTGCGGGTTCTGGGCCGCCCGAATCCGGAGTAGGTCGGTGGCACCGGTTGGGCGGTGGCGGGATGGATGCTGGTCGAAGCGGAGACCGCCAGGACATAGGTCAGTCCGCGGTCGGTCAGTCCGGCGCGGAAGGTGGTGCTGTCGCCGTAGGCGGCATCAGCGATCACCGGCCGGGCGGGCATACCCCAGGCGATGACCTCATCGAGCATATCCAGCGCCAGCCGCCACTTCTCCCGGAACCGAGCATGGTCGGGAATCGCGCACCGCGCCCGCCGCCCGGCGAGAAGCCCATGCGCATAGGCGATGTCATCGAGCCTGACGGTTACCCGCGCAGGCCGGGGACTGTGGATCACCAGAGCCGGGGTTGGGGGCCTGGGCATCGTCGTGGTCGCGATGGCGTGTTTGTGCACTCGATCTAGATATGGGTCAACGCATCGGCGTGGTTACTTGGTGTCGGGTGTAGGCGGTGGGTGGAGTCGGCCCACTTCCCGTGACTGTGCTCGTCGAAACGCCCCACCCGTACTCGCCGAAATTCCCCACCCGTGAGCGGTGTCGATTATAGGGGTTCGCGGTGTCCGGTGGTGGCTCTGCGGAGGTTGTCGGCGGTGGCTTGGTGGTCGCGCAGGCGGTAGGAGTCGCCGTCGAGGTTGATGACCATCGACCGGTGTAGGAGTCGGTCGAGTAGGGCGGCGGCGACGGTGTTGTCTCCGAGGATTTCGCCCCAGGAGCCGACGCCGCGGTTGGTGGTGATCACGATCGATGTTTTCAAATAGCGTTGCGACACAACCTGGAACAGTGCCGACGCCGCCTCGGCGGGTAATGGCAGGTAGCCGAGTTCATCGATGACCAGGAGCGCGGGTCCGGCGTAGAAGCGCATGGTGGTGGCCCAGCGGCCCTCGATTGCGGCGCGGTGGCAGCGGGCGGCGAGGTCGGCGGCGGTGGTGAAGTAGGTGCGGTAGCCGGCGTGCGCGGCCGCCCTCGCGAGGCCCGTTGCCAGATGCGTCTTCCCTGTGCCGGGTGTCCCGATGAGCAGGACGTTGGTGGCGGTTTCGAGGTAGCGGCAGGTGCCGAGCTCATCGAGCAGCGGCCGGTCGATGCCGGAGGCGGCGTCGACGTCGAAGTTCTCCAGCGACGCCGGGGTGGGCAGGTTCGCGAACCGGAGCCGGCCGGTGAGCCTGCGGGCTTCGGTGTCGTGGACCTCGATCCGCAACAGCTTCTCCAACGTGGCTGTCGCCGAAAGGTTCTGCGTGGTGGCGTCTTCCAGGACCGATGGCAGTGCTTCGGCGGCGGCGTGGAGTTTGAGGGTGGCCAGATGCGACCGGAGTTGCTGGTAACGGGTCGCGGTTTCGTCGGCGCCGACGGCTTTGGTGGCGCGGCGGGGAGTCTTCTTCGGGGCAGGGCTGGTGGTCATTTGCGGCTCCTGGCGGTGGCGGCGTGCTCGTAGGCGGCCAGATCGGTGACTGTGGCGTTGGTGGTGGCAGTCGCGGCGGTGGCGTTTGCGGGGTCGGCGGCGGCTCGCAATGCCGCGGCGGCGGCTCTGGCGGCGTCGCCGGGTGGGATGCGTTCCTTGCGGCGGTGGGGTCGGCCGGTGTTGGCCGCGGCCAGCGCGGCGGCGTCGAGTGCGACGATGTGGCTATGGTCTCGGACCGTGGCGCCCAGGCCGTCGGCGGCGCGTTGGTGGCGGGCGATCACGATGCCGCCGGTGGTGGCGATGTCGATGATGTTGCCGCGCAACGGTTGCGCGACGATCACCGTCGCCGACGCCAGTTCCGGTGGCACCGAGTAGCGGTTGCCGCGCCAGGAGATCATCGCCTGCCGAGAGGCGACCCGGGGTTCGGCGACCATCGCCGGATACGCCTCGGCAGGTAACGGTCGCAACGGCTCCCTGGCGGCGACGGTCGCGACGCTGGCGCGGCCGTCGGCGGTCGGTCGCAGCCGGGTGTCCCCGCGCAACGAACAGAACTTGTCCAGGGACGCTTGGGCTTGTTCGACGGTCATCTCGTCGGCGAGTGTGCGCCACCAGCGTTGCGCGGCAGTGTGATTGACCTTCTCGACCACACCCTTGCGGTTCCCGCGACGGGGTGGGCAGATCGCCGGCACCACGGCGTAGTACTTCGCGACCGCGGCGAACGACGCGGTCACCTGACCGCTGGAGGGGTGGCAGACCGTGGACATGCGGTCGAACCGCCACGACCCGGTCACTCCGCCCAGTGCGCGGGCGACCCGGTCGAGTCCTTCGATCAGGTGCGGCTGGTCGGTGGACGGTGCGAGGTAGCCGCGCCAGCGGCCCGAGTGGGCGAGTGACCCGACCAGCAGGTGCGCGTTCGCGCCCCACCCCCACGAGACGGGTGGGTTCGGCAGATCGACCCAGTCCCATTGGGTTTCACCGCCGGGCGGATGCGGGATGACGGCGTTGGGGCGTTCGGTCGCGGTCCGGCAGGATTGGCAGATCGGCCGCAGTTTGCGGGTGCGGATGTTGCGGGTCAGCGACTGATACGACAACGGGAAGCCGAGGGGTTCCAGCTCGTCCATCAACGTCTGCGCCCACAAGTGCGGGTCCTCGGCCAGGCGAGCGGTGACGTAGTCGACGAACGGTTCGAACGGATCCGGCAGATGCCGCTTCCGCACGCCAGGGACGCGTTCCCCGGCCAGATACGCGCGAATCGTTTTACGGTCGCGACCGGTATGGCGGGCGATCTGCGAGATCGTCCAGCCCCGGGCACGCAGGGCACTGATTTCCACGTCTTCCTCACATGTCAACATGGAAAAGCGGGCCTCCTCCGATCGAAAGCGCTGGTCAGGTGTGGTAACCACCAGCTTCGGAGGAGGCCCGCCCTTCACGGCGGAGCCACACGGGACAAATGGGGAATCTCGGTGAGCGTCAGTGGGGAATTTCAGCGAGCGCCGTCAACGTTCGTGGACTGGATTCCGATCATCGCGGTCTGCGCGACGATCATCGCCGCCGCCGTCGCCCGATGGAACTGGCGCAAGCACCCGTACGACCAACTTGAGACGCTGGTGAAGCCGTACAACAACTGGCCGAACCCGACAACGTTGCGGAGGTCATCCCTCGATGTGCTCACCGTCGGGCGGTGAACGGTGAGAAGGCACCGCCTACCGTCCCGGCAGGATCTCGCGGTCGAGGTACTGCTCGGCATGGCGGCCAGTCCGCCGGTAGGCGTCGTAGACGCCCTCTACGTTGTGGAGCACTTGGAGCAGGTGGCTCAGGTGCTTCGGGTCGCCCATCTCGAAGGTGAACTTGCTGATCACGACCCGGTCATCGTGGGTGGCTACCGAGGCGGAGAGGATATCGACCCTTTGGTCGGTGAGCGCCTTGATTATGTCCAGCAGCAGGCCGGTGCGGTCCAGCGCCTCGATCTGAATGGCCACCAGGAAGACCGAGGACGGTGTCGGCGCCCATTCGACGTCGATGACGCGTTCAGCCTGCCGCTGTAGGGATTCGGCGTTGCTGCAGTCGGTGCGGTGCACGCTGACCTCGCCACCGCGGGTCAGGAAGCCCCTGACCTCGTCACCGGGCACCGGGGTGCAGCACTTGGCCAGATTGGGGACGGTGCCCGGCGCGCCCGGAATGAGCACGCCCGCGTCGCCGCTGACGTGGTGCCGGCTCGGCATGGTGGAGGGCGTCAAGCGTTCGGCGAGCTCGTCTTCTACGTCGCCGATGCCGCCAAGTTGGGTCATGAGTTGCTGAACCACGTGGTGTGCGGCGACTTGATGCTCACCGACGGCGGCGTAAAGTTCGGAGATGTCGTGGTAGTTCAGCTCGTGCGCGACGGCACTCATCGCGTCGACGTTCATCAACCGGTACAGCGGTAGCCCGGTGCGGCGGACCTCGTTTGAGATCGCTTCCTTACCTGCCTCCAGCGCCTCCTCGCGCCGTTCTTTGGCGAACCATTGGCGGATCTTGGCCTTGGCGCGCGGCGACACCACGAAGTTCTGCCACTCCCTGTGAGGTCCAGCGTTCTCTGCCTTCGAGGTGAAGATCTCGACGACCTCGCCGTTCTCCAGCCGCCTTTCCAGCGCGACCAACCGCCCGTTAACCCGCGCGCCGACGCAGCGGTGTCCCACCTCCGTGTGCACGGCGTAGGCGAAGTCCACCGGCGTCGACGTCCGCGGGAGCGTGATCACGTCGCCCTTCGGCGTGAACACGAAGATCTCCGGCGACTTCAAATCGAAGCGCAGCGACTCCAGGAACTCCGCCGGATCGGCCGCCTCCCGCTGCCAGTCCAGCAGCTGGCGCATCCACGCCATGCCGTCGACCTCGGCGGTGTCGTTGGAGTGCTTGCCCCTGGTCTCCTTGTAGCGCCAATGTGCGATGCCGAGCTCTGCAGTCCAGTGCATGTTCTGGGTGCGGATCTGCACCTCCAGCGGCTTACCGTCCGGTCCGACCACGGTGGTGTGCAGCGATCGGTAGACGCCGTAGCGCGGCTGGGCGATGTAGTCCTTGAACCGGCCCGCCATCGGCTGCCACAGCGAATGCACCACACCGACGGCCGCGTAGCAATCGCGCACCTCGTCGCACAGGATGCGGATACCGACCAAGTCGTGGATGTCGTCGAAGTCCTTCCCCTTGACGATCATCTTCTGATAAATCGACCAATAGTGCGTCGGGCGGCCCTCGACCACAGCGGGGATACGGCTCGCGCCCAACGAGGTGGCGATCCCCTCGCGCGCCCGGGCCAGATAAGCGTCGCGCGAGGGGGCACGGACGGCGACCAGGCGCACGAGCTCTTCGTACTTCTTCGGGTGCAGGATCCCAAAGGCCAGGTCCTCCAGCTCCCACTTCACCGTCGCCATGCCGAGGCGATGGGCCAGAGGCGCGATGACTTCCAGCGTCTCGTTGGCCTTCTTGGCCTGCTTCTCCGGCGGCAGGAAACGCATCGTGCGCATGTTGTGCAACCGGTCGGCCACCTTGATCACCAGCACGCGCGGGTCGCGTGCCATCGCGATGATCATCTTGCGGATCGTCTCCGCCTCCGCGGCCGCGCCGAAGTTGACCTTGTCCAGTTTGGTGACGCCGTCGACGAGGTGGGCGACCTCGGAGCCGAAGTCCTGGGTGAGCTGGTCGAGGCTGTAGCCGGTGTAGTGGACCGTGTCGTGCAGCAACGCGGCCACCAGCGTGGTGGTGTCCATGCCGAGTTCGGCGAGGATGTTCGCCACCGCGAGTGGGTGGGTGATGTAAGGGTCGCCGGATTTGCGGAACTGATGCTTGTGCCGCTCGTCGGCCACGTCGAACGCGCGCTGCAACAGGGGCAAGTTCGCTTTCGGGTACAGCTCGCGGTGCACGGTGGCCAGCGGCTCGAGCACCGGCTTGACCGCCGCGGTGCCGCGCTGCCCTTTTATCCGGCGCATCAAGCGAGCGCGCACGCGTCGGGGGGCGGAGATCGACGCCGCCGCCGAAGCGCTGCCGGGCTGCCGCATTGGTGTCTGCTGGCGTTGGTCGACAGCGTGCGCGTCCTCCTCGGTGAGTCGGCGGAGGGCATTAAGGGCGGTGAGTGTGTCGGCTTCGCCGTGGCGGTGGCCGAGGGCGCGATAAAGAGTCAGCGCCTGCTTGTACAGCTCGGCGGCCTGACCGTAATCCTTGGTGGTCTCGCGTACGCGGCCGAGGCTTTTGACGGCGTCGGCCTCTCCGAGGCGGTGGTCGAGGGCTCGATAGAGAGTGAGTGCCTGCTCGTGCAGGTCGACAGCCTGCCCGTAATCCTTGGTGAGCTGGCGGAGGTCACCCAGGGCGTTGAGTGCGTCGGCTTCACCGTGGCGGTGCCCGAGGGCGCGATAAAGAGTGAGCGCTTGCACGTACAGGCCAGCAGCTTGTTCATAGTCCTCGGCGAGTCGGCGCAGGCGGCCGCGGGCGTTGAGTGCGTCGGCTTCGCCCAGGAGGTAGCCAAGGCTGCGGTAGATATCGAGAGCTTGCTGGTTCAGGTCGGCAGCTTGCTCGTAGTCCTTGGTGAGTCGACGTACACGGCCGAGGGCGTCGAGGGCGTCGGCTTCACCGAGGCGATAGCCGAGGTCGCGGTAGA